>JBIKOJ010000096.1:0-19762 GCA_044358135.1 Acetobacteraceae bacterium | reverse complement strand
GCGCAGGAACGTTGTGTCAGAGCCCTTCTCCAGCAGTGCGCGAAGGGCGATCTTGTCATCGGTCATCGTGGAGGTCCTTGGGTGAGAGTTGTGTCTCGCAACCCAACCCTACCCAGCACTGCCACGGCGACCACCGCCGTGGATAAGTCGCCCGCCTCCGCCAGACTCTCGGCGGTCGCTACGGCGGGCGACTTACCCACCGCTCCTACACCACGCCCGGGGACACGACCCAGAACGCCCGTTTGGAACCGGCATGCCCGACATTGATTTGGGGGTAAGAACAAGCCAGACCACGCTGCACGAGGACGAGAATATCGTCCCGCGCTTCACAATGCCAGAATACGCCGGCTACGTACAGCTTTCCTATATCAGCAATGATGGCGCACTCGTGCACCTCTACCCCAGCAACGAAGCGCGCCAGATCGACATTGTTGTTCCAGGTGAACCGCTGCAGTCGCACAAACTGAGCGGCATGGAGTCGCGGCAACTTCCCGCGCGCGCCACCATCTACATCGGCGACCCCGCAACATGCCAATGCAAGCCGGAGGAAATCGGATGGCAGGTCGGTCCGCCGTACGGGGCTGACATGATGATCATCACGATCTCATCAGAGCCTTTGTTTTCCAAGCCACGGCCAAGCGGCGACAAGGCCGACACCTATCTACGCGACCTTCAAGCCGCCCTCGACGACGCGATACGGCGCGGGGTGCGCGTTGGCACCCGGGCAATTCTGATCGAAACCGAACCGCGGTGATGCCCACGCCGCGGTCTGCGCAGCGCCGTGCCCGCTGATGGAAGCGTCGCAACACACGCATCCCGCAGCCAGCCATTTGGCATGCCAAGCAGAAATTCGGCTTGCCATCGGCCCAAGACCTCCACGGCAACACCAAGCGATGCAGCACTGAACAAGCGTGGATCGGTTGTGTGCATCAGATAGGCCTGCGTTTCGTTCGCCATCAGGTCTTCATTTGCCGGGTCGTAGCCTTGGGTCGCAAGATAGCGCCTGAAGGCAGACCGGCCCTCATCGCCCAGGCTGTCCCGCCAAAACCTGCGCACATATTCCGCGTAGTCACGGCTGGTGAAAAACTCCGCATGCGACAACTCATGCCGAAGGATCCCCGCCCGCATCGCGGCATCCACTCCATGCCCTGCGCCCGCCTGAGGAACCGAGATCAAGGCACCACGCGCATCGGGCCCAAGTAGACCCTCTTGCCGCAAGACTTGCCGTAGCCAATCTTCCTGCGGCCTGAGCCGCACGCCGTCGCGATCAGCCAACACAAAAAAGCGGTTCAGGTCCGCTGCCTGATAGTCATGACCGATATAGTAGGTCTCCATCGTGTCGCCAGCGGCAAGGATGGCAGCTTCAAGTTCAGTGTCGTTCAGCACGCGATCCCTGGGAAGCCCCGCCTTCTCCACGAGCGCCGCGACGCGGTTCAACATCAAACCCTGTTCTAGCAGCGACGAGAAGTCCAGCACCAACACCCGCCTATTGGATGCGAACCTGAAGACCGACACTCCGTCCCCGATGTAGGAAAGGATCTCGGCTTCATCAGCCAGCCGCACCGCAATCCCAGGGCTTTCTTTCCCAGCCCCCGGCCCCAAATAAACGTCCAGCTGGGGGTTCTTCTCGCGCATCAAGAACCAGCCAACCACCCCGACGATCATCACGCAAAGAAGCGCAATCATCCGAAAAATCGGCGGAATTCCGCCGCCGGCGGGTATCAGCGGGCGGTCTGCGGGTCGGCCATACTGGCGGTTTCGTGCTGGGCGTGTCGACGCCTGCCCCTCTGGCGGCAGATTGGGCGTAGACCCCTCTGTCATCCGCGCGACCGATCACGCATGAACCGCAACCAAATCCGAGGCCAGTCAGGCACCGATATTGATCACCTGCACGCGGCGATTGCGCGGCTCAGGTGTCTGATCAGGCGTCTGCACCCTGAGTGCTTCCTGGCCACGGCCCACTGGATCCAGCCGTGTGTTCGAAACACCAAATCGATTTTGCAGGTAGTCTGCCACCCTGGCCGCGCGGGCTTGAGACAAACTCATGTTTGTCGAACGAGATCCCGTCGTGTCGGTGTGTCCTTCTATTCGGAATCGGAAGGCCGCCAGTGCCTCGCTGCTGAGCGCTCGGCCTAGCTCGTCTAAAGTCCGCATGGCATCCGCCGTAAGTTCTGCGGATCCACTTTCAAACTGGACCGTTAGGTCGATCGACGGCGCAGCAGCTTGCTGCGACGGTGCTACTGGTTGCACTGAAGGCAAGGCAGATGAACCAGCTGCAGGCATCGCCGGCATGGCGGCGGCCGTTCCTGTAGCCGCTGGTCGGGGATCGCTGGCAGCAGGCACCGCAGCCGCAGGCGACGATGGGCGGATGCCCCGGACACCTGTCTGCAGCGGACCGCTTGGCCGCAATGCACGGATGATCTGATCTGCGGAAGGTGTGCCTTGTGCCTGTGCACCGTACCCGGGGAACAGCAGGCTAGGCACAATCACAACAGAGGCGAAAAGCAAGCGATGCATGGTCCCACCCCTCGTGAAAGGATACCGGTTCATATCACACGATGGTCTGCAGCGGCACTAGTCATCAGCACCGCTAAACAGGTGTGAAGATCAACTTAAGGCGATCCAGCGCCAGCACCGCCCGCCTCACCTACTCCAGCAGTGTATCGGTTCCCAGGTGGAACAGGCAATCGCCTCGGTGTGTCCGTCCAGGCACCCGCTTGCATAGCACGAACCCTTCACGCCCAAAGCGAAACTCCACCGCTTCGGCCCAGGGGGTCTCCGGAAAATGTATGCGCCCCGCAAGTTGCCCCTTCCGCACCTCGTCGCCGAGTTCAACGACAGGCTCAAAGACGCCGCTGTCTGGAGCGTACACGAAGTAGTCCGGCCCGCCCACATTGAGAAACCGGGTGTCTTCGCCCTTGAGCCTCATTTTCCGGGGTAGGATGCCCATCTGCACCAGCACATTGCGCAAGCCCCGTTCGACGATCCGCAGCGCCGCCGGTGTCACCTGGCCGGAGCCACCCAACTCAGTGCCTACGGCGAGCTTTCCTGCACGCTCCGCGCCACCCATCAGCGTGCTGTCAGTGCCCGTTCCATTTCCGCCGCCGGAAACATACGCCAGCGGCGACCCGAATGCCCGCAGCAACGCGATCTGCTGCGCATGGCGAGCCGCATCCGACACTCGCTTGATCAACGCGCACGGCACATACATCAGCGACGACCCACCGGAATGCAGGTCGCAGACCACATCGGCCATCGGGATCAGCACATGTTCGATAAAGAACGCAATCTGCTGCGTCACCGTGCCATCGGGATTTCCCGGGAAAGTTCGGTTCAGGTTTCCGTCGTCGAGAGGGGAGGTGCGTCGGCCTGCCATCGCGGCAGGGAAGTTTGCCATCGGCAGAATGATCACGCGCCCTTTGATCTGGGATGGATCAAGCGACTTGGCCAAGTTGGATAGCGCAACCTGCCCTTCATACTCGTCCCCGTGATTGCCGGAAACGAAGAGGGCCGTGGGCCCTGCCCCATTTTTGATCACAACAATCGGGATGGGGATAAAGCCATACGCGGAGCTATGCACGGAATGAAACAGCCGCACAAAGCCGGTCTGCTTGCCCTCCGCATTAAAATCCACCTCGGGTATCAGGCGCGAACGGGCAGCGTCCGACATTGCTTCGTCCCTTTGCTCAGGCTCTTGTCTGCGTCATCAGGTGGCACGCCACACCGTGACCCGGTGCCGTTTCCAGCAAGGGCGGTGGCACCTCTCTGCAGATCGGCATCACGTGCGGACACCGTGTGTGGAAGCGGCAACCGGAGGGAGGGTTGAGTGCGCTCGGAATGTCACCAGAAATCCGCTGCCGCTTCCCCCGCCCCCGTATCCGCGGATTCAGCACAGGCACGGCACCGATCAGCGCCTGGGTATAGGGATGCTGTGGGCTGGCGTAGATGGCTCGCTTGTCCGCAACCTCCACGACCTTACCCAGGTACATCACTGCGACCCGATCGGAGATATGCTTCACGACCGATAAATCGTGGGCGATGAACAGGTAGGTTAGTCCGAGCTCCCTCTGCAAATCCTGGAGCAGGTTCACGATCTGCGCCTGCACGGAAACATCCAATGCCGACACCGGCTCGTCGCACACCACAAAGCGCGGCCGTAATACCAAGGCCCGCGCAATACCTACACGCTGCCGCTGCCCACCCGAAAACTCGTGCGGAAACCTATCGCGCGCCCTTGTCGGCAGCCCGACAAGCTTCAGCATTTCTCCCACGAGCCGCCTGCTGTCAGCGTCCGGCTTCGCGCCATGGATCAACAACGGCTCCATGACGATGTCTTCCACCATCATGCGCGGGTTGAGAGCTCCATAGGGATCCTGAAAGACAATCTGCATCGCCTTTCGGTGAGGCCGCATCGCCTTCGCGTTCAATCCGGTGATTTCCTGGCCGTCGAACCGAATGCTCCCCCCTGTCGGTTCCATCAGTCTGATCAACAGGCGGCCTAGCGTCGACTTCCCACAACCACTTTCACCCACCAGCCCCAGCGTTTCTCCGCTGTTGATCGACAACGACACATCGTCCACCGCCCTCAGCGGCGTGACAGTTCGACGAAACAAGCCGCCCGATCGAACGGGAAAATGCTTCGACAAACCCGAAAACTCGATCAGCGGCATCATGCCATCACCTTGGGCAGCAATTCCCCTGTTCGAATGCACGCAACGAAATGGCCGTGCTGTTCTTCCACCAATGGCGGGATTGCACTACGGCAGGCCTCCACCCGGAACCGGCATCGTGGCGCGAACCTGCATCCCGGAGGACGGCGCGCGGGCTCCGGCAACGACCCCGGAATTGCAACCAGGCGCTCCGCTTCCTGCTCCAGCGTCGGCACGCAAGAGAGCAACCCGCGCGTGTAGGGATGGCGAGGCTGCTCGAACAGCTCCACAACCGAAGCCTGCTCCACGATCCTGCCGGCATACATCACCAGAACCCGGTCAGCCGTCTCAGCAATCACGCCCATATTGTGCGTAATCACAATGATCGCCATGCCGAGTTCATCACGCAAATCCATCAGCAAATCGAGAACCTGCGCCTGGATCGTCACGTCCAAGGCCGTTGTCGGCTCATCGGCAATCAGAAGCTTGGGGTTGCAGGCCAGGGCCATGGCAATCATCACCCGTTGCCGCTGCCCTCCCGACAATTGGTGGGGGTAGTCCGACATCCGCTTCGCCGCAGAAGGTATACCAACCTTGTCAAGCATCGACACGGCACGGGAATACTGCTCGCGCTGGGTCAGCCGCTCATGCGCGCGCAGCGTCTCCATGATCTGCTCGCCGATGGTGAACACCGGGTTCAACGATGTCATCGGTTCTTGGAACACCATGGAAATACCGGACCCACGGATCTCCTCCATGCGCCGCTCAGGCATGGTCGTCAGTTCGTCGCCAGCGAACCGTATCGACCCAGCCGCGATCCGGGCCGGCGGTTGCGGCAGCAAGCCCATGATCGTGAGCGCCGTCACGCTCTTTCCGCTGCCAGACTCTCCAACGATGCCAAGGATTTCCCCCTCGCCAACGTCGAAGCTCACATCCTCCACGGCGGTCACCTCTCCCCGCTCTGTCTGGAAAGCGGTGGTGAGATTCCTGACTTCAAGTAAACTCATTGCTGAATCCTGAGCCTCGGGTCGAGCACGTCACGCAGCCCGTCTCCGAGCAGATTCAACCCCATCACCGTGATCATCAGCGCAATGCCGGGGATCGTAATGATCCAGGGGGCCTCGACAAGATACTGCCGACCTTCCGCCATGATGTTCCCCCACGTCGGCGTTGGCGGCACTGCGCCCAGCCCCAGGAACGACAGCGTTGCCTCCGACAGAACGGCATAGGCGAACAGGAACGAAAGCTGCACGATCAGCGGCGCCATGGCGTTTGGCAGGATATGCCGCCGCAGGATGCGCCAATGCCCTGCCCCCGCCGCTACCGCTGCCTGCACATATTCCATCTCACGCAGCACAATCACGCTCGCCCGCACGATGCGCGCAGTTCGTGGAATATAAACGATCGAGAGCGCCAAGATCGCATTGAATGTCGATGCACCCAGTACTGCGGTGATGGCAATCGCCAACAGGATTGCGGGAAACGCCATCATGGCGTCGTTTACCCGCATCAACGCATTGTCCAGCTTCCGAAAATACCCCGCCGCAGCTCCAATCAGCGTCCCGAACACCGCGTTCAGCAGCACGACGGAAAATCCGATATAGAGCGACAGCTGCGCCCCGAAGACCACGCGCGCCCACAATGACCGACCAAAATTGTCCGTCCCGAACACAAATCCATCAGCACCCGGCGCCCGAAAGCGCCAGCGCATTGCCAGGCGCACCGGATCCGCTGTCGTGATGAGCTGCGCGAACACCCCAGCCAGCAGAATGATAGAACACAGGCCAAGCCCCATCAGGAACAGCCGGTGCCGGAACAGCCGCCGCACTGTCATTCGCCAAGGCGCCTCCCGCTTGGCGGCGACCTCGAACTCCTCCTCAAGCGGCGCGTCATCGACCGCAGGCCGCGCCACTACCAGTTCAGGACCGTTCATAGCGCACCCTGGGATCAAGAATGGCATAGGCAATATCGACGAGGATATTCACCAGAACCAGAAAAGTCGTCGTCAGCAGAAGCCCCCCCTGCACCATCGGGTAGTCGCGGTTCAGCACCGCCTGCGTGAGCAACTGGCCCATGCCGGGAATCGAGAACAGGCTCTCCGTCACAACTGCGCCTGAAATCGAAAGACTGATGATAATCCCCACCACGGTCGTGATCGGGATCAGCGCGTTTGTCAGCGCGTGCTTCACCACCACAATCCGCCGCGGCAACCCCTTCGCCCGGGCAGTTCGGATATAGTCCTGGCGTAGCACTTCCAGCATGGTGGATCGCGTAATCCGCGCCAGCAGCCCCATCTGCAGCAGCGCCAGCGACAGCGCCGGCATGGTCGAGGTCCGGAGCCATCCGATCGGGTCCTGCCACAAGGGAATGTATCCCCCGGTCGGCAGCCACCCAAGATATACGGCGAACAACAGGATCATCAGCAGCCCGAGAAAGAAGTTCGGCACCGAAATGCCGATCATCGAGAACACCATGGCCAGCTGATCCACCAGCGTGTTCTGGCGCAGCGCCGCCACGATCCCGCTTACCATCCCAAGCAGCAAGGTCAGCACCAGCGCATACATCGCCAAGGCGATCGTCACCGGCAGCCGGATGAGCGTGACCTGAAGCACGTCCTGGCCCATCAGGATGGACCGCCCGAGATTGCCCTGCAGCAGCCCACCATACCATTTGACGAGCTGCACCACGAACGGCTCATCCAGCCCGAGGTCCTTGCGGATCAGCGCCAGCTGATCCGCGGTTGCCGACATTCCCGCAATCGCAGCGGCGGGGTCGCCCGGAATGAGCCGCATCAGCCCGAAGGTGATAAGGCTCACGATCAACAGCACCGGGAGCGACCCCAGGATGCTGCGCAGGGCAACCCCCCACATCCGCGTTCAGACCCGCATCACTGGAAGGACACGTTGGAGAAGCGCGGAATGCGGAACGGCTTGTAGCCGGCCACGTTCGCCCGGACTCCCTGCACCTTCGTCAGCGACCCGAACGGGAACACGTAGGCCTGCTCGAAGATGCGCTTCTGCATTGCCACGAACGCGGCCTGCCGCTCCTTCGGGTCCACCTTCTGGTTCATGTTCTCCCACTCGGCCTTCAGCACGGGATCTTCCTGGCCCGGCTTCGGCTTGTAGTTCGGGTTCGTACCCATGAAGAAGTTCATGGTCGCAAGCGCACCCAATGCCGGCTGCGTGCCATACCCGGTGAAGAAGAAGTTCCACCCCGGCGAGGGAGAGGGCGCGGCCGCCATCTGCACGGCCGTCGGCCAGTCCACCACTTTCAGCTCCGCCTTGATGCCGATCGATTGCATCTGCTGGCTCATGACCAGCGATGCGTTGTACATCGACGGATAGTCCTTGTTGGTCAGAAGAAACACCGGCTCGCCCTTGTAGCCGGATTCGGCCAGCAGTGCCTTGGCCTTGGCAGGGTTCTTTTGGTTGTAGAACTCCTTGCCCGCATCGGTGTAGCTCGCCTGGTGCGGATACTGGAAGCCCACGTTCAGCTTGTAGTTGCCGTCCGTCGAGGCCTCCATGATCTCCTCGTTGTCGAGCAGCGCCATCACCGCCTGGCGGAATTTGACATTGTCCGTCGGCGCCTGGGAGGCGTTTGAGGAAGCAATGTGCACCCACCAGTTCTCCAGCGGCAGGATGGTGATGCGGTTGTCCTTCTTCAGGTCGGCCACCGACGTGAACGGGATATCCTCCACCCCGTGCAGCTCGCCGGTGCGCAGCCCAGCGACGCGCGCACCCGGCTCCGTCACAATGCGGAACGTCACCGTGTCGAAGCACGCCTGCTTGTAGCCACCGAACCCGGTCCGCTCGGTGAATTTCGCATTCGGTGTATAGCCGTCATAGCGCTTCAGCCGCACATGGCTTCCGGGCAGGAACTCGACCAGCTGGAACGGCCCGGTCCCGATCGTGCGCAGCTGCTGCGGTGCGTCGTCCTTCAGCTCCGCCGGAATGATCACGATCGGCTGCGAGAACGAACTGATGAACTCGATGAAGGTCGGCTGCCGCTTCTTCATCGTCACCACGAAGGTGCTGGCGTCCGGAGCCTCCCACTTTTCCACGTTGTCCAGGATCTGCCGCTCGGCCGCGACACGCTTGTAGCGGTCCCAGGAAGCCACCACGTCGGCCGACGTCATCGCCTTGCCGTTGTGGAACTTCACCCCCTGCCGCAACTTGAAGGTGTAGATCAGCCCGTCCGGCGACTCGGTGAAGCTTTCCGCCAGGTCCGTGATCGGGTTGTTGCTCTCGTCACGCGCCATCAGCGCCTCGAAGATGTTCATCGCCACGTTGCGCGTGGAGATCGTCGTCGAGGTCATCTGGTCCAGCGAATTGACGTTCGCCTCCTGCCCGAAGACGAAATCACCCCCTACCTTCGGGCACTTATATGCCTGCGCCAGCGCCGAGGTGCTGCCAAGCGCGCCGAAAAATGTCATCGCGGCCGCAAAGCCAAGCGGCCTCCATCCGGTCCGTGCCATCGGAAACTCTCCCTGTGTTGCGGCGCAGCGGCGCCGAAGGGCAAATCTTCGTGGACGCCTGCCCAACCCGTCAAGATAATCAGTGGAAGTTTCCTGCCGGGAGAACACGAATGATGCACGCCGCCCTGCCGATCACCGGCTATCTCGACCGCTTCTCCCACCGCCCCGGCGAGACCTTCACCGCCCATGTCGGCCTGCGCGCCCCGGGTCCCGCTCGCGTGCGCCTGGTCCGCGTGATCAGCGGCGACCCCAACCCAGCGGGGCCCGGCCTCCGGTTCGAGGACCTTTCCAGCGTCTTCGCGGCCGACTTCCAAGGCACGCACCAGCCCATCGCGCTCGGGTCCTACGCCCGCATTGAACCGGCCCCCGCCAGCCCCCCCACTGCCTCTCGCACCTGGACCGCGCTGATTCAGCCCGGCCTCCCGCATGAGACCCGCACCGTCCTTTCAGAATCGGACGCCACCGCGACCGTTACCCTGCGTGCAGGGGCCATTGGAGCCCAGGCCGAGCTCTCCTGGCCCGGAGGCACGGTAACCCTGCAAACGGACACGCCGCTGCGCCCACGCCTTTGGGTCCGCCTATGGCTCTGCGCCGACCCCACCTCTGGCGCCCTCCGGCTGGGCCAGACCGACGAGCGCGGCACCACGGTGATTGTCACTGCCCTGGCGCCAACCCTGCGCCTGCCCTCCTCTGGCACGCTCATGATCGCTGCCGAAACCCCGCATGCCCCGGCCAATCACTTCACGGGCAAGATCGAGGAACCCGCGCTCCTCGCCGGCACCGTCGCCACCTGGCCAAAGGCGCTGGACCGCGCGCCCCTCCCTATCATCGCCCTCTGGGACTTCGGCCTGGCCATCGACAGCCAGACCATCGTCGACATCGGCCACCAGAACCGCCACGGCGCCCTGGTCAACGCCCCGACCCGCGCCGTCGTCGGCGCGCGGTGGTCCGGCACCGAGCATTGCTGGCGCCATGCTCCGTCCGACTACGCCGCCATCCACTTCCACGATGGCGACCTCGACGATTGCGGCTGGCACTCGAGCTTCACCTTCCCCGTCCCGGATTCCCTGCGATCAGGCGCCTATGCGCTGCATCTCACCTGCGCCGACGGCGAGGACTGGCTGCCGCTCTACATCCTCCCCAAACGGCAGGGCCCGCACGCCCCGATTGCCTTCCTGGCTTCGACCTTCACCTACCAGGCCTACGCCAACCACGCCCGTGGCAATGCCGACGCCGACTACATGGCCCGCGTTCGGGAATGGGGCGCCTATCCTCACAACGCCGACCACTGGCCCCTGTACGGCCGTTCCACCTACAACAAGCACGCCGACGGCAGCGGCATCTCGCTGTCCTCCCGCCTGCGCCCCATTCTCACCATCCGGCCCGGATACCTTACCTTCAACGATCCACTCGGTTCCGGCCTGCGCCACTATCCCGCAGACACCCACCTCCTCGCCTGGCTCACCGAAAAAGGCCTCGACTTCGACGTCGTCACCGATGAGGACCTCGACGATGAAGGCGTCGATCTCATCGCCCCCTACAAGACCGTGCTCACCGGCTCTCATCCCGAGTACCACACGCCCGGAACGCTCGACGCTCTCTCGGCCTACACCCACAGCGGCGGAAAGCTCTGCTACCTCGGCGGCAACGGCTTCTACTGGCGCATCGCCCGCGACAAGGCCCGCCCACACATGATCGAAATCCGCCGTGCCGAAGGCGGAATACGTGCCTGGGCCGCCGAGCCCGGCGAATACTACAATGCCATCGACGGCCAAATGGGTGGCCTTTGGCGCCGCAACCGCCGCCCTCCGCAGCAACTTGCCGGCGTCGGTTTCTCCGGCCAAGGCAAGTTCGAAGGCACCTACTACCGCCGCCTCCCCGCCTCCTACGAAGGCGAACTCTCCTGGGTCTTCGCCGGTATCAACGAGGAGATCGTTGGCGACTACGGCCTCTCAGGCGGCGGCGCCGCCGGCTTCGAGCTCGATCGCGCCGACCCCATGCTCGGCACCCCCGAGAACACGGTCATCCTGGCCCGCTCCGAAGACCCGCCCAAATCATTCGTCACGGTCCACGAGGAACTTCTGGGCGCGTCCAACACCATCAGCGGTGAGAACGCCCCGGACCTCATGCGGGGCGAGATCACCTACTTCGACACCCCCTCAGGCGGCGCCGTCTTCGCGGTCGGCTCCATCACCTTCTGTGGCTCCCTCTGGCGCGATGGCCGCTTTGATGGTCCAGTGTCGCGCCTGCTGGAGAACGTGGTCCGCCGCTTCGCTGGCAGTTGAGCCAGGGGAGAGAACGGCAATGATGGTTCCGCACACCAAGCTGCACGATATCGCCCTGCAGCTTCTGCGCGCCGGCGGCAGCAGCGAGGATGAAGCGAACAAGGTGGCCGATCACCTGATCGGCGCCAATCTCGCCGGCCATGACAGCCATGGCGTCGTCATGCTCTCGCCCTACGTCAAGTCGCTCAAATCAGGCAACCTCAAGCCGAACCACAAGCCCGCCATCGTCAGCGAGAACGGCCCCTTCGCGGTCTGGGATGGCAAGCACTGTTACGGCCAGATCGTCGCTCGCCAGGCTATGCAATGGTGCATCGACACCGCCAAGACCCAAGGCATCGCAATTCATGGCCTGCGGAACGTCCACCATATCGGCCGTGTTGGTACCTATGGGGAAATGGCCGCTGCCGCTGGCCTTGTCTCGATCTCCTTCGTCAATGGCTACAGCGGCAAGCCCCGCGTCGCCCCCTTCCGCGGCAAGCACGGTCGCTACACCACCAACCCCATCTGCATCGCCGTTCCCGGCACCTCAACTACGCCGCCCACCATCCTCGATTTCGCCACCTCGGTGATTGCCCTCGGCAAGGTTCGCGTCGCCTACAACGACAAGCGACAGGTCGTCCCAGGCGCCCTGATCGACTCCGAAGGCCGCCCCACGACCAATCCCGGCGTGATGTACGAGGAGCCGATCGGTGCCGCCCTGCCCTTCGGTGAACACAAGGGCTCCGGCCTCGCCCTGATCTGCGACCTCCTTGCCGGCGCGGTGGCCGGCGCCGGCGTGATGCCGGGTGAAACCCCGCCCGAGCACGGCATCATCAATGGCTGGCTCACCTTCGTCCTCGACCCCACCCGCCTTGCCACCATGCCCTTCGTGCAGGCCGAAATCGACAAGATGGTCGCTTTCGTCAAATCCTCCCCGCCGATCGACCCCGCCCTCCCCGTCCTCGTCGCCGGCGACCCCGAGCGCATCGCCCGTGCCAAGCGCAGCGCGGAAGGCGTCTACATCGACAACGAAACCTGGGCCCAGCTCGTCGAAGCCGGCCGGTCCCTCGGCGTCAACATCGATCTCGGAGCCTGAAGGCCGAAATGTACGACCCCACCGCACGGCGCCGCCTCGGCCGCACATCCCTCCAGGTAACCCAATTCGGCTTCGGCACTGCGCCGCTTGCCGGCTTCCGCACAACCATCCCCGAGCTCGACGCGATCGCCACTGTCGATGCCGCCTATCAGGCCGGCGTCCGTCTCTTCGATTCCTCGCCCTACTACGGCTACGGCCGCGCCGAACTGCGCATGGGCGCCGCCCTGCGCGACCGCCCGCGCGACGACCTGGTCGTCTCCACCAAGATTGGCCGTTGGATGACACCCGTCCCCCGCGGCACCACGATCGAGGGCATGCGCCGCGGTGGTCTCAATCACTATCCCACCTTCGACTACAGCTACGACGGCGTACATCGCTCCCTCGAACAATCCCTCCTGCGCACCGGCCTGGACCGGGTCGACATCCTCCTGGTCCATGACGTGGACTTCTGGACCACCGGCGATCGCATGATCCTCGAGGATCGCTTTCGGGACGTGATGGATGGCGCCCATCGCGCATTGGTGGACCTGCGTAGCCAGGGCGTCATCGGCGCCATCGGCGTCGGCCTCAACGAGGCCGACATGTCCGCCCGTTTCGTTCGTGCCGGCGATTTCGACATTGCTGGAGCAGAAGGCGCTGGACGACTTCATGCCCCTTTGTGAGAAACGCAATGTCAGCGTGATCCTGGGCGGTCCACTCAATTCAGGCGTACTGGCAACCGGCGCACGCCAAGGCGCGAAATACGACTACAACGACGCTCCAAAATGGGTGATGAACCGTGTCGCTCGTATAGAGGAGGTCTGCACCCGCCATGGGGTGCCACTTGCAGCAGCCGCACTACAGTTCCCCCTTGCCCATCCCGCGATCGCAGCGATCATCCCGGGTGCGGTTTCGAAGGAGGAAATGCTGGGCAATTTCGCACTCCTGCGGCATCCCATCCCTGCCGCGCTGTGGGAAGAGCTGCGCCAGCTCCGCTTGCTGGATCCCCGAGCACCAGTCCCCACCTGATCCATGTCCAACCTGCTGAACCCGCCATCACCACAGCGAGTGGTCGACAATGGCCAACTGGCGCAGGAAGCCCACGCACGGGGCGACTTGGCCACGGCCATTCAGGCCCAGCAAGCGCATCTCGCCCAGCTTGCCACAGCCAACGCCGATACGCCCGATGTCCACCTCTTCCTCGCCCTTCTTCATTTCCAGTACGGAAGCATCCCCGAATCACTCGGCGTCATCGCTGACGCACTGCGCCAGTTTCCGGACTCAGCCAGCCTGCACGAAAATCATGGCGTATTGCTCTTGTCGGTGGGCGACAATGGCGGGGCGATGCAGGCCTGCCTGCGCGCCATCGAATGCGGTAGCACCAGTCCCAACACGTACGACTGCCTCGCCGACGCAGCAGGACGCATCGGCCGCGCAGATCTCGCAGTGGAGTACGGCCGCGCCGCGCTGGAGGCGAAGGATCGAATGTTCTCCAGCTTCACCGTCCTGGCCACGATGCCCACGGCGTCACCTCCCCCTTTCAATCCCCACAATCGGGCCGAGAACGTAATATCCTATTCCTTGTGGGGCGAGAACGACCGCTACTTTGCTCCCCTCGCCGAGAACCTGAAGCTCCTGAATCACCTCTTCCCAGCCTGGACAATCCGCGTTCACCTGGACACCTCGGTACCCCAGTCCTTCCGCAACGACCTCCAGCGGATGGGTGCCCAAGTGGTACAGTTTGAACTTCCACCCAACATGCCGGGCCACCGGCGCCTGCTCTGGCGCTTTGCCGTCCTCAGCGACCCCGCCGTCCGCCGCTACCTGGTCCGCGACGCCGACTCCTTGTTGACGATCAAGGAACGTGTCGCTGTCGATGCCTGGTTGGCCTCCAACTACCATTTCCACGTTATGCGCGACTTCTACACGCATACGGATCTCATTCTCGCAGGCATGTGGGGCGGTGTCGGAGGTATCCTCCCCAACGTGGACCTGTTGTTCAACAATCGCCGCGGCTGGCGAACCGAAGGCAACCACATCGATCAGGACCTGCTGTCCGAGACGGTGTGGCCCTCCATTCGCGGCAACTGCCTGATCCACGACAGCGTCTTTACAGGCTGTCTGGGCAGCGTCCCTTTCCCCCCTTACGGCGAACTTCCTCCGGGCCATCACGTCGGCCAGAACGCCTTCGCCTTGTTCACGCGCAGCGGCTAACACCAGCCATAGTTTCGGGCGACAAACAACGTGATGTATCGGGGGCGGAGCGTCTATCCGGCCGGCGATCCGTTACTACGACTGCCCAGGCACTCTCCCAGCACCAATATCCCACCACAGGCCCGCCATCAGCCCCAATCCCTCGCGCAGCAACGAGCCCAACCCATGCTCGTCTGGCCCATGCTGGTGGCACCCCGCATAGGAGTTCGGTATCCAGATCACTGGCGTGCCCAACTCCTCCTTGAAGATTTGGGAGGGGTTCGATCCCGAGGAATTCGGAATCACGTTCGGTGCCCGCCCCGCCGTCTCCGTCAGCGAATCGACCACAACCTTCACCCACGGCTCATCCGGATCAGTGCGAGACGCAGGGAACGCATCGCGCTCGAGCACTGGTTGAACCTGCACCTGCGCGAACCCCCTCGCATCCAGATGATCCCGCAGTGCGGGAATGATCCGCGATGCATCGATGTCCACGGTATGCCGCACCTGCAGCCGTGCCCGCGCGGTTCCAGCCACCGCGTTCACCGGCGCATCCGGCGATCCCGTGATGCTTGCCAGCACAATCACACTGGTCCAGGCAAAGATGCGCTCCGCCTTTGTCATCCCAGGCTCGCCCCACCCGGGGTCTGCCTCTGGCAATCCCGCCATGTCCTCGAACACGATATCGGCGCACGCTTGCCGCACGGAGTTCGGCACATGGCGTGGCAGCCACTCCGGCACCAGTATCCGGCCGCCAGGAGAGACGATCGTCGCAAGCGCATGCGAAAGAATGAAGCCGGGATCCGCAAGAACCCCACCCCAGTGTCCCGAATGATGGCTGCCTTCGCGCAGGTCGCAAACCAGATCGAACGCCACCCCGCCTCGGGCACCCAATTTCACCTCTGGCATGAACGTTGTCTGCCTGGGCCCGTCGAGCCCAATGAACACATCAGCCGCGCACAGGTCGCGATGCCGCGCCAGGAATGCGCGAATGCCCGGCGAGCCAACCTCCTCCCCGGTTTCCACCAGCACCTTGGCATTGAAACCAAGCCGCCCACGCACCACCAGAACAGCTCTCAACGCCTCAATTGCGATCAGGTGCTGGCCCTTGTTGTCCACCACACCACGTCCGTAAATCTTGTCGCCCTCTACGGTAGCAACCCAAGGATCCAGCCCCTTGCGCCATCGCGCGGGTTCGCCTCGAACCACATCGCCATGGCCATACACCAGCACTGTCGGCAGGGCAGGATCCTCGATACGGCTCGCCAGCAACACCGGACCACGCCCTGGTTCCGGATTGTCCAGCACCACGGTCTCGAAGCCGATGTCCCGGACCATTGGCCCAAGGACGGCATCGCAATACCGTTGCAGTTCGCCCACTCGGTCGGGCATCTGGCTCTCGGTTGGCACCGCAACGAGTGCTCGCAGCCGCTCCAGATAGCTGCCGCCATCCCAGAGCGCATGCGCAGATGCGATCGCCGCATCCCGGCTCATGACAGTTCCTCAAACAGCCCCAGCATCAGCTGCGCCCGCGGCACCAGAGACGACACGTAGAGTTGCTCGTAGTCAGTGTGCCCTCCCTTGCCGTCCACACCCAGCCCGTCGAGCGTTGG
Organism: Acetobacteraceae bacterium; assembly: GCA_044358135.1. GTDB lineage: Bacteria > Pseudomonadota > Alphaproteobacteria > Acetobacterales > Acetobacteraceae > CAMDGX01. Next base: position 3,494 of record JBIKOJ010000096.1, on the reverse strand, counting down.
CGCGATGGCGGCCGTGAAGTTCCCGTCGCTACCACCCCCGGTCTTGAGATCCTTCAGGTCGAAGCCAATGCCCGCGGCGATGCGCTTGGCGTGCTGAAACAGGGCCTCGATGTCCGCCCCCTTTTCGTAGCCCGGGCGATTCAGACCACCTGTCACAGTCAGGGTGACATCGGGATCATAGGGCTTGAGAGCCAGCACCTTCGCCACCGCCGCCTCACCCACGGCAGGATTCGGCACGCGCATATCGATCTCAGCATAGGCGTCCTCGGCAACGACGTTTGCACGCGTCCCTCCCGACACGACACCCACATTTACCGTCACCCCCAGGGCGTAGTCGGTCATCGCCTCAAGGTCGAGGATCTGCCTGGCCAACTCCTTCACCGCACTTCGCCCATCCTCATGCCGCGCGCCGGAATGCGCTGGTCGCCCCTTGATCCGCAACTCGAACCGAGCCGTGCCCTTGCGCGCCGTCACAATCTTCCCGCCCTCGCGGGCCGGCTCCGTCACCAAAACGAACTTTGCCCGCCGCGCCTCACGCTCGATGATCGCCCGGCTTGTTGGGCTGCCCACCTCTTCCTCCGAAACCAGCAGATGGCGGATCGGCAGCGCCGTCTCCCGCCCCTCCCGCGCCAGGTGCCGCATGGCCGCGAACGCCAGATGTGCGCCGCCTTTCATGTCATAGATGCCCGGCCCATAGGCCACATCGCCCTCCACCCGGAACGGCAGCTTCGTCGCCAGCGTCCCCAGATCATGCACGGTGTCCAGGTGGCTCAGCACCAGGATCCCCGGGCCATCGCCCCCCCAAGGCGAGGTCACCAGCAAGTGGTCACCGAACCCATCACGCCCTGCAATCCGCTCCAGCCGCGCCCCGATCCCGGCATAGTCTGCTTGAACCTTGTCCGCCATGCGGTTGACCGCAGCAGCATCGGTGGTGGGGCTTTCGATCTCCACCCACTCACGGATGCCAGCCAGAATCTCGTCAGCATCCAAGACCGGCCGATTGGTGGAAGTCTCGTTCATGGTTGGCTCCGTCAGCATTCCGGCTCGACCCTAAGACCACCCCTGGCGGCCCGCAATCGCCGGCACTAGGCTTTCCCGGCGAAGAAGGAACACCCTCCGATGACCGATATCTCCCCATCAGCGCTCGCTGCTGAAGTGTCCGGCCCCCTGCTGATGGATCACTGCCGCGCGCTGTCGCGATGGGTGAAGCTCTCCGGCACGGAAGACGAAGCGGAAAGCCTGCGTTATTTCCGTGCCCGGCTGGACGAGTATGGCTACCAGACCCGGATCATCCTGCACGACGCCTATATCAGCCTCCCGAGAAAGGCGAGCGTGCTGGTCGACGGCAAGGCACTCACGGCCATCACCCATTCCATGAGCCGCTCGTCACCCGCCGGCGGCCTGTCGGCAGGGCTTGTCTATGTCGGCCAAGGCGCAGCCGCAGATTTCGCCGGCAAGGATCTCAAGGGCAAGATCGTCCTGGCGGAGGGCATCGCCACCCCGGTCGTCGCAGCGCTTGCGCGCGATGCCGGCGCGGTGGGCCAGTTGCACATCAGCCCTCACCACCACCTGCATGAGATGTGCATCTCGCCCGTGTGGGGAAACCCCGATCCAGAGACGGTCACCCAATTGCCCGCCACCGTCGCCTGCACCATCTCCAACGCAGACGGCAGTGCGATACGCGATCGGCTCGCCGCGGGTGAATCGCCGCAGGTCGTCCTCCACGCCGAGGTCGACACCGGTTGGCGCAAAACCCCCATCCTGGAAGCCGAACTCACCGCGCCAGGCGGCAACGCAGACACACCCTTCATCCTCTTCAGCGGCCACCACGACACCTGGTACTACGGCGTGATGGACAACGGCAGCGCCAACGCCACCATGCTGGAGGTGGCGCGCCTAGCAACCGCTTGCCGCAGCACCTGGCAACGCGGACTGCGCCTCTGTTTCTGGTCCGGCCATAGCCACGGCCGCTACTCCGGCTCCGCCTGGTATGTCGACAATCACTGGGATGAACTCGATCGCCGCTGCGCAGCGCATGTGAACGTGGATTCCACCGGCGGGGTGGGCGCCACAGTGCTGGAAGACGCCGCGGCGATGGCGCCCCTGCAAGCCCTGCTGCGCGATGCCTTGAGCACCCAGACCGGCGCGGCCCTAAAAGGCAAGCGCAAGAACCGCTCCAGCGACGAGTCCCTGCCCGCCCTTGGCGTCCCGTCGATGCTCGGCGCCCTGTCGGAGCAGCCGCCCACGCAACTCAAGATGCGCAATGCGCTCGGCTGGTGGTGGCATACGCCGGAAGACCTGCTCGACAAGGTCGACGAAACCAACCTGGTCCGGGACACGAAGGTCTTCCTGCACGTCGTCGGCCGGCTGTTGGTCGATCCGGTCCTGCCGCTCGACATCGCTGCCCATGTCGAAACCCTCCGGGACGAACTCGCCGGACTGGGACCGAAGCTCGCACAGCGCTTCGACCTGTCAGCGCTCCAGAAGGCAGTCGATCACCTGCACGGTCTGGCCCTGCAGCTGGCGCCAGCCAATGGCGCCACCAACCCCGCCAGGACAAACCAGGCGTTGATGGCACTCTCCCGCCTTCTCGTCCCGATCGACTACGCGAAGACCGACCGCTTCGGTCACGACCCTGCCCTGCCTGTCCCGGACTGGGCCATTCTCCAGCCACTGAGGGATCTCGCCGCGACCACGCCTGGCACGGATGCCGCCCATCTGCACACCGTCAGTGCCCGCCGCGCCGCCAACCGCCTCGCCCATTCCCTGCGCACGGCCACGACTCTCGTTGAGCAGGCCCTGGGATGAGCCGAACTGTCCTGATCACCGGTGCACGCGGCAACCTCGGCACCAAGCTCCGCAACCACTTCACCACACTGGGCTGGACCGTCACGCTCATCGACGCCAACGCGGGCGGCGACAGCGCCATCCATGAGGCGGACCTCGCAACCTATAGTGAAAGCTGGGCTGTCCATTTCCAGAATGCCGATGCTGTCATCCACTTGGCCGGCAACCCAAGCCCCTCGGCATCATGGTCATCAGTCCAGCGCCTGAACATCGACCTCACCCAGAATGTCTATGAAGCCGCCGCGCGTCACGGTGCCAAGCGCGTCATTTTCGCCAGTTCAAACTGGACAATGGCAGGCCACCGCTTCGCCGACTTCCCCCTCACGACGGATCGAGAGCCCGCCCCGGTCAACCCCTACGGCATCTCAAAGCTGGTGGGAGAACATATTGGCCACGCCTTCTCCCTGCATCGTGGCGTCTCCTCCATCAACTTCCGCATCGGCTACTGCCAAACCGGCGCCAACGTCCCCGGCCCACACATGGGCTGGGGGCGTTGGGGCCAACTGATGTGGCTGTCCAATCGCGATCTCTGCAACGCGATGGAGCAAGCGGTCCTGGCAGAAAATCTGCCATTCGCCGTGCTGAACCTGATGAGCGACAATCCCGGAATGCGCTGGGACATCGAAACGACCAAGCGGCTGATCGGA
>JBIKOJ010000095.1:0-19769 GCA_044358135.1 Acetobacteraceae bacterium | reverse complement strand
CACCGCATCGGCACCCTCCTCAGCGCATTCTCACCCGCAGAGTGCGCGAGCTACCTTAGACATGCAGGATACGCTTCAGTGTAAGAAGATCACGCTCTAAAGTAATGGGATCCAAGGGCCCGGCCCTTGGCGGGTCCAGGGCAGCGCCCTGGCCTTCCCTTGGTCAGATCCGCCGCAGCGGGATCGACCAGGCCAGCGCGGAGGCCAGGGCGGAGAGCGAGGCCACGGTGAGGAAGGCGGCGCGGAATGCCTCGCGGATCTCCGCCTCCGCCTCGGCGGCGCGGGCGGGGGTGAAGCCGGCCAGCGCCGCGCGGCCCTCCTGCACGATGCGGCCGAACAGCGCGGCCACCTCGCCATCCATCGCCGCCAGCGTGGCGAACAGCACCGCGCTCACGATCGCCGTGCCCATGGCCGCCCCGATGGAGCGCGAGAACTGCACGCTGGCGGAGGCGGCGCCGAGCTGCTTCGGCCCGGCCAGCAATTGCAACGTCACCTGCACCACCGGCATCGCGGTGCCGGAGGCCAGCGCGATGCCGCCGAGCAGGAACGAGAGCTGCGTGTTGGTCAGCCCGTGGCCGACCAGCGCCAGCACCACCACCAGGCAGGCACAGATGCCCTGGCCGATGGAGGGCACGATGGCGGTGTAGCCGGTGCGGGCGATGATCTGCCCGGTCATCAGCGAGCCCACCGCGGTCAGCGCCGTCAGCGGCAGCATCAGCAGCCCGATCTCGCCCGGCGCCACGCCGCGCACCACGGAGAGGTAGATCGGCAGGAAGGTGATCAGCGCCACGATCGCCGCCCCGGAGGCGCCGGCCAGCGCATCGGTGCGCCATACCGCGCTCTGCTTCAGCAATTGCACCGGCAGCAGCGGCGAGGTGGCCCGCCGTTCCTGGCGCAGCAGCAGCACCAGCGCCAGCGCGGCCACCGCCAGCAGGAAGGCGGCCAGCGGCAGCGCCGCCAGCTCGAAGCGCCGCGCCTGTTCCAGCGCCAGCAGGGCGGGGGCGATGAACAGCGCGAACAGGGCCGCACCCAGGAAATCGAAATGCAGCTTGCCGCCCGTGGGCAAAGCAGGCTTCAGCCGGAAGGCCAGCGCGATCGCCAGCAGGCACAGCGGGATGTTCACCAGGAACACCGCCTGCCAGCCCCAGTGCTGGGTCAGCCACCCGCCCGCCACCGGGCCGAACATGGAAGCACTGACGTACACGGAGGCGTTGTAGCCCTGGTAGCGCCCGCGCTCGCGCGGCGGCACGCTCTCGCCGATCAGCGCATGCGCCAGCGTCATCAACCCGCCGGCGCCGAGCCCGTGCAGGATGCGGGCGAACACCAGCATCGTCACGCTGGTGGCCATCGCGCAGACCAGATAGGCGGCGAGGTTCATCCCCAGCGCCACCAGCAGCATGCGCCGCCGCCCGATCGCATCGCCCAGCTTGCCGTACACGGGTGCCGCGATGGTGGCGGCGACCAGGAAGGCCACCACGATCCAGGAAACCCGCTCCACCTCGCCCATCTCCGCCGCGATTGCCGGCAGGGCGGCGGCCACGATGGTGCCGTCCACCGAGGCGAGGAACATCGGCAGCATGATGGAGGGGAACACGCGCAGGAACAGCCGCCCGTCCGGGGCGGCGGCCGCTGCGGCAGCGCTGCCCTCCGGCGCCATCAGGTCAGCCAGACCCAGATCGCCGCGGCCAGCGTGCCGAGCGTGGCCACCAGCGTGCCGGCCATGCCGAAGGCGCGGCCCACCGGGGCGGCGAGGTAGCCGAGCCAGAACAGCACCCTGGCGCCGGCAAACACCACGCCGGCGGCGGTCACCTCCGCCATGCGCGCGGCCGTGGTGCCGGCGGCGAGCGCCAGCAGCGCGGGGGCGAACACGGCGAACTGCTCCAGCGTGTTGGCGATCACGCGCTGGTTGCGCTGCAGCGCCGGGGTCTCGTGCCCCGCCAGCGGGTCGATCGCGCCGGCGGCGAAGCGCAGCCCCATCTGCACCAGCAGCATCAGCGCCAGCACGGCGGCGGCCGGCAGCAGCGCGGCACAGGCCAGGCCCAGCCGCACCCCCATGCTGGCACCGGAGGGGTCGGGCCGCACCATCGGCACCAGCGCCTGCCAGGCCAGCATTGCCGCCACCGCGCCGCAGACGCCCAGCAGGAGGGACAGGCTTCGCATATCAGGAAGCAAGGATCTTCTTTTTCTGAAGAAAAAGAAGCAAAAAGACTTTTGTCCGCTTTGCGCCGTGGCTAGCCGCGATGCAGGGAGGAAAAAGTTTTTTGGTTCTTTTTTTCAAAAAAGAACATGCTTGCTTCAAGCGAGCGCCTCACGGCCCATGTCGAGGAACTTCTGCCGCCGGCGGCTGCGCAGCGTGGCGCCATCCAGCCCCGCAAGTGGCGCCAGCGCGGTGGCGATTGCGGCGCGCACGGCGGCCATCGCCTCCTCCGGCGCGCGGTGGGCCCCGCCCATCGGCTCCGGCACCACGGTATCGATCAGGGCGAGGCGCTTGAGGTCCTCGGCCGTCAGGCGCAGGGCTTCGGCCGCCGTGGCGGCCTGGGCGCTGTCCTTCCACAGGATGGCGGCGCAGCCCTCCGGCGAGATCACGGAATAGATCGCGTGCTCCAGCATCAGGATGGTGTCGCCGGTGGCCAGCGCGATGGCGCCGCCGGACCCGCCCTCGCCGATGACGGTGGCGATGAAGGGCACCGGCGCCTCCAGCCCCGCCTCGATCGAACGGGCGATGGCCTCGGCCTGGCCGCGCGCCTCCGCCTCGATGCCCGGAAAGGCGCCGGAGGTGTCGACGAAGCTCAGGATCGGCAGGCCGAAGCGCCCGGCCAGCTCCATCAGGCGGCGGGCCTTGCGGTAGCCCTCCGGCTTGGCCATGCCGAAATTATGGGCCACGCGGCTTTCGGTGTCCGCCCCCTTCTCCGTGCCCAGCACCACCACCGACCGCCCCTCGAACCGGCCGAGGCCGCCGATGATGGCGGCATCCTCGGCAAAGGCGCGGTCGCCGGCCAAGGGAGTGAAATCGGTGATCAGGGCGCGCACGTAGTCGTTCGTCTTGGGCCGCTGCGGATGGCGCGCGACCTGCGTCTTCTGCCAGGGCGTGAGCTTGGCATAGGTGGCACGCAGCTGCTTGTCCGCCTTGTCGGTGAGGCGGGCGATCTCGTCGGCGATGTTCAGCCCATCGCCCTCCGACATCCGCCGGAGCTCCTCGATCTTGCCTTCCAGCTCGGCGATGGGCTTCTCGAAGTCCAGAAAGTGGCGCATGGCCGGGGCGTGTAGCATTGCTGTCACGCGCGGTCAGCCCCCGCCGGCCGGGGGGCGGGCCAGCGGATGGTGCTGGGCCACCAGGGCGCGCAGCCGTTCGGCCAGCACATGGGTGTAGATCTGGGTGGTGGCGATGTCGGCGTGGCCGAGCAGGGTCTGCAGGCTGCGCAGATCGGCCCCGCGCGCCAGCATGTGGCTGGCGAAGGAGTGGCGCAGCACGTGCGGGCTGACGCGGGCGGGGTCGAGCCGGGCCTGGAAGGCGACCTGCTTCAGCAGCAGCGCAAAGCCTTGGCGGGTCATGGCCTGGCGCGGATCCCGCCCGGGGAACAGCCAGCGCGAGGCCTTGGGGTCCTGCTGGGAGGCAAGCCACGAAGCGGCGGCATCCCTGGCGGCCTGGGAGAGCGGGACGATGCGCTCCTTGCCGCCCTTGCCGCGGACCATCAGCACCTGGCGGTCCGAGGAGAGGGCGTTGCGGGGCAGGGCGAGGAGTTCGGAGACGCGCAGCCCGGTGGCATAGAGGATCTCCAGCGCGGCGGCGGCGAGCAGGCCCTGGGCGGGCTTCATCGTGGCGGTGGCGGCCAGCAGCGCGTCCACCTCCGCCTCCGTGAGGTATTTCGGCAGGGCAGGGGGCAGCCTGGGCGAATCGAGCAGCTGGGTCGGATCGTCCTGCCGCACCCCCTCGCGCAGCAGGAAGCGGTGGAACTGGCGGATGGCCGAAAGCCGGCGGGCGGCGGTGCGGGCAGACAGGCCGGCGGCGGATTGGGCGCTGATCCAGGCGCGCAGCAGGGTTTCATCGGCCTCGGCCGTGCCGATGCCCCGGGCCGCGGCGAAGCCGGCGAAATCCTGCAGGTCTGCGGCGTAGGCAAGCAGGGTGTTGCGGGCGGCGCCGCGTTCGGCGGCGAGCATCTCCAGGAAGGCGTCGGTATGCCGTTCCATCAGTTGCTTCTGGTGAACCTGTCGTTCGGCAGCACCTTCTGCACCGGCTGCACCTTGGCGTCCGGCGGGAAGGCGCCGAGCAGCAGGAAGCCGCCGCCGAGGACCAGCAGAAGCAGCAGCATGATGGCGAATACGATGCGGCTCATTTGTATCCCGTTGGGGCGGCGTGGCCGGGTCCGGTGCGGCTGTGCTAGCCTCCGGCGCCATGACACGCAACACCACCCTGAAGGAAAGCTTCACCCTGCCGCCCGCGCTGGCGGGGCGAAGCATTGTGCTGGTCGGTCTGATGGGGGCCGGCAAGACCTCCATCGGCCGGCGGCTGGCGGCCCGGCTGGGGCTGCCGTTCCGCGATGCCGACAGCGAGATCGAGGCCGCGGCCGGCTGCTCCATCCCCGACATCTTCGCCCGCTACGGCGAGCCGGCCTTCCGCGACGGCGAGCGGCGGGTGATCCGCCGGCTGCTGGCCGGGGACCCGCTGGTGCTGGCCACCGGCGGCGGGGCCTACATGGATGCCGACACCCGTGCCGCCATCCGGCACGATGCCGTGTGCGTATGGCTGCGCGCGCCCCTGCCGGTGCTGCTGCGCCGCGTGGCCGGCCGAACCCACCGGCCGCTGCTCAACGCCGGCGACCCGGCCGAGGTGCTGCGCAAGCTGATGGAGCTGCGCCACCCGATCTACGCCGAGGCCGACGTGGTGGTGGACTGCGGCGACGACAGCCCGGACCACACCACCTCCCTGGTGCTGGACGCCATCACGGCCTGGCAGCCGCCGCGCCGGCTTTCGCTGGCGCTGTCCCAGGCCAGCTACGACGTGGTGGTGGGCGACGGGCTGATCTGCCGGGCCGGTGCGCTGCTGGCGCCCGTGCTGCCGCAGAAGCGGGCGGTGGTGGTCACAGACAGCCATGTCGCCGGGCTGCATTTGGCGCGGCTGCAGGCGGGGCTCGATGCCACCGGCTTCACCCACACCGCCTTCACGGTGAAGCCGGGCGAGACCACCAAGAACCTGGAGACCTACGCGGCCCTGGTGGACCAGGTGCTGGGCTGGGGGGTGGAGCGGCGCACCGCGATCATCGCGCTGGGCGGCGGCGTGGTGGGCGACCTCGCGGGCTTCGTGGCCGCTTCCACCCTGCGCGGGCTGCCCTTCGTGCAGATTCCGACCACCCTGCTGGCCCAGGTGGACAGCTCCGTGGGCGGCAAGACCGGCATCAACACGCGCCAGGGCAAGAACCTGCTGGGCGCCTTCCACCAGCCGCGCGCCGTGCTGGCCGATACCGCCGCCTTGGCCACCCTGCCGGTGCGCGAACTGCGCGCGGGCTATGCCGAAATCGCCAAGGCCGGCCTGATCGGAGATGCCGCCTTCTTCGACTGGTGCGAGGCGAACGGCGCCGCCGTGGTGGCCGGCGACCGCGAGGCGCAGGCCGAAGCGGTGCTGCGCGCCTGCGCCTTCAAGGCCATGGTGGTCGGCGACGACGAGCGCGAGGAGAAGCCGAACGATGGCCGGGCGCTGCTGAACCTCGGCCACACCTTCGGCCATGCGCTGGAAGCGGAACTGGGCTACGGCGCCATCCTGCATGGCGAGGCGGTGGCGGCCGGGATCGGCCTGGCCTTTCGGCTCTCGGCGAAACTCGGCCTGTGCACCCAGGCCGAGGCGGACCGGGTGGTGGCACACATGGCGGCGATCGGCCTGCCCTCGGAACTCACCCACCTCAACCGGCGGCTGTCGGCCGGGAAGCTGATCGCCCACATGCGCCGCGACAAGAAGATGCGCGACGGCCAGCTGGCTTTCGTGGTGGTGAACGGGATCGGCCAGGCCTTCACCAAGCGCGACGTGCCGCCGGAGGCGGTGGTGGACCTGCTGCGCGAGAACGGCTGCGAGGCGTAAGGGAGGCGGCGCGCGCCGCCTCCCCGTCGCTCAGACCTTCTTCAGGAACTGGGTCTTCAGCACCAGGCCCTTGATCTTGTCGGCATTGCACTCGATCTCGCCGTCGTCGTCGGTCAGGCGGATGTTCTTGATCAGCGTGCCGCGCTTGAGCGTGGCCGACGTGCCCTTCACCTTCAGGTCCTTGATCACCTGCACCGAGTCGCCGTCGGCCAGGGCGGTGCCATTGCTGTCCTTGGGCGGCATGCTCAATAGACCACGACGGAGCGGATGCTCTCGCCGCGATGCATCAGGTCGAAGCCCTCGTTGATCTTCTCGAAGGGCAGCACGTGGGTGATCAGGTCGTCGATGTTGATCTTGCCGTCCATGTACCAGTCCACGATCTTCGGCACATCGGTGCGCCCGCGCGCGCCGCCGAAGGCGGTGCCCATCCAGGTGCGGCCGGTCACAAGCTGGAACGGGCGGGTGTTGATCTCCTGCCCCGCCCCGGCCACGCCGATGATCACGCTCTTGCCCCAGCCGCGGCGGGTGCATTCCAGCGCCTGGCGCATCAGCGTGGTGTTCCCCACGCATTCGAACGAATAGTCCGCGCCGCCCTTGGTGAGGTTGACCAGGTAGGGAACCAGGTCGCCTTCCACTTCCTTCGGGTTGACGAAATGGGTCATGCCGAACTTCTCGGCCATGGCCTTGCGGCCCGGGTTGATGTCCACGCCGATGATCTGCTCGGCGCCGACCATCCGCAGGCCCTGGATCACGTTGAGGCCGATACCGCCGAGGCCGAACACCACCGCCCGCGCGCCCAGTTCCACCTTCGCCGTGTTGATCACCGCGCCGATCCCGGTGGTCACGCCGCAGCCGATGTAGCAAACCTTCTCGAACGGCGCGTCCTCGCGGATCTTGGCCAGCGCGATCTCCGGCAGCACCGTGAAGTTGGAGAAGGTGCTGGTGCCCATGTAGTGCGCGATCGGCTGGCCATCGCAGCTGAAGCGGCTGGTCCCGTCCGGCATCACCCCCTTGCCCTGCGTCGCGCGCAGCGTGATGCACAAATTGGTCTTGCGGCTGAGGCAGTATTCGCAGTGGCGGCATTCCGGCGTGTAGAGCGGGATGACGTGGTCGCCCTTTTTCAGGCTGGTGACGCCGCGGCCCACATCCACCACCACGCCGGCGCCCTCGTGGCCCAGGATGGCGGGGAAGATTCCCTCGGGGTCGGCGCCCGACAGGGTGAATTCGTCGGTATGGCAGATGCCGGTGGCCTTGATCTCCACCAGCACCTCGCCCTCGCGCGGGCCTTCGAGGTCGACGGTCTCCAGGCTGAGCGGGGCTCCGGCCTTGCGGGCGACGGCGGCGCGGGTCTTCATCGGGCGGTTCTCCGGATGCGTGGCCGCAATCTGCCGATGGCGCCGCGCCGGATCAACCGTGCGGGTGGGATGGGTTTGTGGTATGGGATTGCGAACGAGGCCATGGGCACTGTGAAGAAAGGTGCGGCGATGCACGCGACCAAGCCTGACGGGCAGAATGTGGTGTGGAACGATGCGGAGTTGGATGCCTTCGTCGAAAGCGATGCATTCGACACGTTCCTGCTGGAGTGCTTCGAACAGGGTATCCGCGAGGCTGTGGCGGAACAGCAGGCCCTCGGGTTGCCCGACGCGTTGTCGCAGGAGTTGAAGGACGCCCTGGCGGCCTGATCGGGCCGTGCCGACGGCACTGATCCTGGGCGGAGTGAACGGGGCCGGGAAATCCACCCTGGCGCGCGCCTTGTTTCTGGCGCCGCAGTTTCGGGGGCGTGAATTCCTGAATGCGGACATCTTTGCCGCACGGCTACGGCGCGAGAGGCCGGAGCTGACTGAGGGTGCGGCGAACTTTCTTGGGCTTCGCCTGGTCGCCGAAGGGCATGACAGGCACTTGAAGGCCCAAACGTCGTTCGTCTCGGAGACAGTCTTGGCCAATGCCGCTTATCGTGGGGTATGCGAACGGGCGCTGGCGCAAGGCTTCAAGGTGGAACTGGTCTACGTGGCCATCCGGTCAATCGAGGAATCGATGGCACGCGTGCGGCTGCGGGTTGCCATGGGTGGGCATGACGTGCCGGAGAAGGATATCCGTCGGCGCTGGGATCTGTCCCACGCCAACCTGGCTTGGTTCGCGCGGACTGTTCATGAGGTGCGGGTGTACGACAACTCCAACCATGGCTGCCGGCCAGCGCTGGTTGCGCGCGCGGTTGCCGGCCGGCTCGCGTTCTGCCGGGCCGACAACCTACCTTCCGTGATGGCGGCCCTGGCCGGCCTCTAGGCCCATTTGCCCCGGCCCGCAGGGCGCGGCATGGTTCCGGCTCTGTTTCCGGAGTGCCTCCATGCCCGTGATCAACCGCATCGCCGCCGACGCCCCGCTGCTCACCGAATGGCGCCGCGACCTGCACGCCCATCCCGAACTCGGCCTGGAGGAGCACCGCACCAGCCAGGTGGTGGCCGACAAGCTCGCCTCCTGGGGCATCGAGGTCACGCGCGGCCTGGCCGGCACCGGCCTGGTCGGCACGCTGAAGGCCGGCACCTCCACCCGCTCCATCGGCATCCGGGCAGACATGGATTGCCTGCCGATGACCGAGGAAAACGACTTCCCGCACAAATCCACCACCCCCGGCCGCATGCATGCCTGCGGGCACGATGGCCACACCACCATGCTGCTGGGTGCCGCCAAATACCTGGCCGAGACCCGGAATTTCGACGGCACCGTGCATTTCATCTTCCAGCCAGCGGAAGAAAACGCCGGCGGCGGGCGGATCATGGTCGAGGAAGGCCTGTTCCAGCGCTTCCCCTGCGATCGCGTCTACGGCGCGCACAACGACACCGCCCTGCCGGTGGGCACCATCACCGCCGTGGCCGGCAGCGTCTCCGCCGCGTCCGACCGCTTCATCATCACCCTCTCCGGCCGTGGTGGCCACGCCGCCCGCCCGCACATGACCATCGACCCCGTGGTGCTGGGCAGCCACGTCGTGCTCGCCCTGCAAACCATCGTCGCCCGCCGCACCGATCCGCTGGCCAGCGCCGTCGTCTCCATCACCCAGTTCCACGCCGGCAGCGCCCACAACGTGATCCCCGACACCGCCATGCTCTCCGGCACCGTGCGCACGCTGCGGCCGGAAGTGCAGGACGAGGTGGAGCGGCTCATCCCCCAGATCGTCAACGCCACCTGCGCCGCCCACGGCGCCACCGCCGAGATCGACTACAAGCGCGGCTACCCACCGGTGGTGAACGACGCCGATGCCGCCGAGCGCGCTGCCCGCGCCGGCGAAAAACTGCTCGGCGCCGGCCGCGTGCTGCGCGAGCGGCCGCCGACCATGGGCGGGGAGGATTTCTCCTACATGGCCCAGGCGGTGCCCGGCTGCTTCGTGCGCATCGGCCAGGCGGAAGGCGGCAAGTTCACCACCCAGGTGCACCACCCGAAATACGACTTCAACGACACCATCCTGCCCATCGGAGCCAGCTATTGGGCGACGTTGGTGGAGCAGGAGCTCAGCAAGTAAGCATGTTCTTTTTTGAAAAAAAGAACCAAAAAACTTTCATTCGTGTGCCGCTCGCCCTGGCGCGGGCGCAAGCGAATGAAGTTTTTTTTGCTTCTTTTTTGTTCACAAAAAAGAAGACCCTTCCTTGTCCCTAGCCCTCGCCACCTTCCTCCTCGCGGTCCCGGCGCTGTTCTCCATCGTGAACCCGCCCGGCGCCGCGTTCATCTTCAACGAAGTCACGGCCCATCTCACCGCGCAGCAGCGCCGCATGCTGTCAGACAAGGTGGCGCTCTACTCCCTGGGCGTGATGCTGGGCGCGCTGTTCGCCGGCTCCTACATCCTGGAGTTCTTCGGCATCTCGCTGGCGGCGTTGCGCATTGCCGGCGGCGCGGTGGTGGCGGTGCGGGCCTTCGATCTCCTGAACGCGCCGGAGCGGCAGGAGGCCCGCAAGGCGGAGCAGGCCGAAAGCGGGGAGGGGGATGTCGCCGCGATGGCGTTTTTCCCGCTGACTCTGCCCTTCACCACCGGGCCAGGAACGATCGCGGTAGCCGTTGCCCTGGGCGCGCAGCGGCCGCGGGTGCCGGCGGATGTGGCGTGGTTCTTCCTGGGCGCCTCGGCGGCGGCGGTGGTGATCGCCGGCGTGATCTGGCTGTCCTACCGCTCGGCGGACCGGATTGCGGCACTGCTGGGCCCGTCGGCACGGCGCACCTTCGCGCGGCTGTCGGCCTTCCTGCTGCTGTGCATCGGCGTGCAGATCATCCTGGCCGGGATCGCGGATGCCTGGCGGGGGGTTGCCGGCTAGGAGTGGTGGAGCTGAGCGGGATCGAACCGCTGACCTCGTCATTGCGAACGACGCGCTCTCCCAACTGAGCTACAGCCCCAGCCTCTCGGCCGCCGAAACTTTGGGGGGTCACGGCGCGGCGGTATTTGCTCATGGTCGGGGGGCAAGTCAAGCCGCTGAAATGCCGGTCAGGGTTTACCGGCGGGCGCGCCCGTGGCAGAGGACGCTGGAGGGCCGCGACAGGTGCCGCGCGGCCGCTGCGGAGGTCCCGTGATCACCATCCTGTTCCAGATCGCTCAGGAGATTCTGAATCTCTACAAATGGGCGGTGATCCTGGCCGCCGTGATGAGCATGCTCGTGTCGTTCAACGTGCTGGATACGCGCAACCGCTTCGTTTGGATGATCGGAGATTTCCTCTACCGCATCACGGAGCCGGCGCTGCGCCCGATCCGCCGGGTGATCCCAACCTTCGGGAGCATCGATTTGAGCCCGGTGGCGCTGATCTTCCTGATCTACATCGCCCAGATGCTGCTGGCCCGGATCTATGCGGCGATCGTGTACGGCAATGTCTCGGGGCTGTTCCTGTAGGCATGTCGTTCTGGCGCACGGCCGAGGGCGGGGTGCGGGTGGCGGTGAAGGTGCAGCCGAGATCGCGCCGGCCGGGCGTGGGTGGGCGGGCGCCGGATGTGGACGGCGAGCGGCTGCGCATCGGCGTGGCGGAAGCGGCGGAGGATGGCCGCGCCAACCGGGCCGCCTGCGCCGCACTGGCCAATGCCCTGGGCGTGCGGCAGGGCGACGTGTCGGTGGCCCTGGGGGCGACAAGCCGCGACAAGACCTTGTTCGTTGCGGGCGATGCGGGCGTGCTCGCGGCCCGGCTGGAGGCGCTGTGACCATGACCCCCACGACAGCCCGGATCATCGACGGCAAGGCGGTGGCCGCGGCGCTGCGGGAGGAGACAACGGTGCGGGTCGCCGGCCTGCCGTTCCGGCCCGGCCTGGCGGTGGTGCTGGTGGGCGAGGACCCGGCCAGCCAGGTCTATGTGCGCAGCAAGGAGCGCGCCGCGGCGGCGATGGGCCTGGCGGCGCAAACCATCCGCCTGCCGGCGGAAACCGCCGAGGCCGAATTGCTCGCGGTGGTGCGCCGGCTGAACGACGACGCGGCGGTGGATGGCGTCCTGGTGCAGCTCCCCCTGCCGCAGCACATCGCCACCGAGGCGGTGCTGGATGCGATCGACCCGGCGAAGGATGTGGACGGCCTCACACCCACCAATGCCGGGCTGCTGGCCGCCGGGCGGCGCGGGCTGGTGCCGTGCACGCCGCTGGGGGTGATGAAGCTGCTGGCGGCGGCGGATGTGAAGCTCGCCGGCGCGCGGGCGCTGGTGCTGGGCCGGTCCGTGCTGGTGGGCCGCCCGATGGCCGCGTTGCTCACCGGGGCCAGTGCCACGGTCACGCTGGCGCATTCGCGCACCCGCGACCTGGCGGCGGAATGCCGGCGGGCAGAGGTGCTGGTGGCCGCGGTCGGTCGGCCGGAGATGGTGCGCGGAGACTGGGTGGCGCGCGAGGCGGTGGTGATCGACGTGGGGATCAACCGCACGGCCGCGGGCACGCTGGTGGGCGACGTGGCCTATGGCGAGGTGGTGGGCCATGCCGGCGCCATCACCCCGGTGCCGGGCGGGGTCGGGCCGATGACGATCGCCTGCCTGCTGGAGAATACGATGACGGCAGCGCTGCGGCGCCGGGGATTCAATTCCGCTTAACCCATGCGCGCCATCCTGCGTTGCCGAGCGGCAAGGGGTGGGCGATGGCGTATGCGAATGTGGAGCAGGCGGAGGCAGGTTCGGCCGAGGTCGCGCAGGTAGAGATCCTGGGCGGCAAGATCGACGATCTGCGCCGCTTCGTGGATCGCCGCTTTGCCGAGCTGAGTGCCGAGATCCATGCCTCCGTGCAGCTGATCGATTTCAGCGAGACCAATCTTTCGGAGCAGCTGGCCGGTGTGAAGAGCCAGATCGCCGAGGTGCTGGCGGTGCCGCAGGTGGCCACCCGCAATTCCGGCAACGAGCTGGAGGCGGTGGTGCAAACCACGGAAGCCGCGGCCAACCGCATCATGGAAGCCGCCGAGGCGATCTCCGACTGGCTGACGGAATTGCGCGCCGACCCGGCCCTGCGCGACCGCATCTCCGAGAAGGTGAATGCGATCTTCGAGGCGTGCTCGTTCCAGGACCTCACCAGCCAGCGCATCCGCCGCGCCATCGATCACCTGCACCACGTGGAATCCGTGCTGAACAATATCGGCTCCAGCGAACCCACCGAGATCGTGGCGCCACCACAGCCCACGGCGCCGGCCGGCACCGCGGATCTGGCGCAGGAGGAGATCGACCGGCTGCTGGCCGGCTAGGCTTTCAGCGCCCGCCAGCCGATATCCTGGCGGCAGAACCCGTCCGGCCAGTCGACCGCCGCCACGGCGGCATAGGCGGCGTCGCGCGCTTCCTGCAGGCTCGGCGCGGTGCCGACCAGGGTGAGCACGCGGCCACCGGCGCTGACCACTTGGCCATCCCGCACATCCGTGCCGGCGTGGAACACGGTCACGCCCGGCAGCGCGGCGGCGCGGTCCAGGCCGCCGATGGGCGTGTGTTTGGCATAGCTGCCGGGGTAGCCGCGCGCGGCCATCACCACGCCAAGGGCCGCGACCGGCCGGAAGCGCAGGGAAATGGTGCGCAACTCGCCATCGCACACCGCCATCAGCGCCGGCAGCAGGTCGTCCATCAGCCGGGCCAGGATCACCTGGCATTCCGGGTCGCCGAAGCGGACGTTGAATTCGATCAGCTTGGGGCCGTCGGCGGTCAGCATCAGGCCGGCGAAAAGAATGCCGCGGAAGGGGGTGCCCTGGCGCGCCATCTCGTCCAGCGCCGGCTGGATCACGCGGTGCATCACCGCCTGCTCCAGCGCGGGCGAGAGGGCGGGCGGCGGGGAATAGGCGCCCATGCCGCCGGTATTGGGGCCGGTATCGCCGTCGCCCACCCGCTTGTGGTCCTGCGCGCTGCCCAGCGAAATGGCGGTGGTGCCGTCGCACAGCGCGAAGACGCTCACTTCCTCGCCCACCAGGCATTCCTCGATCACCAGGGTGTGGCCGGATTCGCCCAGCGTGCCCTGTTCCATGAATTCCGTGATCGCGGCTTCGGCCTCCTCCACGCTGGCCGCCACCACCACGCCCTTGCCCGCCGCGAGTCCATCGGCCTTCACCACGATCGGCGCGCCGCGCCGGCGAACGAAGTCACGCGCGGCGGCGGCATTGTCGAACCGCTCCCACAGCGCGGTCGGGATGCCGGCGGCGTCGGCCACCTCCTTGGTGAAGCTCTTGCTGCCTTCCAGCCGCGCGGCGGCGGCCGAAGGGCCACAGCAGGCGATGCCCGCCAGGCCCATCGCATCGGCCAGGCCAGCCACCAGCGGCGCCTCCGGGCCGGGCACCACGAGATCGACGGCATTGTCCTGGGCGAAGCGAACCAGCTCGGCGATATCCATCACGCCGATCGGCACGTTCTCCGCCATCTCGGCGGTGCCGGGGTTGCCAGGGGCGCACCACAGCTTGGTCAGCAGCGGCGAGGCCGCAAGCTTCCAGCACAACGCGTGCTCACGCCCGCCGGAACCGATCACCAGAACGCGCATTGGCCGCGACTCCTTCAATGCGCGCGCCGTCTAGCATAGGGTGGGCGGATGGACGAACAGGCTGCACCCCCCACCACCTCAAACGTTCCCGAGTACAGCGTCTCGGAGATCTCCGGCGCCGTGAAACGCACGCTGGAGGGCGCCTTCGGGCGCATCCGCGTGCGTGGCGAGATCACCGAGCTGAAGCGCTATCCCAGCGGGCACATCTACTTCTCGCTGAAGGACGAGGGCGGCAAGATCGCCGGCGTGGTCTGGAAATTCTCCGTCCCGCGCCTCGGCCTGGTGCCGGAGAACGGGGTGGAGGTGGTAGCAGGGGGCAAGATCAGCTCCTACGGCGAACGCTCCTCCTACCAGCTCATCGTCGACCGCATGGAATACGCCGGCGCCGGCGCCCTGCTGGCCCGCATCGAGGCGCTGCGCCTGCGCCTGGCCGAGGAAGGCCTGTTCGACGCCGCCCGCAAGCGCCCCCTGCCGCTGCTGCCCACCGTGATCGGCGTCATCACCTCCGCCCAGGGCGCGGTGATCCAGGACATCAAGACCACCCTGGCCCGCCGCTTCCCGCGCCACCTCATCCTCTGGCCCGTCCCGGTCCAGGGCGACGGCGCCGCCCAGCGCATCGCCGAAGCCATCGAAGGCTTCTCCCGCCTCAAGCCCGGCGGCCCCGTCCCGCGGCCGGATGTGATCATCGTCGCCCGCGGCGGCGGCAGCCTTGAAGACCTGATGGCCTTCAACGACGAAGCCGTGGTGCGCGCCGCCGCCGCCAGCACCATCCCGCTGATCTCCGCCGTCGGCCACGAGACCGACACCACCCTGATCGACTTCGCCTCCGACCGCCGCGCCCCCACCCCCACGGCGGCGGCCGAACTCGCCGTGCCCAGCCGCGTCGAAATCGCCGCCGACCTGCAGCAGAAGGGCGCCCGGCTCTCCGGCGCGCTGAACCGCGTGATGCAGGAACGCCGCCTGCGCCTGCAACGCGCCGAACGCGGCCTGCCAGACCTGCCCAGCCTGCTCGGCACCGCCCGCCAACGGCTGGATGACCGCCACCAGCGCCTGGTCCTCGCCCTGCCCAACCTGCTCGCCGCCCGCCGCGCCGCCCTGGCGCGCGCCGAACGCGGAATGCCCGACCTGCCCGGCCTGCTGGCCCGCGCACGGCAAACCCTGCAGGACCGGTCCGGCCGCTTGCGCCAGGCCCTCCCAGGCCTGCTCGCGCACCGCCGCTCCGCACTGCTTTTGTCCGGCGAGAAGCTCCGCGCCGCGATCCGCCACGCCGTCGCCGGGCGCGCCGCCGCCGCCGGGCGGGTGCTGCCCCGCCTGTCCGACGCACCGATCCGCGCCGGGCTGCGCGAGGCCCGGGCCCGGCTGGCCGGCGCCGCGGCGGGGCTGGAAGCGCTCTCCTACACCCGCGTGCTGGAACGCGGCTTCGCCCTGGTCAGCGATGCGGCCGGGCACCCGATCACCGCGGCCAGCGCGATCAAGCCCGGCGACCGGCTGCGGCTGCGGCTGGCCGATGGCGAGGTGCGGGCCACGGCGGATGGCGGGAAGGCCAGTACGCGGCAGGGGATGCTGCCGCTGTAGGCTGCGCAACCGGCCCGGCTTGAAGGCTCAGGCAAAGGCCAGGGCGCTGCCCTGGACCCGCAAAGGGCCGGCGGCCCTTTGATCCCATTATCTTTAGAAAGAAAAGGTCCAGGGGCTTGGTCCGTCGCGCGAAGGCGCGCAACGGACCGGGCGGGTCTGGGCAGAGCCCAGCCTTGCCTTCTCACTCTAGCCCGGGAACTTCTCCCCCAGCGTCTTGCGCATCGCGGTCCCATTGTCCCGCCACCAGTTGGACAGGATGGTCACGTCCCAGCCGATGCAGAAATGCTTCACGCCCATTTCGATGTAGGGCGCGGCCATGGAGATATCGGCCAGCTCGATCCGCGGGTGCAGGCCCTTCTTCAGCGCCATCTCGATGGTCTTGCGCTCCGCCGCCTTCACGTCGGCGTGGCCGCGATTGTGCGGCTGTCCGATCGACATGGCGTAGTCGGCGGCGCCGAACTGGACCATGTCCAAGCCGGGCACGGAAAGGATGTTCTCCAGATCCTCAACCGCCTGGCGCTTCTCGATCATGATCGCCACCACCACCTCGTCCAGCGAGTTGATGTAGGCGGGGCCGCCCACCTCGCGGTTGGTGCCGACATCGCGGCGCATGCCCACGCCCATCAGCCCGCGGCGGCCGGGGCTTTCGGCGCGCACCGCCTGCACGGCGCTGCGGGCATCGTCCACCGTGCGGATATCGGCCATCAGCACGGCCTGGAAGCCGCTGCCGATCGCGCGCATCGCCTGGTGGGTGTACTCGCCCTGCTCGATCTTGATCATGCCGCCCACGCCCGACAGCTCGAAGGCGCGGCCCAGATTGTCCAGGTCGTGCATGGTGAAGGGGGCGTATTCGGCGGTGAACTCGATGTAGTCGTACTGTCCGCTATGCCCCACCAGCTCCACCAGGGTCGGCCACACCGACAGGATGTGGGTGCCGAGCGTGGGCTGGTTGGCTTTGAGCTTCTCGCGGAGCTGATTGGCGCGCATATGGTCGTTTCCTCTGGCGTTCCTGGCCGCAGGCTAGCAGCGCTGGCGGGGGCTGCAACTATGCCGCGGCCAGGCGCGCACTCCAGTCCCGGCCGCGCGCGGCCGCCTCCCGCGCCATCCGGGCGCACAACCCGGTATACGCCGCCGGGTCCAGCAACTGCCCGATCGCCGCGCGGTCCATATGCGCCGTCACCCGGGGATCGCCCGCCAGCATTTCGGCAAACGGCCGCCCCTCCACGAACGCCGCCTGCGCCGCATCGTACACCGCGTCATGCGCATGCTGCCGCCCGATCGCCAGGCCCAGGTCCAGCATCACCGCCTCGGCCATGATCAACCCGCCGCCAAGATCGAGGTTCGCCCGCATCCGCGCCGGATCCAGCTTCATCCCCCGGCACACCTCGGCGATGCGGGCCAGCATGTCCCCGGTGGCGATGCAGGCGCGCTGCTCGGCCGCGCCCATCATCAGCGTGCTGGTGCGGTCGGCCTCGTGCTCCGTCATCATCGCTTCCAGCGCCAGCGGCACCTGCGAGCGCACCTCCGCCCCGGCGGCGATGATGTCCTGGCAAAGCTTGGGGTTGCGCTTCTGCGGCATGGTGGAACTCCCCACCGTCCCCGGCGGCACCGGCTCCTCCACCTCGCCGAACTCGGTCTTCATCAGCGTGTAGATCTCGCGCCCGATCTTCCCCCCGGTGGCCGCCAGCAACCCCAGCAGCATCACGCTCTCGGCCAAATGGTCGCCGATCGACCGCGCCGGCACCGCCATGTCGCCCATGCCCAGGTGCTTCGCGATCCCCGCCTGCACCGCCGGCCCCTGCTCCCCCAGCGAGGCATAGGTGCCCGCCGCCCCACCCAGCATGGCCACGAACAGCCGCGGCGCAGCCTGCTGCAAGCGCTCGGCATGGCGCATCAGCTCGTCGATCCACACCGCCACCTTGAAGCCGAACGTGGCCGGCACCGCGTGCTGCCCGTGGGTGCGCCCGGCAATCGGCATCTCCGCCCCCCGCTCGGCCAAATCCGCCATGGCGCCGAGGCACTCCCCGATCTGGCGCAGGAAGATCGCGTGCGCCTGGCGCAGCACCAGCAGGTCGCCGGTCTGGGTGATGTTCTGCGTGGTGGCCCCCCAATGCACCCAACCGCCATGCGGCTCGCCCACGATGCGGCCCAGCTCCCACACCAGCGGCACCAGCGTATGCCCGGTGCGGGCGAAGCCCTCGTCGATCCGCGCCCGGTCCATCAGCGCCAGCTTCGCCTTCGGCACGATCGCCTCGGCCGCCGCCTGCGGGATGATCCCCAGCTCCGCCTGCGCCACCGCCAGCGCCGCCTCCACGTCCAGCCACGCCTGCCAGCGGTTCTCCAGCGCATACAGCCGCCGCAAGCCGGGATCGGCAACGCGCGTGGCGGTGGGCAGGTCAGACATGGCGGGTCCCCCCGGGGTTGGCCGCCCACTCTATGCCGGCGGTTCGTTCCAGCCTATCACCCGGCGGGCGATGACCTCCCCGCCCCACACCTACCGGGCAGACATCGATGGCCTGCGCGCCGTCGCCGTCCTGTCCGTCGTTGCCTACCACGCCGCGCCGGCCGCGCTGCCGGGCGGCTTCACCGGCGTGGATATCTTCTTCGTGATCTCCGGCTTCCTGATCTCCGGCATCCTGCAGGATGCGCTGGGGGCAGGGCGGTTCTCCCTCGCGGATTTCTACGCCCGCCGCATCCGCCGCATCTTCCCGGCCCTTGCCCTGGTGCTGGCGGCCACGCTGCTCTACGGCCTGCTCGTGCTGCTCCCCACCGAACGCAGCCTCCTCGGCCGCGATGCCGCCGGCGGCGCGTTCTTCATCGCCAACCTCACCTTCTGGGCCGAAATCGGCTATTTCGACCGCGAGGCCGCCACCAAGCCGCTGCTGCACCTCTGGTCCCTGGGGGTGGAGGAGCAGTTCTACCTCCTCTGGCCGCTGGTGCTCTGGGCACTGCACCGCTGCGGCGGCGTGCGCCTCTGGCCGATCCTCCTGCTGGCCGGCGCATCGCTCGCCGCCAGCCTGGTCCTCACCCCGCTCGATCCCGCCGCCGCCTTCTATTCCCCCCTCACCCGGCTATGGGAACTGGCCCTGGGCGCCGCACTCGCCGGGTGGGCGCGCGCACGGCCCGCCCCGCTGCCCCGTGCCGACGCGACCTCCCTCGCCGGCCTTGCCCTGATCATCCTGTCCCTGGCCGTGGTTCGCGCCGGCCCCGGCTTTCCCGGCTGGCAGGCCCTTCCCCCCACGCTCGGCGCCGCGCTCCTGATCGCCGCCGGCCCCGCCGCCTGGGTGAACCGCCGGCTCCTGGCACTGCGCCCGATGGTCTGGGTCGGCCTGATCAGCTACCCGCTCTATCTCTGGCACTGGCCGCTGCTGTCCTACGCCCACATCGTCCACCAGGGCCGCCCGCTGAAACCGCTCCTTCTGGCCGCGCTGGTGGGCGCCGCCGTCGCACTCGCCTGGGCCACCTGGCGCTTCCTGGAAACCCCGATCCGCACCGGACGCTGGCGCTCCGTGCCCGCACTGGCCGCCGGGCTCGCGCTATCCGGCATCGCCGGCCTCGCCCTGTGGCGCCTCCCCACCCCCGACCCGGCCCAGGCGGCCGGGCTCGACATCGCCCGCCTGAACGCCGCCATCGGCGACGGCGTCTTCCGCCCCACCCCCGCCATGGCGGTGCAGAACGTGGCCGGCAAGTTCTCCACCC
Organism: Acetobacteraceae bacterium; assembly: GCA_044358135.1. Classification (GTDB taxonomy): domain Bacteria; phylum Pseudomonadota; class Alphaproteobacteria; order Acetobacterales; family Acetobacteraceae; genus CAMDGX01. The sequence goes on along the minus strand of JBIKOJ010000095.1, from coordinate 489 downwards.
GGCTCGGCCCGCCCGACGGCCCCGGCACGCTGCTGGTGGGCGACTCAACCCTGTTCCACTACGGCCCCCGCGCCCAGGCCCTGCACGAAGCCGGCCGCCTCGCCGGCCCCGTCCGCTTCGTCACCGGCCCCAGCTGCCCCCCCTTTCCCGGCGTGGTGATGCCGCCCCCCTTCACCCACTGCACCGACATGCCCGCCATGGTGGAGTCAGCCCTGGCCGACCCACGCATCCGCACCGTCATCCTCGGCGCCTACTGGCCCGGCTACCTGCAGCCCGGCGTGCAGGTGCAAACCCCCTCCGGCCTCGTCCCCTCCGCCACCGCGCCCGACACCGTCTTCGCCCATCTCGAAGCCGAAATCGCCCGCCTCCGCGCCCGCGGCCTGCGCGTGGTCCTCCTCCTCCCCTCCCCCGCCCATCCCCGCCTCGACCCCCGCCGCATGCTCGCCCGAACCTGGCACGGCGCCACCGTGGCGCCCGACGCCACCACCC
>JBIKOJ010000094.1:0-19851 GCA_044358135.1 Acetobacteraceae bacterium | reverse complement strand
GGGGCCATAGGCGGGGGCATAGGCGGCGGCGGCTTGGGCCGGGGGCGCGCCAGCCGGCTGGGTGGGGGCTTCGGGGGACGCAGCCTCGGGTTGGGCGGGGAGGTCGCGGGTGGGGCTGGGGGGCTGGAAGCCGGCCGGGGGCCGGGCGGCGGGCGCGGTGCGGGGCGGTGGGGGCGGGCCGTACATGCCGGGGGGCAGGGCCTCGTCTTCGACCGGGGCGGCGGGCGGGGTGGGCGCGGGTGGCGGCGGCAGGGGGAAGGACGTGCGCATCGCCGGGAGGGGCATGGCGGCGGGGATAGGCGGCATGGTTGCCGCCATCGGTGCTGCGGCGGGCGGCGCCATGGAGGCGGCGGGCTGGAGGGGGCGCAGGTCGGCGGGCACCGGCAGGGGGCGGGGCGGGGCCGGCGGCGGGGGCAGCGGCATTGAGGTGCGCTGGCCGGTCCCGAACAGCCTGGCCCAGAAACCCTTGCGGCGGCGCGAGCGCGGCGATGCGTTGGACTGGAGCATGGCGGCCATCTGCGCCGAATCGGCCGCCATCTTTGCCGCCCTGGCCTTGCGGCGGCGGCGTCGCTCCAGATAGGCGCCGAGCCACCCGAACATTGCCATGACTCCCGATGCCGGCGCGTGCCGCAGGTGGCCGCACCGCACCAAATGCTGCCTCTACGGCGCGCATGCCCTTCCGGTCAATGTTGCCATGCCCTTCCGGTTAATGTTCCCATGCCCTTCCGGTCAATGTTCCCATACCTTTGCGGGCGGTGGAGCGCCCATCCCATTGCGGTCGTTGCATCCCACGCCCGCAGCCGATGCACGGTGGGTTGATCAAGATCAAGGCGCCCGTGGGGTGGGTATGGGAGAAGGGGTGCGTTCGGAGGCGCGGCTTCGCCCGCCTCCTGGCCCCCCAGATGGCCGGCCATGGTGCCGGCCCACTGATCCCCCGGTGGGATCGGCCCGGCCGTATCTTCCCCCACGGCCGGGCCCTTTTTTTCCTCGACGGACCCTGGCATGGCGCGGCGCGCGCGGGCACAGTCGCGTGGCCGAGACGGAGCCCGACGCTGCCGCATTCCCCTGCCTTTTCGCCGCACTTCGCCGCGCCGCCGCATCCGCCCTTGTGGAGCGGAGAGGGCGTGGGCGTGGACATGCCCGTGGCCACGCCGCAGGGGGCCGTGGCCGCGGGGCGGCTGCAGCCGGGCGGGGAGGTGATCGGGCCCGGCGGACAGGCGGTGCGGGTGGAGGCGGTGCGCCATCTCACCCTGCCGGCGGCGGCGCATCGGCGGCTGGGGCTGCCGGCGCCGGTGCTGGTGGAGGCGGGCGCGCTGGGCTTCGGCCAGCCGGCGAAGAACCTGGTGCTGGGCCCGGCGCAATGCCTGCGGCTGGATGGGGCCTGGGTGCCGGCCTTCCTGCTGGCCGGCCTGCCGGGCGTGCGGCTGCTGGAGCAGGGGGCGGGGCTGGTGCTGCTCCGCTGCGCCGGGGGCGCGGGGGTGATGGTGGCGGGGGCGATGCTGGCCTCGGCCGGGACGGCGCCGGCGCCCGGGGCGGCGGCGGTGCCGGGGCTGCTGCGCCTGGCGGGCGACGGGCGGGCGCTGGACGGGTTCGTGGACCATGCCGACCGCCATGGCGTGGCCGGCTGGGCGATCGATCCCGCCGCGCCGGACCGGGTGCTGGCGCTGGAGGTGGTGTGCGGGGACGAGGTTCTGGCCCAGGGCCTGGCAGACCGGCCGCGGCCGGACCTGGTGCAGGCCGGCGCCGGGGGGCGGCTGGGGCGGCATGGCTTCGCGCTGCGCTTCGCCCGCCCGCTGGCGCCCGGGCGGGCCTGGATGCTGTTCGTGCGCGGGGCGGGCGGCGGGATGGTGCTGTCGGGCAGCCCGCTGCTGGTCGATGCCGCGGTGGCGGAGCCCGGGCGGTTCGACATCGCGCTGGCGGGGCTGCCGGCGGATGCGGGGAGTGTGGACTTCCTCGCCGGGTTGGTGCGGCTTGCACTGCGAGGAAGGGAAGCGGTTCTTTTTTGAAAAAAAGAACCAAAAAACTTTTATGACCTTGCGCGCGTGCCAGACGAACTGGCGCGCGCGCAAGGTCGGAAAGTCTTTTTGCTTCTTTTTCTTCAGAAAAAGAAGACTCTTCCTTCAGTCGATCTTCGTGCTCTCCGCCCATTCGAAATACCGCTTGCGGGCCAGCGTGCCGACCGGGCCGGTGCCGAGCTGGCGGTTTTCGTAGCGGGTGCAGGGCACGATCTTGCCGTAGTTGCCGCTGGAGAAGATCTCGTCCGCCTCTTCCAGGTCTGCGGCGCTGAGGGTGGCTTCGCGGGCCTCGATGCCGGCTTCGTTCAGCAGTTGCATGGTGCGCCAGCGGGTGATGCCGGCGAGGAAGGTCTTGTTGTCGCGCGGGGTCAGCGCCACGCCGTTCTTCACCATCCACAGATTGGCCATGGAGAACTCGGCGATGTTGTTCCAGGGGTCGCGCATCACCGCCGCCTCGAAGCCGCGGCTTTCGGCCTCGCGGTTGGCGCGCGAGGAATTGGGATAGAGGCAGGAGGCCTTGGCATCGGTGGGCGCCATGTCCGGCGCCGGGCGGCGCAGCGGGGAGAGGGTGGCGGAAAAGCCCTCGTGCTCGCCGGGCAGGGGGGCGTCGTAGATGTGCAGCACGAAGGCGGTGCGGCCGTGGCCGTGCCGGGCACCGGCGCCCTGGGTGAAGAACATCGGCTTGATGTAGAGCTCGGCATCGCGCGGGAAGAGGCGGATGCCCTCGATCGCCAGGGCATGGATCTCCTCGGCGGTCTTGTCCGGGGCCAGGCCGAGGGCGCTGGCGGAGCGCAGCACGCGCTGGCAGTGCAGGGCGAGGTCGGGCGCGCAGCGGCGGAAGGCGCGGGCGCCGTCGAACACCATGGAGGCGAGCCAGAAGGAATGGTCGGCCGGGCCGGTGAGCTTGATGTTCTCGTCGGTCCAGGAACCTTCGTACCAGAACTGGGCAGCCATGGGGGGAAACTCCGAACGGACAGGGGGCCGGACGGAACGCCGGCGGGGGGCGTTCCGTCAAGGGGGCGGGCCGGTCAGGGCGCGCGGGGCAGGGTTTCCGGGGCGAAGAACGGGGTGGATTCCAGCTCCGGCTCGGCGAAGGCGGCGAGGCGCGATTGCAGGGCCTCGCGGTCCCTGAGGAACAGGGCGCGGGCGATGGCGCTGGCGAGCAGGCCGGCGGCGGTGGAAACGCCGGGGATGTCGCTGGCGATGGCGCCCATGGAGGCATAGGCGGCGTGGTTGAAGACATGGACGCGGGCCAGCGCCGGGCAGGTGCCGGGCTGCTTCTCCATGAGTTCGAAGCCGGGGCCGAGAGAGGGGTAGAGGGCGAGCTCCGGGCGTTGCAGGGCAGGGGGCGCGGCGTAGGCGTGCTGCCAGAGCGCGATGTGCGGGGCGAGGGCGGCGAGTTCCGGGCGGCGGGCCAGGTTCACCTCGAACCCCGTGGCGGCGATGAGGAAATCGGCGGTGGCGGTGCGGCCCGGGAGGTCGAGCGCGACGCCTTCGGGGGCGGGGCGGGCGGCGAGGATGGGGGTGGCGAAATGGAGGCGAAAGCCTTCGTGCCTCAGCACGCGATGGACGCTTTCGTGCGGCGGGGGGGATCGCTCGTCGTGCAGCCAGACCATCAGCTGCCAGCGCTCGGCGGGCGGCAGGGCGGACCAGCCCTCGAAATAGCCGGGGTTGGTGGCGCCGCGGCTCTTGTTGACCTGGGGCAGGGTGGGGCGGCGGCAATACATGTCCACCGAAGTGGCGCCGGATTCGAGGGCGACGGCGGCGTTGTCGAAGGCCGCCGCATTGGCGCCGAGGACGGCGACGCGCTGTCCGGCGAGGCGGGCGAAGTCGATGGGTTGGGCCGCGTGGGCGGCGCGGCTGGGAAACAGGGCGGGATCGAGGAAGGACGGCAGGTTCATGCCGCCGGCGCCGAGGCGGCCCGTGGCGAGCACGACATGGCGGGCGAAGCGCGGGCCGGTGGGGGTTTCCACGCGCAGCCGGTCGCCCTCGGGGAGGATGGCGGTGACTGGGGTGTGGTGGCTTATGGGCAGGGCGAGGACGCGCTGGAGCCAGGCGAGGTAGGTCTGCCAGTCGGCGTTGGCGATCTTGTACAGCGCGGCCCAGCCCTCCTCGCCATGGCGCGCGGTGTACCAGGCGCGGAAGGTGAGCGAGGGGATGCCGAGCGCGATGCCTGGCAGGTGCTTGGGGCTGCGCAGCGTGGCCATGCGGGCGGTGGTGGACCACGGCCCCTCCTGGCCCGGCGCGGCCTCGTCCAGCAGCTCGATCGCGCGGATGCCCTTGAACAGCAGCGCGGCGGCGGCGGCGATGCCGCACATGCCGGCGCCGATGACGATGGCATCGAGCGTGCCGGGGGGCGTTGCCGTCCAGGGGCGTGGCGGGAGGCCGAGCAGATCGAGGTCGCGTGCGACCTGGGCGTCGTGGGCGTGCACGGGGCTAGTCGGCCAGCGGATAGAGCGAGCGCGGGGCGTGGCGGAAGGTGAAGGCCTTGATCTCCAGCGCGGCGGGGCCGGGGGCGTCCACGTCGATGATGTCGGTCAGCAGCGGCTTGAAGGCGGCGCGGAAATGGTTCTTGGCCTTCACGCAGAGCAGCTTCACCTCGTCGAGCGAGATGCCGTGCAGGGCGAGCAGCCCGGGGTCGTGCGGGGAGCGGCTGTAGGTGGTGACGATGACGCGCACGTTGCGCCCGCCCGGGGTGCCGGCGAGGGAGAGCAGGGCGGTGGGGCCGAAATTCGAGAGCACGCCGCGCATCATCGGGCCGGTGTTGCGGAATTTGCCTTCCGTCAGCGCCTGCACGGTGCCGTTGAACGGAACGGGCGCGCCGTAGAGATTGGTCAGCCGGCCGCCGAGGCTGCCGGTGAGCTCGCCGCCGATGCCGACCTGCTGGGCGCGCTCCACCAGGCCTGGATCGGTGATGTAGGCAAAGACGGTGGGCACATCGACATCGGCATCGAGCAGGGCACGCAGCAGGCCCGGCGTGTCGCCAATGCCGCCGGAGCCGGCATTGTCGCCGGGGTCCGTCACGGCGATGGGGAACTTGCCGCCGGCGAGCGCCTGGGCGATGCCCTCGGCGGGCGTGGGCAGGCGGATGAAGAACCGGCTGCGGCGGGATTTCATCTGGGCGGCGTGGGCGTGCGCGATCTCCTGGGCGCGGTCGGCGCTGCTGGCGTGCCACACCATGGCGGTGGCGCCGGCCGACAGCGTGTCGCCATAGGTGAAGCCGCCGAAGGTGGAGACATCCAACAGCTCGGGATCCGCGGCTTCCAGCCCGGCGGCAAAGGCTTCCAGCTCCGCCATCGGGCCCTCGGCGGTGCGCATGTTGATGCTGGGCAGGATCGCTTCCATCGGCGCGATGGCCCCCTTGGGGCGCAGGCCCTGCTCCACGCAGCGTTGCAGCACGGCGAGAACGCGCAGGGCCGTCGGGCGCTGGTCGATATGCGGGTGGGTTTTGTAGCCGGCGCCGAAATCCAGCAGCCGGGCGATCTCCGGGTCCATGTTGCCGTGCAGGTCGAAGCTGGCGCCGAGCGGGACCTTGGGGCCGATCGCGGCGCGCACGCGGCGGATGGTTTCCAGGTCGCCGCGGGGTTCGTCCGCGATCAGCATGGCGCCGTGCAGCGCGAGATAGACCGCGTCGTAGCGCGTGTCGGCGAGGGCGGGGATTATGCCGTCCATGATCGTCTCGAAGGTCTCGCGCGGCAGCGGGCCGGCGGGGCCGGCCTGGGCCATGCGCAGGAAATCGCCGTGCCACGCGGGGTTGGCGGCAAGGAATTCCAGCGCGCCGCCGATCTCGCTCTCGCTGCCTTCGAACAGCGCGCGGGCATCCGCCTCGCCGATCGCGTAGGTGCCGGAGCGGAAGGCGGGGATGTCGGTGGGAACGGGGGTGAAGCTGTTGCCCTCGTGGCTCAGCATGGCGATGGCGATGCGGGGCATGGCGGACCTTCCGTGGCGTGGCCGGCAGGGTGCCGGCTGCGGCGGGATGGATCAACCCGGCGCGGCAGGCGATGATGCGGCATGCGTTGCGGGAGGCGGTGGTGACAACCTGGCTGTGCACCGGCGGAAGCCGGTTGGCGACGCCGCGTGGGCCAATGCCGGTGGAGGCGCTGGCGTCGGGCGATGAGGTGCTGGGGCGCGACGGTGGCGTGCTGGCGGTGCGCTGGGTGGGCCGCCTGCACCTGCCGGCCCCGGCCTTGGCGGCGCAGCCGGCGCTCTGGCCGGTGCTGGGGCCGCAGGGGGCGATGCTGCCGGGGCAGGTGGTGGAGCGGAACGGCTTTCCGCCCGTGGCGGCGCGCTGGCTGGTGGATGGCCAGGTGCTCTCCCGCCCCGCGCCCGTTGCGGCGCTGGAGGTGTTCAGCCTGGAGCTGGACGGGGAGGAGATGCCGGACGGGGCCGGCGTTGTCGCCGAGGGTGCGGTGGAGCCGGCGCTGCCGGCCGAGCGCGTGCTGCTGGCGCTGCGGCAATCCCTGGCGGGCGCCCCCGCCGGCGCGATGGTGGGGCGGCTGGACGAGGTCTCGCGCGCGGTGGTGTCGGGCTGGGTCGAGGGCGGCGGGCCGGTGGCGGTGGAGCTGGTCGTCGACGGCGTGCCGCAGCCGCCGGTGATGGCGGACGGATACCGCGCCGACCTGGAAGCCGCCGGCGTGGGCGACGGGCGGCGGGGGTTCCGCCTGGTGCTGGACCCGCCGCTGGATCCGCGGCGGCGGCACCTGGTGCGGGTGCGCCGCGCGCTGGATGGGATGGACCTGCCAGGCTCGCCGGCGCTGCTGGATGCCGCGGCGGGGCTGGGGGCGGTGCTGGATGCAGCGGAGACGGACACGCTGCGGGAGATGGTGCGGGCGGTGGCGGCAAGGATCTAAGGAAGAATCTTCTTTTTTCTGAAGAAAAAAGAAGCAAAAAAGACTTCATTTGCTTGCACCCGTGCCGGTTGCCCAGCACGCGCGCAAGCTCATAAAAGTTTTTTGGTTCTTTTTTTCAAAAAAGAACCGCTTCCTTACCCCGCGAGCCGCTTCTCCACATCCGCCGGGCTCATCCGCACCAGCTTCTCGTAATCGGTCAGCAGCGTCTCGGTGATCCGCCCCGGCGTGTAGTGGGTGCCGGCGATTTCGCGCACCGGGGTCACCTCGGCGCCAGTGCCGACGATCATCACTTCGCTGGCGTGCTTGATTTCGTCCGGCATGATGGTGCGTTCCACCACCTTGATCTGGTTCACGCGCGCCAGCGCCATCACGGTGCGCCGCGTGATGCCATCCAGGAAGCAATCCGGCGTGGGGGTGTGCAGCTCACCATCGAAGGCGAAGAAGATGTTGGCGCCGGTGGCTTCGGAGACATGGCCGCGCCAATCCAGCATCAGCGCGTCCTGGAAGCCCTTGGCCTCGGCGGCGTGCTTGGAGAGCGTGCCGATCATGTAGAGCCCGGCGGCCTTGGAGGCGGTGGGCGCGGTTTGCGGGTGCGGGCGGCGCCACTCGGCCATGTCCAGCCGGATGCCGGCCATGCGGTCGGCGAACATGGCGGGCCAGGCCCAGGTGGCGATGGCGACGTTGATCTTCGAGTTCTGGGCGGCGACGGCCATCATCTCCGAGCCGCGCCAGGCCAGCGGGCGAACATAGGCATCGGTCTGGCCGTTGGCGGCGAGCACCTGCATGCAGGCGGCGTCGATCTCGTCGGCAGTGTAGGGAATCTCGAAGCCGAGGATGCGGGCGGAGTTGTGGAAGCGGTCGGTGTGTTCGCGCAACTTGAAGATGTTGCCGGCATATGCCCTCTCGCCTTCGAACACGGCGCTGGCATAGTGAAGGCCATGCGACAGCACGTGCAGCTTGGCATCGCGCCAGGGCATCAGCGTGCCGTTGTACCAGATGAACCCATCCCGGTCATCGAAAGGAACCAGCGCCATGGGACGACTCTCCCGCAAGATTGTTGCTCTATGGGTGGCAACGCTATAATCGTGTTTCAGCTACGTCAACAATCCTGCCGTAATTGCGAGGTATGCCAGATATGCCCGATCTGAAGGGCGAGCTCCGTGCGGGCGAGGCCCGGTCTCCTGATTCGCGCACGGGCATGCCCGCCGGCGCCAACCTGCTTTTCCTGCGCGAGGAGGAGCTGCGCTCGGCGCAGGACCTGCTGTTCTTCGCCTATCGCGACTTCACGCGTGCCGCCGACGAGGTGCTGGAGGGGCTGGGGATGGGCCGGGCGCATCACCGGGCGCTGCATTATATCGGGCGCAACCCGGGGCTTCCGGTGTCGGACCTGCTGACGATCCTGCGCATCACCAAGCAGAGCCTGGCGCGGGTGCTGAACATGCTGGTGGAGGAAGGCTACGTCACCCAGCAGCAGGGCCAGGTGGACCGCCGCCAGCGCCTGCTGACCCTGACCGAAACCGGCGAGGCGCTGGAGCGACAGCTGTTCGAGCGCCAGCGCGAGCGGCTGGCAGCGGCGTATCGGGAGGCCGGGGCGGGCGCGGTGGACGGGTTCCGGCGCGTGATGCGCGGGATCATGGACGAGGAGGCGCGCGCCTATCTGGACCGGAACCGGTCGTGAGCGACGACGCCCTGATCCTGGTGGTGGATGACGACCACCGGCTGCGCGAGCTGCTGGGGCGCTACCTGTTGGAGAACGGCTTTCGCGTGAGCGCGGCCGAGGATGCCATCGCCGCGCGGGAGAAGCTGCGCATCCTGCAGCCGGACCTGATCGTGATGGACGTGATGATGCCGGGCGAGAACGGGCTGGAACTCACCGAAACACTGCGGCGGGACAACGCGGTGACGCCGATCCTGCTGCTGACCGCGCGCGGCGCACCGGAAGACCGGATCGCCGGGTTCGAGGCCGGGGCCGACGACTACCTGCCCAAGCCGTTCGACCCGCGCGAACTGGTGCTGCGCATCCGCGCGCTGCTGCGCCGGGCCGCACCCGCGGTGGCGGTGGAAACAGCCCCCTCCGGCCCGCTCGCCCTGGGCCCGCTGGTATTCGACCGCGCCCGCGGCGAGCTGCGCGGGCCCGCCGGCGTGGTGCGGCTGACCGGGGGGGAGGCGGCGCTGCTGGCCGCCCTGGCGGCGCGGCCGAACGAGGTGCTGACGCGCGAGGATATCGGCGCCGCGCTGGAGATGGACGAATCCGGCGAACGCGCCATCGACGTGCAGGTGACGCGGCTGCGCCGCAAGATCGAGACCGACCCGCGCGAGCCGCGCTTCCTGCACACGGTGCGTGGGCGGGGCTACATCCTGAAGCCCGGGTACTGATGGTCCGCCCCCTAAATCCTGGCAACCTGGAAGCACCCGGCGGCGGACCATCAGCCTCTTGTATTGAGTGGCCTGCTGATCCGCTGCGTTCGTCCGAAGACGGACGAACTGCGCGGGCAGGACACTAGACCATGGCCTCCCGCCTCGCGCTGCCGCCGTTCCTGGCCCGGGCGCTGAAGGCGCTGATGCCGCGCGGGCTGCTGGGGCGCAGCCTGCTGATCGTGCTGGTGCCGCTGGTGGTGGTGCAGGCCGTCGCGCTGCAGCTGTTCTACGGCACGCATATGAGCATCGTCTCGCGCCGGCTCTCGGCCGCCATCGCCGGCGAGATCGCGATCGTGATCGATGCGCTGGAGCGCGCGCCGGAGTACCAGGAGCGGGTGCTGGCCGGCGCTTATGACCGGCTGGAGCTGAAGATGCGGCTGGTGCCGGGCCTGCTGGAGCCGGCGCATGAGCGGCCGCCGCAGCTGGAGATGCTGGAGCGCAGCCTGGTGACGGCGCTGGAGGAGCGGCTGCGCCGGCCGGTGGCGCTGGACTGGCAGAGCGACCCCATCTCCGTGATCCTGCGCACCGAGATGCAGGGCGGGCTGCTGGAGGTGGACGTACCGCGCAAGCGGCTGTTCGCCGGCACGCTCTCCCTGTTCGTGGCGTGGCTGGTGGGATCTTCCCTGCTGCTGTTCGGCATCGCCGCCCTGTTCCTGCGCAACCAGGTGCGCAGCATCCGCCGGCTGGCGCGCGCGATGGACGCGTTCGGGCGCGGCCACGAAAGCGCCCCCTTGCGGCCCGGCGGGGCAACGGAGGTGCGGCAGGCGGCCAGCGCCTTCAACGTGATGCAGGAGCGGGTGCGCCGCTTCCTGGCGCAGCGCACCCAGATGCTGGCCGGGGTGTCGCACGACCTGCGCACGCCGCTGACGCGCATGCGCCTCGCCCTGGTGATGATGAAGGTGGACGAGGCGAACCGGCAGGACATCGTGGACCTGACCGCGGACCTGGAGGAAATGGACCGCATGATCGGCGGCTACCTCGCCTTCGCGCGCGGCGTGGGGGAGGAGAAGGCGGAACCGACGGAACTGGCCCCGCTGCTGGACGACGTCGCCCGCCACGCCCGCCGCGCGGGGGCGGAGGTGGCGCTGGATCGGCCGGAGGAGGTGACGTTGATGCTGCGCGCCGATGCGTTCCGCCGCGCCATCACCAACCTGGTGGACAATGCGCGCCGCCACGCCCGCCGCGTGGCGATCGCGGCCCAGGTGGTGCCGGGTGGCGTTTCGCTGACGGTGGACGATGACGGGCCGGGCATCGCGCCGGAACGCCGGGCCGATGTGTTCCGGCCCTTCGAGGCCGGCGCCGGGGGCGGCACGGGGCTCGGCCTCTCGATCGCGCTCGACGTGGTGCGGGCGCATGGCGGGGATATCGCGCTGGAGGACTCGCCTTTGGGCGGGCTTAGGGTGCGGGTGACGGTGCCGACGTAAGGAAGCGGTTCTTTTTTGAAAAAAAGAACCAAAAAACTTTTATTCACTGGCACGCGTGCCGATCACCCGGCGCGGGCGCAAGGTCATAAAGTTTTTTTGCTTCGTTTTGTTCACAAAAAGAAGAGTCTTGCTTTCATAATTCTAAGACCACGTACGCCTCATCCGCCGTCACCTGAAACGTCTCCGCCACGTAGGGCCCCTTCACCAGCGTGGTGCCGGGCTCCACCGTCACGGGATAGGCCCGCACCTTGGTGTCGTTGGGGTCGCACCAGGATTGGCCGGTTCGGATATCGTATTCCCAGCCGTGCCAGGGGCATTTCAGCATTTCGCCCTGGCGGGTGAGTTCGAAGTGGCCGGGCTCCTTCGAGGTGGCCAGGCCGATCAGCGTGCCCTTGCAGAGTTCGGCGCCCTGGTGCGGGCAGCGGTTCAGCAGGGCGAAGTATTCGCCGCCGTGGTTGAAGATGCCGATCTGCCGCCCGCGCACGGTGACCAGCTTGCGGCCGCCGGGCGGGATTTCGCCGGCGGCGGCGACGACGTGGCGCGCCATGGATCAGGCGAGCCCGTACAGCGCGCGGGCGTTGTCGGCGAAGATCTGGCGCTGTTCGGCCTCGGTCATGCGGAACTTGAAGGCCTGTTCCGGACTGTCCATGTCCCAGTGCGGGTAGTCGGTGGCGAACAGGAGGCGATCCCAGCCGAGCCAGTCCAGGCTCTGGCGCAGGAATTCGGGTTTTTCGGGCTCGTCCGCGGGCTGGCTGGAATACCAGATGTTGGAGCGGAAATACTCGGAGGGTTTCCTGGTGAGGTGCGGCACTTCGTCCTTCATGCGGGCCCAGTGCTGGTCCAGGCGCCAGGCGACGGCGGGCACCCAGACGAAGCCGGCCTCGATGATCACGGCCTTCAGCGCCGGGAAGCGTTCGAACACGCCTTCGCACACCAGGGAGATGGCGAGGTTCTGCTGCGAGAGGGCGACGTTGTGCTGCTCCTCCACGTAGAAGCTGCACCAGCCGGTGCCGGTGACGGCATGGCCGTTGAAGCCGGAGCTGTGCAGGCCCACGGGCAGGTTGTGCGCCTGCGCGGCCTCGTAGATCGGCCAGTAGCGGCGCCTTCCCAGCGGCTCGATCGTGTGGGTGACCATGCTGATCTGGACGAAATCGGGGTTGCCGGCCCAGCGCTCGATCTCGCGCACGGCGGCCGGCGGGTCTTCGCCGGGCACGACGATGGCGGCCTTCAGGCGGCGGTCCTTCTGCGTCCAGTGCTCGTATTGCCAGTCGTTGATGGCGCTGCAGACGGCGTTGCCAAGATCCTGGTTGCGCTCGTCCATCCCGCTCATCAGCAGGTGCAGCAGGCCGTATTCGATGTTGTAGGGATCGAGCAGCTGCTCCTGCAGGAAGGCGAGGTCGGAGCCCGGGGGGCCGCCGGTGGGGGGCCAGGAATCGGTGCGGGAGAGGGCGGGCGCCGTCTTGGGATAGGGCGAGGAGGCGGTGAAGGGGATCGGCCGGCGCGGACCGAAATTCTCCAGGTGGCGGTGCCAGCGCGTGGCGAGGTAGGGGAACAGGTCCTTGCTGGAGCGCAGCGCGTGGTGCACGTCGCAATCGATCAGCTTGAGCCGGCTGCGGGCGGGGGTGGATGGGGCGGGGATGATGCGGCCGTCTTCGGGGGTCATGGCTGAGCCTCCTGCAATCGGGGATAGGCCTGGCGGGGGTTATCGAGCAGCACGCGTCGCTTGAGGTCGTCGGAGAAGCCGTCGGGCCAGACCTCCTGGCCGTTGAACTGCCAGTGCGGGTAGTCGGTGGAGAACAGGATCATGTCGTCGCGGCCGAGCTGTTCCAGCAGGCGCTGCATGTCGGCGCCAGAGGGCGGGCGGTCGGTGGGTTGCAGGGTGACGCGAACGTGGTCGCGGATCAGCTCGCCGGGCGGGCGGTCCACCCAGGGCACTTCGGCGCGCACGCCGCGCCAGGTCTTGTTGGCGCGCCACATGAAGGATGGCAGCCAGGTGAAGCCGCTTTCGATCAGCACGAAGATCAGGCCGGGGAACTTGGCGAAGGCGCCCTCGTGCACCAGCGACAGCAGGTTGGACTGGAAGGACTGGGCGTGGGCCGCGTAGTCCTCCAGGTGGAAGGAGGGCCAGCCGTTGGAGGTGGTGGCATGGCGGAAGGTGCTGCCGGCGTGGATGCCGATCGAGAGGCCGTGGCGCTGGGCGGCGGCGTAGATCGGCCAGAAGCGGCGGTTGCCGAGCGGGGCATCGCCCTGGGCCAGCAGCAGCACCTGCACGAAGCGCTTGTCGGCGGCGCGGCGCTCGATCTCGTCGACCGCCAGCTCGGGGTTCTGGGCGGCCACCGTGATGGAGCCGCGCAGGCGGGGCTCGCGGTCCAGCCATTCGGCGATGAGCCAGTCGTTGATGGCGCGAGCGACGGCGGCGGCGAAATGCTCGTTGTTGATCGCCAGCGTGCCGTAGAGCGGGTTGCAGATGGCAAGCTGGGAGCCGAAGCCGTCCAGCGCATGGGTGCGCAGGGCCTCCAGCGAGGTGCCGGGCTTGGCGCGGCCATCCCGCCAGTCGGCGCGGCCATGGGCGTCCATCTGCGGCGGGAAGCTGGCGAGGTCCAGCCCGTCGATGCCACGGACGGTGACCTGTTCCTGCCAGTAGGGATCGAGATAGGGCAGCAGGGCGCGCATGCCGGGCACGGCGGGATGCACGTCGCAATCGATGCCGGCGGGCAGCGCCATTCTGCTGGTTCCCGTTTCCCCGTGATCGGCGGAGGCTATCGCGCTTTGCCGGGGGCGTCGATGGTGCCGCGGAATTTGGCTGGCGCTGGCGGGTGGGGTGGGGAATAGTCCGCCAAACAACCAAACGCGGGGGATCGACCATGGCGGACCAGGACGAGCCGGGCTTCGGCCGGCGCCCAATGATGGCCGGCACGGCCGGATTGCTTGCCAGCCTGCTGGCCGGCGCGCGACCTGCCGAGGCGCAGAGCAGCGCGCGGCGCGGCGCGCTGGTGATCGGGCTCGATATCAGCGATGCGCTCTCGCTGGACCCGGTGCGGGTGTACCAGTATTCCAACCCGCTGCCGACGCGCGCCGCCTATGACGGGCTGGTGACCTACGACGCCGGGGACAACATCACGGTGAAGCCGGCGCTGGCCACCGAATGGGCCTATCTGCCCGACGGCAAGACGATCCGCTTCAAGCTGCGCCCCGGGGTGAAGTTCGCCTCCGGCGCGCTGGTGACGGCGGAGGATGTGCGCTTCTCCTTCGCGCGGCACCTGGCGATCAAGGACCAGCCGTTCCAGTACATCTCCCACGTGGAATCCGTGGCCGTGGTGGATGCCACCACGGTGGACGTGGTGCTGAAGGACCCGACGCTGCCGGTGATCTCCATCATCGCCACGCCCGCCTTCGGGATCCAGGAGAAGTCGCAGGTGGTGGCCAATGGCGGCACCGATGCGGCGGATGCCAAGGACAAGGACAAGGCCACGGAGTGGCTGAACAACAACTCCGCCGGCGCGGGGCCGTATCGCACCACCGGCTGGCAGCGCAACCAGCAGATCCAGATGGTGCGCAACCCGCATTACTGGCGCGGTGCGCCGGGCTATGAGCGGGTGCTGATCCGGCACATGAGCGAGAGTGCAGCCCAGCTGCTGGCGATCCAGCGCGGCGATATCGACGTGGCGTTCAACCTGATCCCCGAGCAGATCGCCACGCTGAAGAACGACCCGAACATCCAGATCATGGGCACGCCGAGCCTGGATTTCATCTACATGGCGGTGGCGGAGGCGCCTTCGAACCCGGCGCTGCAGAACAAGCTGGCGCGCCAGGCGATCGGCCATGCGATCGATTTCGACGGCATCATCAAGAACCTCGCCGGCGGTGCGGCGGTGCGGCCGACCAGCTTCCTGCCAGTGGGCACCAATGGCTCCACCGAGGCGCTGACCAAGGAGATCGGCTTCAACGAGGACCTGCCGAAGGCCCGCCGCCTGCTGGCCGAGGCCGGGCTGCCGAACGGGTTCAAGTTCCAGCTCGCCTATGGCAATGCCGCGATCGCGGGCGTGACGTACCAGAACCTGGCGCAGAAGATCCAGGCGGACCTGGCGCGCGTGGGGATCACGGCCGAGTTGGCGCCGATGGACCAGGTGAACCTGCGCACCATGTTCCTCGGCGGCAAGGCCGAAGCGGTGCTGACCTTCTGGAACCCGCCGGCGCCGGAGAATTGGCTGTGGACCTCGGCCACCGTGAACCGCGTGGCCAAGCGCGTGGTGTGGGATGTGCCGGCGGACATGCACAAACTGGTGGCCGATGCCGGGGCGGAGCGCGACCTGGGCAAGGCGGCGGTGCTCTACCGGGAGTACCAGAAGCGGATGGTGGATTTCGCGCATCACTTCGTGCTGGTGCAGCCGGTGTACCAGGTGGCGGTGCGCAAGAGCGTGGGCGGGCTGAACCTGACGGCGGCGGGCTGGATGGCCGACCTGGCCGCAGCGAAACCCGCCTGACCATCGCGGCGCCGGGCGCGTGATCCGCTACGTTCTCTCGCGCCTGGTCACCGCCGTGGTGATGGTGTTGCTGGCCACGCTGGTGATCTTCCTGATCGCCAACACGGTGCCGGGCGACCCGGCGATGGCGGCGCTGGGGGACATGCAGGCCTCCGACCCCGTGCAGGTGCGGGAATTCCGCGCCCGCTGGGGGTTGGACCTGCCGTTGTGGGAGCAGTACTGGCTGTTCCTGAAGCGGCTGGCGCAGGGCGATCTGGGCATCTCCATCTCCTCCCGCCGGCCGGTGCTGGCGGATATCATCGACTACGCGCCTGCGACGCTGGAGCTGGCGACGATCGCCTTCCTGCTCTCCCTGGCCGTCGGGCTGCCGTTGGGCGTGGTGGCGGCGGTGAAGCGCGATAGCTGGGTGGATCATCTGGCCCGCTTCGTGGCGCTGATCGGCGTTTCCGCGCCCACGTTCTGGCTGGCGTTCATCATGCTGGCGATCTTCTACGGCCAGCTCGATTGGGCGCCGGGGCCCGGCCGGCTGGACCCGATCGCCTTCCCGCCGGACCGGATCACCGGGCTGCTGCTGATCGATACCGCGCTGGCCGGGGATTGGGAGACGTTTCGCGATGCCGCCGCCCACCTGGTGCTGCCGAGCATCGTGCTGGCGGCTTCCATGCTGGGGCTGATCACCCGCACCACGCGCGCGGCGATGCTGGAGGCGTTGAGCCAGGATTACGTGCGGGTGGCGCGCGCCAAGGGGCTGCTGGCGCGGGTGGTGGTGACGGGCCATGCGGTGCCGAACGCGATGTTGCCGGTGGTGACGCTGGGCGGGCTCGCCTATGCCAATCTGCTCACCGGGGCGGTGATGACGGAGACGGTGTTCGGCTGGCCCGGGCTGGGCCGCTACACCTTCCGCAGCGCGGTGACGGTGGATTTCCCGGCGATCATGGCGATCACGGCGATCGTGGCGGCGATCTTCGTGCTGGTGAACCTGCTGGTGGACCTGTCCTACGCATTGCTCGATCCGCGCGTGGCGCGGGCATGAGCGGGGTGGCCTTGGCGGTGCCGCGCCCGCGGTCGGCCGGTGTGCGCTGGCTGCGGCGCTATGGGCTGGCGGCGCTGGGCGGGGCGATCATCCTGGGCTGGGTGCTCGCCGCGGCACTGGCGCCGTGGGTGCTGGCCTATGGGCCCAACACGGTGGATGTGGCGAACCGGCTGCAGCCTCCCTCGGCGGTGAATTGGCTCGGCACCGATGCGCTGGGGCGGGATGTGCTGGCGCGGGTGGTGTATGGGGCGCGCATCTCGCTTGCCGTGGGCATGGCGGTGGTGCTGGTGGGCGGGCTGTTCGGCACGTTGCTCGGTGCGGTGGCCGCCTATGCCCGCGGCTGGGCGGAAGAGGCGCTGATGCGGGTGACGGACCTCGTGTTCTGCTTCCCGCCGATCATCCTGGCGATGGCGATCGCGGCGGCGTTGGGGATCGGCACGGTGAACACGGTGATCGCCATGCTGGTGGTGTGGTGGCCGAAGTTCGCGCGGCTCGCTCGCAGCTTGGTGCTGACGCAGCGTTCGCTGGAATACGTGGAGGCGGCGCAATCGGTGGGGTTCGGGCCGGCGCATATCCTGGTGCGGCAGATCATCCCGAATGCCGTGGGGCCGCTGATCGTGCTGGTGACGCTGGATCTGGGGCAGGCGATCCTGGTGTTCGCGGGGCTTTCGTTCCTGGGGCTGGGCGTGGTGCCGCCGACGGCGGAGTGGGGGGCGATGGTGGCGGAGGGGCGCGAGCTGGTGCAGCAATGGTGGGTGGCGACCTTCCCGGGGCTGGCGATCCTTTCGGTGGTGATGGGGTTCAACTTCGTGGGCGACGGCATTCGCGACTGGCTGGACCCGCATGCCCGAACCCGCTGAGCTGTTGCTGCGGGTGCGCGACCTGCGCACCTGGTTCCTGACCGATCGTGGGCCGGTGCGGGCGGTGGATGGCGTGAGCTTTGACCTGCATGCGGGCGAGACGCTGGGGATCGTGGGCGAGAGCGGTTCCGGCAAGAGCGTGTGTGCCAAGTCGATCATGCGGCTGCTGGACGGGCCCGCGCGGATCGTGGGTGGGTCGGTGGAATTCCGCGGGCGCGATCTTGCCACGCTGGACGACGAGGCGTTGCGGGCGGTGCGCGGACGCGAGATCGCCATGGTGTTCCAGGACCCGATGACCTCGCTCAATCCGGTGCTGCGGATCGCGAAGCAGCTGGTGGAGGCGATGACGGCGCATGGGCGGTTCACGCCGGCCGCCGCGCGCACCCGGGCGATCGGGCTGCTGCGGCGCATGGGCGTGGGGCGGGCGGAGGCGGCGGTGGACAGCTACCCGCACCAGTTCTCCGGCGGCATGCGCCAGCGGGTGATGCTGGCGATGGGGTTTTCCAACGAGCCGGCGCTGCTGATCGCCGACGAGCCGACCACGGCGCTGGACGTGACGATCCAGGCGCAGATTTTGGAGTTGCTGCGCGAGCTGAATCGGGATTTGGGCACGGCGGTGATCCTGATCAGCCATGATCTCGGTGTGATCGCCAATGTCTGCCGGCGGATTCTGGTGATGTACGCGGGCGAGGTGGTGGAGGAGGGGCCGCCGGAGCAGCTGCTTTCCGATCCCCGACACCCCTATACCTGGGCGTTGCTGCATGCCGCGCCGCGTATCGATGCGGAGGCGGCGGACCGGCGGTTGACGACCATCGATGGGCAGCCGCCGGATCCGCGTGCCTGGCCCGAGGGCTGCCGGTTCCGGGCGCGGTGCCCGTTTGCGGTGGCGAAGTGTGCCGAGCATCCGGCGCTGCTGCCGATTGGCGAGGGGCGGGCGGCGCGGTGCTGGGTGACGCAGGCGGGCGGGGCGTTGCATACGCCGGCGCGGGTGGCGGCCAGTGCCGCCGTGCCGGAGGCGGTGAAGGCGGCCGTGCCGTTGCTGGAGGTGCGTGATCTCGCCAAGCATTTTGCGCTGCCGAAGCAGGGGTATTTCTCCGCGCCGAGGGTGTTGCGGGCGGTGGATGGGGTGAGCCTGTCTGTCGCGCGCGGCGAGACGGTGGGGCTGGTGGGCGAGAGCGGGTGCGGCAAGTCCACGCTGGCGCGGCTGGTGCTGCGGTTGCATGAGCCGACCGGTGGGACGGTTCGTTTTGACGGCACCGACATTACCCATGCGCCGCAATCGGTGATCCGGCCCTTGCGGCGGCGGATGCAGATGATCTTCCAGGACCCCTATGGCTCGCTCAATCCGCGCATGTCGGTGGGCGAGATCCTGTCCGGGCCGCTGCTGCTGCATGGCATCGTGGCCGATGGCGGGGCGGCGCGGGCGCGGGTGGGGGCGCTGTTGGATATCGTGGGCTTGCCGGCGGCGGCGGCGGGCCGGTTTCCGCATGAGTTCTCCGGCGGGCAGCGGCAGCGCATCTCGATCGCGCGGGCGTTGGCGCTGGGGCCGGACCTGGTGGTGGCGGATGAGCCGGTCTCGGCGCTGGACGTGAACATCCAGGCGCAGATCATCAACCTGATGGTGGAGCTGCAGGAGCGGCTGGGGCTGACCTATCTGTTCATCTCCCACGACCTGGCGGTGATCCGGCATGTGTGCGACCGGATCGTGGTGCTGTATCTCGGCCGGGTGATGGAACAGGGGCGGGCGACCGATCTGTTCAGCCGGCCGCTGCACCCCTACACGCGCACGCTGATCGCCGCGGCCCCGGTGCCGGACCCGCGCATTGAGCGGACGCGGCGGCATGTGCCGATGCTGGGCGAGCCGCCCAATGCGGCCAATCCGCCGAGTGGCTGCCGGTTCCGCACGCGTTGCCCGGCGGCGCAGGATGTCTGCGCGGCGGAGGAGCCGGCGCTGCGGCCGGGAGTCGAAGGGCAGATGGTGGCGTGCCACTTCCCTGGGGTGATCTGATCCGGCCATGAGTCATCGCCGCGGGACGCGGGGTTTTGGCGACGGATTCGGGGTGATTGGGGACGATTGACGCTTCGGGGGGCGCGCGGGCGGCCTGGGTGGGGCGGAGTTTGGGCGCGCGGTGGCCGGACAGGGACATGCCCCGGTTGGGCCTGCCGCGCAGGAGCCAGCCGATCTCGGCCCGGAGCTGGAGAATCCGGCGCAGGGCGTGGGAGTCCTGGACAGAGTCCAGGTCGTCGCGGAAATCGGTGCTGGTGGAGAAGAGCCAATCCTGGCGCAGGGCGCGCAGCGTGCGGCGCGGGGCTTCGCCCATTGAAAAGGCGGCGAGCAGGGCCAGCAGCAGGAGCTTCAACGGCGCCGGAATCCGGGCGTGCAGAATCGCCCGCGCCCAGGGGCGCGGTGCGTCGGCTTCGCTCGGTGCGGCGGGTTGGTTTGGCATCACCGGCCATTTGAGCACGGGCGAGGCCGGAGAGATAGGAAAAAAACTACGTACGTACGAGATTTTGGTTAGATATGAAACCAGCCGCCTCGGGCGGTGTGCGGGGATCGGAGCGGCGGTCTGGCCGGTCGGCCGCAAGAATTTTCACATGGAGACGGAGAGACAGAGAGAAGGAAGCTGCTTGTCTCTGTCACCAGGTGAAATATTGATTTGAGGCGTTGAGGTATATTGTCAGAAATCACATAGGATGACCGATGCCATGGCGGAGAGAAAGAGCTGGATTGCTTCGCTTCGCTCGCAATGACGGGGGAGTGATGGGT
>JBIKOJ010000269.1:0-6034 GCA_044358135.1 Acetobacteraceae bacterium | reverse complement strand
AAGAACATGCTTCCTTGCTTAGAACCCAAGGATCGCCTTGGCGATGATGTTGCGCTGGATCTCGTTGGAGCCGCCGTAGATCGAGACCTTGCGGTTGTTGAAGTAGGCGGGCGCGGACTGGGCGGCGTATTCCGGCCCCCAGCCCATTTCGTTGCGGCCGCTGCCTTCATCGGATTCCGCGAACGGCATCACGTAGGGGCCGACCACGTCCATCAGCAGTTCGGTGGTGAGCTGCTGGATGACAGAGCCTTCCAGCTTCAGGATGGAGCTGGCGGGATCGGGCCTTCCGCCGCGGCCACGGTCGTTGGCGACCACGCGCAGCTGGGTCATTTCCAGCGCCTTGAGGCGGATTTCGGTGGAGGTCAGCTTTTCGATGAACTTCGGGTCGTCGATCACGCGCTGTTCGCCGACGCGTTCGAGGGCGGCGAGTTCGCGGATCTTCTTCAGGCGGGCCTTGGAGAAGCCGACGCGGGCGATGCCCGTGCGCTCGTTGCCCAGCAGGAACTTGGCGTAGTCCCAGCCCTTGTTCACTTCGCCGACCAGGTTTTCCTCGGGGACCACGACCTCATCGAAGAAGATCTCGTTCACCTCGTGGCCGCCATCGATGGTTTGGATGGGGCGGCGGGTGATGCCGGGGGTCTTCATGTCGGCCAGGATGAAGCTGATGCCTTCCTGCTTCTTGGCGGTGGCATCGGTGCGGCAGAGCACGAAGATCCAGTCGGCGTGCTGGGCCAGGGTGGTCCAGGTTTTCTGGCCGTTGATCACCCAGGTGTTGCCGCGCTTCTCGGCCTTGGTGCGCAGCGAGGCGAGGTCGGAGCCGGCGCCGGGTTCGGAGAAGCCCTGGCACCACCAGATGTCGAGGTTGGCGGTGGCGGGCAGGAAGCGCTTCTTGATGTCCTCGCTGGCGAACTGGGCGATGACGGGGCCGACCATGGAGGTGTTGAAGGCGAGCGGCGAGGGCACGCCGGCCTGCTGCATCTCATCCTGGTAGAAGTAGTACTGCACGGCGGACCAGGTCTTGCCGCCCCATTCCACCGGCCAGTGCGGCGTGGCCCAGCCCTTGGCGTTCAGCACGCGATGGGCGGTGACGATCTCTTCCTTCGAGAGGTGCTGGCCATCGAGCACCTTGCGGCGGATGGCTTCGGGGAATTCCTCGCGGAAGAACTTGCGGCACTCGTCACGGAAGGCGAGCTCTTCGGGGGTGAAGCTGAGGTCCATGGCGGTTGCTCCCTTTGGTGGGCCATTTTCGCGCGGCGGAGGGGGGTGGGGCAAGTGGGGGGATGGGCAGCAGGGAAGGAAGGGCACCGCCAAGGCGCAAAGGGCGCCAAGAAGGACGCCAAGGGGTGTTAGGAGGTGAGCACGAGGCGGCGGAGGCCGTGCTTGAGCAGGGTGACGTTGAAGTTGATGAGCAGGCCGAGGGGGCGGGCGGATAATTTGAGGTAGGTGAGCAGTTGCGCTTCGTGCAGCGACGATAGGGCTTCCACGGCCTTCACTTCGACGACGACGATGTCGTCGACCAGCATGTCCATCCGCAAGCCGGGCTCGATGCGCAAGCCCCGATAGACGATGGGGAGCGCGACCTGGCGTGTGATCGGCACTTCACGCAACGCGAGCTCGTGCGCCAGGCAATCCTCATAGACGGATTCCAACAGGCCAGGCCCGAGAGTACGATGCACTGCCAGTGCAGCGTCCACGACACTGCGCGCGGCGCGGTCGGCTCGAAGCCCTGGCTCTGATGCCGCAGAACGTTGCATGGCGGCAAGAACCTAGGGCCATTCCGAGCTTTCGTCCAACAACGCACTTGGCGACGTCTTGGCGCCCTTGGCGTCTTGGCGGTTGCCTTTCCCTTACCCAGTTTGGCCCCTGCCCCGCCTTCTGGCATGGTCTGGGGAAATCAACGGAAACGAGCCACGCCATGTCCTTGCCGCCGATCCTTCAGCACCTGCGCATTCCCGTCATCGCCTCGCCGATGTTCATCGTGAGCAATCCGGATCTCGTGATCGCGCAGTGCAAGGCCGGGATCGTGGGCAGTTTTCCGGCGCTGAATGCGCGGCCGGCGGAGGCGTTGGCGGAGTGGCTGGACCGGATCACCACCGAGCTGGGCGAGCACAACGCGAAGCATCCGGACCGCCCGGCGGCGCCGTTTGCGGTGAACCATATCGTGCACCGTTCCAACGTGCGGCTGGAGCACGACCTGGAGCAGACGGTGAAGTTCAAGGTGCCGATCATCATCACCTCGCTGGGCGCGCGGGAGGATGTGTATGCGGCGACCAAGGCCTATGGCGGGATCACGCTGCACGACATCATCAACAATACCTTCGCGAAGAAGGCGATCGAGAAGGGTGCGACCGGGCTGATCGCGGTGGCCGCTGGCGCGGGCGGGCATGCCGGCAGCCTTTCGCCGTTCGCGTTGCTGCAGGAAATCCGCGAGTGGTTCGATGGGCCGGTGGCGCTTTCGGGCTCCATCGCCAATGGCGGCGCGGTGCTGGCGGCGCAGGCGGCGGGAGCGGACGTGGCCTATATCGGCAGCGCGTTCATTGCCACGCATGAGGCGAATGCGGCCGAGGGCTACAAGCAGATGATCGTCGATAGCTCGGCGCAGGACATTCTCTACACCAACGCGATCACCGGGGTGCATGGGAACTACCTGATCCCGACGCTGGTGAAGAACGGGCTTGATCCCGCCAACATGCCGGTGGCGGACAAGAGCCAGATGAGCTTCGCCGACAACAAGCCGAAGGCGTGGAAGGATATCTGGGGCTCGGGCCAGGGCATCGGCGCGGTGAAGGAAGTGGTGGGTGCGGCGGCGTTGGTGGATCGGCTGGCGGCGGAATACGCGGCGGCGCGGGCACGGCTGGGGCTCGGCGCGGCGGCGTCTTCCTGGGCGGCCGGCTGATGTTCGGGGATATCGCGGGCAAGGTCGCGCTGGTTACTGGCGCGTCCTCCGGATTGGGCGAACGGTTTGCGCGGGTGCTGGCCGCGGCCGGCGCGAAGGTGGCGTTGGCGGCGCGGCGGGTGGAGCGGCTGGAGGCGCTGGCGGCCGAACTGCGCGCCGGCGGGGCGGAGGTGCTGGCGGTGGGGATGGACGTGGCTTCCGTGGCATCGGTGCAAGCGGGGGCCGCGGCGGTGCTGGGCGGGCTTGGGCCGATTGATATCCTGGTGAACAACGCTGGGATCTCGATCCAGGCCAAGCTGGAGGCCGTGACGGAGGATGACTACGACGCGGTGATGGACACCAACCTGAAGGGGGCGTTCTTCCTGGCGCAGGCGGCGGCGAAGCAGATGATGGCGGCCAAGCGCGAAGGGCGGATCGTCAACATCGCCTCCATCGCCGGGATGCGCGCGATCGGGCAGCTTTCCACCTATGGCATGAGCAAGGCGGCACTGATCCAGATGACGCATGCCATGGCGCGCGAGTGGGGGCGGCACGGGATCAACACCAACGCCATCGCGCCTGGCTACATCGCCACCGAGATCAGCGCCGATTTTCTCAAGACCGAGGCGGGCGGGAAGTGGGTCGGCTCCCTGCCGCGCAAGCGGATGGGGGAGGCGCGGGACCTCGATGGGCTTTTGCTGCTTCTGTCTTCGGGCGAGGCGGCGCGGTTCATCAACGGGTCGGTGATGGTGGCGGATGATGGGTTTACGTCGATGTAAGGAAGCGGTTCTTTTTTGAAAAAAAGAACCAAAAAACTTTTATGATCTGCGCCCGATCTTTCCTCCCTGGATCGAGTGCAAATGAACAAAAGTCTTTTTGCTTCTTTTTCTTCAGAAAAAGAAGATTCTTTCTTCCTTTCTATCAGTGAGGCTGCGCCATGACCATTCGCATCGGCATCGTCGGGCTGGGACAGATTGCGCGCAAGTCGCACCTGCCTTCCATTGCCGCATCGTCGGCGTTCACCCTGGCCGCACTCGCCGATCCGCGCGGTGGTGACCCGGTGTCGGGCGTGGCGATCGCGGCGGACCATCGGGTCATGCTGGCGGATACCAGCATCGATGCCGTGGTGATCTGCACGCCGCCCGCCGCGCGGTTCGCGATTGCGCGGGAGGCGTTGCTGGCCGGCAAGCATGTGGTGCTGGAGAAGCCGCCGGCCGCGACCATGGGGGAGGCAGAGGCGCTGGCGCAGTTGGCGGCGCGGGAGAAGCGGGTGCTGTTTGCCACCTGGCACTCGCAATACAACACCGCGGTGGAGGAGGCGCGGCGCTTCCTGGCGGGGAAGAAGCTCGCTTCGTTGCGCGTGGATTGGAACGAGGATTTCCGCAAATACCATCCGGACCAGAGCTGGATCTGGGAGAGCGTGGGGCTGGGCGTGTTCGACATGGGGATCAACGCGCTGTCGGTGATCAGCCGGCTGTTCGCCAACCCGCCCTTCGTGCGCGCGGCGGAGTTGCGCATTGCGGAGAACCATGCGGCGCCGCTTTCGGCGGTGTTGCAGTTCGGGTCGCTGGATGGCGAGGGACCGATGGAGATGCACATGGATTGGGGCCATACCGGACCGGACCAGCGCGAGATCCGCATCGCCACGCAGTGCGGCCACGAGCTGGCGCTGCTGGACAGCGGCGGGACGCTGGTGATCGACGGGGTGGAGGTGGTGAAGGAGAAGCGGGCGGAGTATCCGATGCTCTATGCGCGCTTCGCCGAGCTTGTCGCGCGCGGGCGCAGCGATGTGGATCTGGTGCCGCTGCGGATGACGCTGGATGCGCTGGCGCTGGGCACGCGGGTGGCGCTGCCGCGGTTCGACGGATAGCGGCACGGCGCGCCGGGCGCGGTTCGGGCATGAGTCATCGCCGCGGGACGCGGGGTTTTTGCGACGGATTCAGGATGTGAGGGGGATGCCCGGGCGCCATGGCGGCGCGCGGGCGGACTGCGCCGGGCAGGGTGCGGGCGCACGGTTGCCCGACAGGGTGATGCCCCGGTTGGGGTGGCCGCGCAGGAGCCAGCCGAGCTCGGCCCGCAGCTGGCAGAGGCGGCGCAGGGCATAGGTGTCCTGGATGGAGTCCAGGTCCTGGGCGAAATCGGTGTTTGTGGAGAAGAGCCAGTCCTGGCGCAGGGCGCGCAGGGTGTGGCCGGGGGTTCGGGCCATCGTGAAGGCGCCGAACAGGGCGAGAAGCAGGAGCTTCAGGGCCGCCGGAATCCGGGCGTGCAGAATCGCCCGCGCCCAGGGGCGCGGTGCGTCGGCTTGGCTCGGTGCGGCGGGTTGGTGTGCCATCGGAGATAACTATCTACGACGCAACACCGGTGGGCAAGGAAATTTTATTGGTATCTAAGATTTTTTTCTGGAGAGCCGCTGGATCGGAAGCAGCAAGAAGATTCAACACGGAGGACACGGAGACGAAGAGGAGAAGTCGGCGGATGCCTCGTTGCCGTGATCTCCGTGGTTCTCTGTGACTTCTGTGTTAACTCTTTTCTATAGGCTCACTGATTCGCCAGGGAGCCGATGACGACTCTCCAATCGGGCGAAACAAGGTCAACCAGAACAATTGATGATCAATGCTGTGGCGGAGCCAAAGAACTGGATTGCTTCGCTTCGCTCGCAATGACGGGGAAGTGATGGAGAGGTGGTGGCGGAAGGTTTATCCGCTTGCGCGCATTTTTCCATGGAGAAACGTGCACAAGCGGATAAAAGTTTTTTGGTTCTTTTTTTCAAAAAAGAACCGCTTGCTTCCTTACCAGGTGCCGATGTTCGGCGCGCTGGCCCAGGGCTCGGCCACCGGCAGGGCGTCGCCGTCCTGCAGCAGTTCCACGGAGATGCCGTCGGGCGTCTTCACGAAGGCCATCTTTCCCTCGCGCGGCGGGCGGTTGATGGTGACGCCGTGCTTCTGCAGGGCGGCGCAGGTTTCGTAGATGTTGTCCACCGCATAGGCCAGGTGGCCGAAGTTGCGGCCGCCGGTATAGGCCTCGGGGTCCCAGTTGAAGGTGAGTTCCACCTGGGCGGCTTCGCCGGGCACGGCGAGGAAGACATTGGTGAAGCGGCCCTTTTCGCTGGAATAGCGGCGCACTTCCTTGAGGCCGATGACGTCGAAGAAGGCGACGGTG
>JBIKOJ010000093.1:0-20066 GCA_044358135.1 Acetobacteraceae bacterium | reverse complement strand
GGCCTGTTCCGCACGATCACCTGCACCTACTCCATCCCCGGAAGCCGGCAGGGCCACGGCGTCGAGTTCTGGCACGATACGGCGCCGGCCGGCTTCGGGCTCATGGTGTCACACGTCCGGAAGATCGCGCCGGACATCGTCGGCATGGGTATCTTCTCGCTCGGCGGTGCAGCGATCAGCGCGTGCCCGGCCAGCCATGAAGAAGCGACCAGGCTGAAGCAGGACTTCCTTGCCGTGGCCGATCCCGCCTACATGGGCTCGGTCCTGCCGGCATCAGCCCCCGAGGTCGCCACGCAGCAGCATCTCCTCCAGCCGGTGCGCAAGCACACCGTCTACCGGGCGCGGAACCATGTCAGCCATCTTCTCGATTGGGACACTGAAGCATCCAAGCGCTTGGAACACTTGGTCAACGCCATCTATGGGCGGGGGGAAGCACCCAAACTGTTCAAGTGCACCTATGCCCCGGCGATCATCGACCGCATCAATCTCCACCCCCGCCACCCCAAGGACAGCACGTTTGCCGTGGTGGCAACCTTCTACTACTGGCACGAATCCGCGCCGCAGGGCTGGGAGGAAATCCACGAGATCTACGCCAAGAGCCGACGCGAGGTTCGGCAGCGGTTCGACGCCCTGATGCAACTGCCGCTGGAAAGCCAGAGAAACGCCGGCGTATCGGCCGATTTCCCACCCGTTGACTACGGCACGCGCGACAGGATCAGCCGCCAGGCGCGCCGCGATTGCCCGGAGACGCTTGAAGTCGCTTTGAACCAGGCAAGGATGCTGGGTGACGAAGGGCCCTTGATGTACTAGATCCGGCTCGCCACGACGACGGTTGCGCGACGCTACCGCCCGAACACGCACACGCTTTCCAACCGCGCCGACCACAAAAACTGGTCGATCGGCGTGGCGGAGAGCAGCTTGAACCCGGCCCCGCGCAACATGGCGGCATCGCGCCCCAGTGTCACCGGATTGCAGCTCACATAGATCACCCGCTTCACCGCGCTCGCCGCCAGCCGCGCCATCTGCGCCAGCGCGCCGGCATGCGGCGGATCGAGCACCACCACGGCAAAGGGCGCCAACTCGGCCTCGGTCAACGGCTGGCGCGCGAGGTCCCGTGCCGCCCCCTCCACCTTGCCGCCCAGCCCGCCGCGCCCCGCCGCCTGGCGCAGCCCCGCGATGGCCGCCGCATCGCCCTCATAGGCGGAAACCCGCCCGTGCCGCGCCAATGCGAAGGTCAGCGTGCCGCTGCCGGCATACAGTTCCGCAATCCGCGCTCGCGGTGGCATCTTCTCCGGCAATCCGGCCAGCACCGCGGCCACGATCGCCGCCTCGCCCTCGGCGGAAGCCTGCAGGAACCCGCCAGGCGGCGGCACCACGTCCACCCCCGCCATCGAGGTTTCCGCCGGGCGCAGCACCGCCACCGGCTCCATCTTGCCGTTGCCGACTTCCACCGTAATGCGTGACAGCCCATGGGCGTGGGCGAAATCCGCCAGCCGCTTGCGGTCCGGCATGGTGGGTTCCGCATCGGTGCGCAGCCGCAGGTCCGACCCGGCATCCAGCAGGTTCACCACGGCCGAGCCCTCGCGCCGCGGCGTCGCCAGGGTGCGCAGCAGCGCGCGCAAGGCCGGGATCAGCGCCGAAAGGGCAGGGGCCAGCACCGCGCAGCCGCCGATATCGATCACCCGCTCACTGCGGGGCGCATGCAGCCCCACGACCACGCCGCCCGGGACGCGCCGCAGCGCCAGATCCATCCGGCGCCGCCCACCGGGCTGCGTGCGCACCATCGGGGCCAGAGGCACATCACCGAACCCGGCCCGCGCCAGGCTGGCCGCCAGCAGCCCGGTCTTCCACGCCACATAGGCGCCATCATCCAGATGCTGCACGGTGCAGCCGCCGCAGGCGGTGAAATGCGGGCAGGGGGCGGTTACCCTCGCAGCAGATGGCTCCAGCACCTGCGCGGTGCCGGCCCAGCCATCGCCGCGCTTGTGCGTCAGTGTGGCAAGCACAAGCTCGCCCGGCAGGGTGAACGGCAGAAACAGCGCAGCCCCGGTCTCGGGGTGCACCGCCACCCCGTCCCCCTCGGCGCCCAGCCGCTCCACCACCGTCTCGCAGGCCGGCGGAAGCGCAGGGGTGGGCGCGCGCTTCATCCCGCCGGTGCGGCGCACCGGGTTACTCGCCGAACGCCGCGATCCCCGTCTGGGCACGACCCAGGATCAGCGCGTGCACGTCATGCGTGCCTTCGTAGGTGTTCACCGTCTCCAGGTTCAGCACGTGGCGGATCACGTGGTACTCGTCCACGATCCCGTTGCCGCCATGCATGTCCCGGCTCATGCGCGCGATATCCAGCGCCTTGCCGCAGGAATTGCGCTTGCACAGGCTGATCATCTCCGGCGCCGCGCGCCCGTCATCCATCAACCGGCCCAGCTGCAGCACGGATTGCAGCCCGATGGTGATCTCGGTCTGCATGTCCGCCAGCTTCTTCTGCACCAGCTGCGTCGCGGCCAGCGGCCGGCCGAACACGATGCGGTTCAGCGTGTAGTCCCGCGCCGCATGCCAGCAGAATTCGGCGGCACCCAGCGCACCCCAGGAAATGCCGTAGCGCGCATTGTTCAGGCAGGAGAACGGCCCGCGCAGCCCCTTCACCTTGGGCAGCATGTTGCCCTCGGGAACGAACACCTCGTCCATCATGATCATGCCGGTGACGGAGGCGCGCAGCGAGAACTTCCCCTCGATCTTCGGCGTGGTCAGCCCCTTCATGCCGCGCTCCAGGATGAAGCCGCGGATATCCCCGGCATCGTCCTTCGCCCACACCACGCACACATCGGCGATCGGCGAATTGCTGATCCAGGTCTTGGAGCCACTGAGCAGATAGCCGCCATCTACACTCTTGGCGCGCGTGCGCATGGCGCCGGGGTCGGACCCGCCATCAGGCTCCGTCAGCCCGAAACAGCCCACAAACTCGCCGGTGCGCAGCTTGGGAAGGAAGCGGTCCTTCTGGTCCTCCGACCCGAACGCATAAATCGGATACATCACCAGGGAAGACTGCACGGAGAACGCACTGCGATAACCGCTATCCACCCGCTCCACCTCGCGGGAGATCAGGCCATAGGCCACGTAGCCGACATCGGCGCAGCCATGGGAGGAGAGCGTGGCGCCCAGGAAGCCCATCTCGCCGAACTCGTTCATGATCTCGCGGTCGAAGTGCTCGTTGCGGAAGCCCAGCTTCACCCGCGGCAGCAGCTTCTCCTGGCAGAACACATGCGCCGCGTCGCGGATCGCCCGCTCATCGTCGGTCAGCTGGCTGTCCAGCAGCAGCGCATCGTCCCATTTGAACGGACCCAGCTTGCCCTTGGTCGACGGGGCAGGGGTGGGGGCATCGTTCATCTCAGCACTCCAGCTCTTCGGTCTGTGACACGTCTTCGGAGATGGGGGCGCGCTTGCGCGCCGCAATCAGCATGAAGGCGGGAATCTCGTCGCCGAACCCCATCACGCGCGGGCCCAAATCGTCGCGGTCCCGCCGCTCGCGGCGGTCATCCTTGCGGTCGTCCCGGCGCGGCCGGTCGCGATCCCTCTCCCGGTCACGATCCCGCTCGCGCCGGGGCGCGGGCTCGGCGGCCACGGGGATCTCCACCGGCACGTCGCGCATCGGCATCTCGCGCACAGGCATCTCGCGCACCGGCTCGGGTGCCGGGGCCACCACGATCTCCACCGGCTTGGCGGCGCGCTCGGCACGCTCGGGCTTCTCCTTGCGCTCCGGCCGCTCGCGCTTCTCCTTCGCCGGCGGGCGCTCGGGCTTGGCATCCTTCTTCGGCGCCGCACGACCGCGGCCGCGCCGGCGCCCGTCGCCCTCCGCCCACTCCACCTCTTCCAGGCCGTCGATCGTGATGCGCGGGATCGGATGGCCAATCAGCTTCTCGATCGCATCCACGTTCTGCTTGTCTTCCGGCGTCGCCAGCGTGAACGCCCGCCCCTCGCGCCCGGCACGGCCGGTGCGGCCGATCCGGTGCACGTAGTCCTCGGAATGGTGCGGCGCATCGAAGTTGAACACATGGCTCAGCCCGCCGATGTCGATGCCACGCGCCGCCACGTCCGAACAGCACAGCAGCCGCAACTCGCCGGCCTTGAACTTCTCCAGCGTCGCGAACCGCACCGGCTGGGCCATGTCGCCATGCAGCGCGCCCACGCTGAAGCCGTGCTTGCCGAGCGACTTGTAGAGAATATCCACGTCTTTCTTGCGGTTGCAGAAGATCAGCGCGTTCTGCACGTCCTCGCTGCGGATCAGCCGGCGCAGCGCCTCGCGCTTGTCCATCTCCGCCACCAGCACCATCGCCTCGGTGATCGTGGTGGCAACGGAGGCGGCACGATCGACCGCCACCAGCTTCGGGTTCTGCAGGAACGCATCGGCCAGGCGCTTGATCTCCGGCGCCATGGTGGCGCTGAAGAACAGCGTCTGTCGGTTCTGCGGCAGCAGGCTCACGATCTTCTCGACATCGGGGATGAACCCCATGTCCAGCATCCGGTCCGCCTCGTCGATCACCAGCACCTTCACGTCGGACAGCAGGATCGAGCCGCGCTCGAACATGTCCATCAGCCGGCCCGGCGTGGCGATCAGCACGTCCACGCCGCGCATCAGGATGTCCTTCTGGTCGGACATGCTCTCGCCGCCGATCACCAGCGCGTGCGTCAGCTTCAGGTACTTGCCGTATTCGATGAAGTTCTCGGCCACCTGCAGCGCCAGCTCGCGCGTCGGCTCCAGGATCAGGCTGCGCGGCATGCGCGCCCGCGCGCGGGAGCCGGACAGGATATCGAGCATCGGCAGGGTGAAGCCGGCGGTCTTGCCGGTGCCGGTCTGCGCCGTGCCCAGCAGGTCGCGGCCCATCAGCACATACGGGATCGCCTGCGCCTGGATCGGCGTGGGCTTGGTATAGCCCTTCTCCAGCACCGCCTTCACGATGGCGGGCGAAAGCCCGAGATCGGCGAATCCGTTGCTCTCGGGCTCCGGCTCGTTGTCGTAGTCCTGCTCGGCCTGGGAGCGCTCCGGCTCCGCCGGCATCGCATCCGGCTCCGTTGCCGCGTCGTACGACGCTGCTTCAGGCGCGTGGGCAGGGGACTCCGCCTCGGTCGGCGTGGTCTCGTTCGGCTGGCTGGTATCGTTCAAGCTGTCTGTGCTTCCATCGTGGCGCCACACTCTTGGCGTATGGCCGTGCCACAGCAGGCGCGCGGGGCGCGCGCATCCCTGCGGCGTATCGGCAAATGGCGGCGCAAAGTCAAGGTTTGGCTGCCCTGCACGCGGAAGGAGGCGGCGATGGAACGGATTTGGCGATGGGGGATGGCGGCCGCGGCGGTGGCGGCGCTGCTCGGGGCCGGGGCGGCAGAGGCGCATTGGCGCGGCGGCGGCGGAGTCTATTTCGGGGTGGCCCCGCCGCTCTACTCGTCGCCCTACCCATCCTACCGCCCGTATCACGCCCCCCCGGCGTACTACGCCCCGCCCGCCGCCACGGAGGGCTGCTACGCCGGCGCCTATGTCTGCCCGCTCGAAGGGCCGGCCGCCGTCGGCATGCCGTGTTCCTGCCCCACCAGCCGCGGCCAGGCCTGGGGCCGCGCCCGCTGACCAGCCCCGCGCCGGATATCGCAGACTACGCCCTGATCGGCGATTGCCGCAGCGCCGCCCTGGTCTCGCGCGCCGGCGCCATCGATTGGCTGTGCTGGCCCCGCTTCGACAGCCCTGCCTGCTTCGCCGCCCTGCTCGGCGGGCCGGGCCACGGACACTGGCGAATCGCCCCCCGCTCCGCCGCCACCCGCGCCCGGCGGTCCTATCGCGGCCTGTCCCTGGTGCTGGAAACCGTGTTCACCACCCCCACCGGGGAGGTGGCGGTGATCGACTTCATGCCCATGGGCGGCGCCGGCACCTCCCTGGTGCGCATCGTCGAGGGAAGGCGCGGCCGCGTGCCCATGCGGCTCGACCTCGTGCTGCGCTTCGACTATGGCGCCGTCGTGCCCTGGGTCACCCGCCTGGCCGATGGCCACGGCATCCAGGCGGTTGCCGGCCCCGATCTCGTCGTGCTGCACAGCCCGGTGAAGCTGCGTGGCGAGGGCCTCACCACCACCGCCCGCTTCACCGTCGCCGCCGGCGAGGTGCTCGCCTTCACCCTGGCGCACGGCCCCAGCCACGAAGCCGCGCCACCGCTGCGCGATCCCAGCGCCGCGCTGGAGGAAACCACGGCCTTCTGGGCCCGCTGGCACCAGCACGGCCGCGTCACCGGCCCGCATGAAGCCCTGGTCCGCCGCTCCCTGCTCACGCTCAAGGCCCTCACCCACGCCCCCACCGGCGGCATGGTCGCCGCCCCCACCACCTCCCTGCCGGAACAGCCCGGCGGCACCCGCAACTGGGACTACCGCTACTGCTGGCTGCGCGACGCCGCACTCGCACTCCGTGCCTTCATGCCCGCCGGCTATTTCGACGAGGCGCGCGCCTGGCGCGATTGGCTGCACCGGGCACTGGCCGGCAGCCCCAGCCAGGTGCGCGTGATGTACGGCCTGGCCGGCGAACGCCGCCTGCCGGAATGGGAGGTGGAATGGCTGCCGGGCTTCCAGGGTGCCCGCCCCGTGCGCGTCGGCAATGGTGCGGCCGGCCAGGTGCAGCACGACCTGTTCGGCGTGGTGATGCAGGCCCTGCTCGATGCCCGCGAGGGCGGCCTGCCCGCCGCGCCCGAAAGCTGGTCCCTGCAGCGCGCCCTCATCGATCACCTCGCCGCCACCTGGGAACAACCGGATGACGGCATCTGGGAGGTGCGCGGCGGCCGCCGCCACTTCACCTTCTCCAAGGTGATGGCCTGGGTGGCGATCGACCGCAGCCTCCAAGCCGCAGAGCGACACGACCTGAAGGCGCCGCTCGCCGCCTGGCGCGCCCTGCGCCACCGCATCCACGAAACCGTCTGCCAATACGGCATCGACCCCGCGCGCGGCTGCTTCACGCAGAGCTTCGGCAGCACCGCGCTGGATGCCAGCCTGCTGCAGATCCCCCTCCTCGGCTTCCTGCCGGCGGACGACCCCCGCGTGGCCGCCACCATCGCCGCCATCGAGCAGGACCTGATGCCCCAGGGCCTCGTGCTGCGCTACGACACCCGCGAAGCCATGGACGGCCTGCCCCCGGGCGAGGGCGCCTTCCTCGCCTGCAGCTTCTGGCTGGTGGACGCCTACATCCTGCAAGGCCGCCGCGCGGAGGCAGAGGCGCTGTTCGCCCGCCTCGCCGCCCTGGCCAACGATGTCGGCCTGCTGGCGGAGATGGCGGATCCCGCCACCGGCCGCCTGCTTGGCAACTTCCCCCAGGCCTTCAGCCACGCCGCCCTGATCGCGGCGGCGGCGCGGCTGGCGGAGGCCTGAGCCTCCGCTACAGGATGAACCAGCTCGCCTCGGGCGTGCCCACGGGCCGCACGAAGATCGTGAGGTCGGCCGCGAAGTCCCCGTTCGTGTCGCCCAGGATCGCCACGCGGTCCCCATCGCCCTGCCACACCAGCGAGCCCGCGCCGGAGAAGCCTGCGCCCGCCGTGGGGTTGAAGGTGAACGCGTCGTTGGCCAGCGTGCCGGCGATGGCATCGATCGCCGACAGGTCCAACCGCTCGCCCGCCACCGGGTTGAAGTCCTGGATCGTGGTGGCGTTGGTGGCGCTGGTGCCGAGCGCCGCCTCCAGGAAGCGGAAACTGTCCACGCCGCCCAAACCGGTCACCGTGTCCAGCCCGCCGCCCAACAGGAACACGTCGGGGTCGACCGACCCGAACAGGCTCTGGTTCGCGGCAGTGCTGGCAAAGTCGTCGTTGCGAATGATGCCCTGCGCGAAGGTGTTGGTCAGCGTCATCCCGATCGGTGGCGTGCCGAAGGTGACCGCGAAGCGCTCACCCAGCTCCGGCACGGTGTCACCCGCGACATTGACCGTAATCACCTTGATGGTTTCGAACTGGGCGAAGGTGATGGTGCCCGAGGGGAATACCCCACCGGGGAAGTCGCCCGCCGTCGCAGGCACGGTGCCGGACCCGGTGGCGCCCGCGACACTCCAGGACAGGGCCTGCGCAGAAGCGGTGCTGCCGCTGCGCGTCGCCACGAAGGTGAACGCGGTTGTTCCGGAAGCGCCCTCCCCACGGCTTGCGTTGTCGGCACGAATGGCGACCGTGCTTTCGTCCCCGATGATGCTGCCTGCCGCGCCGGCTCCACCAGGCTCGATGATGCCGCCGGTGGCGTTGCTCAGCACCACGGCATAGCCCTCGTCGGGCTCGACCACCGTGTCGCCGATCACGTCGAAGGTGACGACCTTGCTGCTTTCGCCGGGAGCGAAGGTCACGCTGCCGGTCGGAAAAACACCGCCGGCGAAATCCGCAGCACTGGCAGGCGTCGCACCGAAGCCGGTGAGGGCAAAGTCCACCGTGCTGACGCCGGTGCGGATGCCGTCGCGCTGCACCGTCAGCGAGAACTGCGTCAGGCCGGATTGGCCTTCCGCGAGGTCGCCCCCGGTCGCGCGCAGACGCGTGTCGTCGTCCACGACAATGCCCTGGGCGCTGGCGGTTCCCAGCATGGCCTCGCCGGAAGGGGTGCCCAAGGTCACGGCAAAGCGCTGGTTCCCCTCGACGATCCCGTCTGCGGCAACAGCAATCGTCAGGGTCCGGGTGGTTTGTCCCGGCGCGAAGGTCACTGTCCCCGCAGGCAGAACGCCGCCGGCGAAATCGGCCGCATCAGCCGCACTGGTGCCGGTGCCGGCGATGCCCGCCACCGAGAACGGCACGGTGGTGGCAAAATTGGTGAACCCGGACCGGGTGAGGGTGAAGGTATAGGGCGTGGTGGCCCCCGCAGGCCCGGTCCCCTCCGGCTTGTTGGCGCTGGCCGCGGCGATGGAGATGGCGGCATCGTCGTTCAGGATGATGCCGCGCGCCGGGGTGCCGCCAATATAGGTCCCGGGCGAGGGGCTGGACAGCGCCACGTCGAAGTGCTCGTCCGCCTCAACCCCGTCGTCGTTCGCCACCGTGATGGTCACGATCCGGCTCGCCTCGCCAATGGCCAGCCCCGTCGCCATCGAGGGGTAGGCCCCGATGCCGAAGTCGCTGCTGGCCGAAGCCACGCCTTCGTCCGGCACCGCCTGCGCCGCCGCAACCGCCGCCAGCTCGATCCCATCGCCGCCGGTCCGGGTGAGCAGGAAGGTGAACGGGGTGAACACGCCACCCGCCCCTTCCGCCTTCACCGCATCCAGCGGCGTGATCGTCAGCGTGCCATCGTCGCTCAGGATGGTCCGGGTGGCGCTGTCGGTGGTGATCTTGCCGCCCACCGGGTTGCTCAGCACCACGCGGAAATCCTCGCTGCGCTCCACCGCGGTGTCGCCGGCCACCAGCACGGTGATGGTGCGGCTGGTCTGGCCGCCCGCGAAGCTGACCGTGCCGGAGGGCAGCACCCCGCCCACGAAATCCGCCGCATTGGCCGGGAACGCCCCGCTGCCCTGCACCGCCCAGTTCACCGTGGGGGCGCCACCGGCGCCGGCACGGGTGACGGTGAAGGTATAGGCCCTGCTGGAATCATCCCCCTCAAGCAGGTTGGCGCTGCTGGCGGCGACGGCCAGCGTCACGTCGTCGTTCTGGATGATGCCCTGTGCCGAGGGGGTGCCGAGGGTAGCACCGTTGGTCGGCGCGGAGAGCGTCACGGCAAAACGGTCATTGGCCTCCGGCACCGTCTCCGCGACAACATTCACCGTCACCACCCGACTGGTCTCGCCAGGGGCGAAGGTGATCGTGCCGGAAGGGAACACGCTGCCCGCGAAATCCGCTACTGTCGCCGGCGCCGTGCCGGTGCCGTTCGCGCCGCTGACGGCCCAGTTCACCGCCTGCGCCAGCCCCGCGGCACTGGAGCGGGTCACGGTGAAGGTGAACGGCGTGGTGGCACCGGCAGCACCGGTACCCTCCGGCTTGTTGGCGCTGGTGGCGGCAACCGAGATCAAGGTGTCGTCGTTGATGATGGTACGCGCGGCGCTGGCCGTGGCAATCGCCGCCCCGGTCGCGTTGGACAGCACCAGTTGGAAGCCCTCATCGGCCTCGGCAACATTGTCGCCCTGCACCGTAATGGTGACGGTCTTGCTGGTCTCCCCGGCCAGGAAGGTCAGCCTGCCGGCCGGGAACAGGAAGCCGCCGTTGAAATCATCCGTATTCGCCGGGTTGGCGCCGGCGCCCGCCACGGCGTAGTCAACCGCGGAAACGCCGGTGGTGATGCCCTGGCGCTGCACGGTGAAGGTGAAGGGCCGGGTGGTGTTGCCCTCGGTCTGGTCCGGGCTCACGGCAACCACCCGCAGGCTGGTGTCGTCGTTCTGGATAATGCCCTGGGCGATGGAGGTCACGATCTGCGCCCCATTCGTGGCGCCCGTCAGCACCACGGCGAAGCGCTCGCCCAGCTCGCCCAGCGCATCCGCAGCCACCGGCACGGTGATCACCCGGCTGGTTTCGCCCGGTGCAAAGCTCACCACCCCGGTGGGCAGCACCCCACCGGCGAAATCCGCCGCATCCGCAGGCTGCGTGCCAGAGCCCGTGGTGCCGTTCACCGACCACGCCACGCTCTGCGCCACCCCGGTGGCCCCGCTGCGCGTGACCGTGAAGGTGAACGGCGTGGTGGCCCCGGCCGCACCGGTGCCCTCCGCCTTGTTGGCGCGGGTCGCCGCAATAGAAACCTGGGAATCGTCGCTCTGGATCACCGCGCCCAGGCTGCCGCCGGAGATCGCCGCCCCCGTGGCATTGGCGAGCACGAGCTGGAAGCCCTCATCCGCCTCCTGCACCGTATCGCCGGCCACGTTCACGGTCACGGTCTTGCTGGTCTCGCCGGCCAGGAAGGTGAGCGTGCCCGACGGCAATACGCCGCCCACGAAATCCGCCGCATTGGCCGGGGCAGCCCCCGTGCCGGCCACGGAAAACGCCACCGTGCTGGTGCCGGAGGCGATCCCCAGCCGCTGCACCACAAAGCTGTAGGCGCGCGCCCCGCTCTGGCCCTCGGCCTGCGTCATCGCCCCACCGGCCAGCACGCGCAGGCTGGTGTCGTTGTTCTGGATGATGCCCCCCGCGCTCGCCGTGCCCAGCACCGCCCCGCCCGTGGGGCTGGCCAGCGTCACGGCAAACCGGTCGTTCGATTCGCCCACGGCGTCCGCCAGCACCGGCACGCTGATCACCCGGCTGGTCTCGCCGGCCGCGAAGCTCACCACGCCGGAGGGCAGCACCCCGCCCGCGAAATCCGCCGCATCCGCCGGCTGCGTCCCGGTGCCGGCCACCCCGGCCACCGACCACGCCACGCTCTGCGCCACGCCCGGCGCGCCCGTGCGCGTCACCGTGAAGGTGAACGGCGTGGTCGCCCCGGCCGCCCCGGTGCCCTCCGGCTTGTTCGCGCTGGTCGCCGCGATCGAGAGCGTGGTGTCGTCGTTGTAGATCGTGCTGGTCGTGCCCGCGAGCACCTTGCCGTCGGCCGCACCCAGCAAGGAAACGGCGAAGCCCTCATTCGCCTCGGCCACGCCGTCGCCCGCCACGGTGATGGTCACCGTCCGGCTCGTCTCGCCCGCCGCGAACGACAGCGTGCCGCCCGGCAGCACCCCGCCGGCGAAATCCGCCGCAGTCGCGGGCGTCGCGCCGTTGCCGGCCACGCTGTATTTCACCGTCTCCGCCGCCGCGGTGTTGCCGCTGCGCTGCACCGTGAAGGTGAACGGCATGGTCCCGCCCGCCGGCCCCTCCGCCAGCCCCGCCCCGGGGCCCGCGATGGTGAAGCTGGAGGAAGCGCTCGCCGTGTCGTCGTTCAGGATCGTGCGCGTCACGCTGGCGATATCCAGCGCCGCCCCGCCGGTCGGCGCGCTGAGCACCACGGAGAAACCCTCATCCGCCTCGACCGCCGTATCCCCGGCCACGGAAACGGTGAACGTCCGGCTTGCCACGCCAGGCCCGAAGGTCAGTACCTGGGAGGGCAGGACCCCGCCGGAAAAATCCGCCGCCGTGGCTGGCGACGCCCCGGCACCTGCCACGCCCACCTTCACCGCGTTCGTGCCGTCCAGCGCGCCGTCGCGATACACGGTGAAGGAGAAGGTCTTTGTCCCGCTGTTCCCCTCCGTCTGGTTGGCCGTGTTGGCCGCCACGCGGAAGCTGGTGTCATCGTTGCCGATGGTGCCGATCGCCTTGGTCACCAGGCCCAGGAACGCGCCGGCGGAAGGCGTGCCCAGCACCACCTCGAACGATTCATCCGCCTCGCCCACGCTGTCGCCGGCCACGTTCATCGTGATCAACTTGCGCAACTCGCCCGGCGCGAAGCTGACCACGCCCGACGGCAGCTTGTTGCCGACGAAATCCGCGGCATTGGCTGCCGTGGGGCCCACCCCGGCCACGCTCCAGCTCACCGAGCTGGACCCGGCCTGCGTGCCGTTGCGCTCGACCACAAAGAAGAACGGCGTCGTCGTCCCGTCCGCACCCTCCAGTTCCCGCTGCGGGGCGCCCAGCGAGAATACGTCCGGCCCGGCGATCGAGACCTTCTGGTCGCTGAACTGCGCGAACTCCACATTCAGCAGGATGTCTTCCTGGAGCTTGCCGCCAGAGGTGTACTGGATGCTCGTCACGCCGAGATCCGTCGCCACCGTCACCGCCGAGAACGGCAGCGAGTATACCACCGTATCCACGCCGGCCCGGCCATCGAACACGTCGCCGCCGCCGAGGCCGGTGAACACGTTGTCGCCGGCAGACCCGTTGAAAAGGTCCTCGGCGATGGTTCCGATCGCGTTCTCGATCCCATCCAGGATATCCAGGCCGCCGAAGCCATCCGTGGCCACGTCGGCATCAAGGTCCACCGCAATGCCCGCCAGCCCGCCATCGGCGATGTCGCGGCTGTAGTCCACCGTGTCGATGCCCGCGCCGCCGACGATCAGGTCGTCGCCCCGCAGGCCCTGGATGCGGTTGTTCTGGTTGTTGCCGATCAGCGTGTCGCCATCGGCGGCATTGCTGCCGCGCACATCCTCGAAGCCCAGCAGCGTGTCGGTATTGCCAAACCCGTCCGTCGCCGCCCCCAGCGACAGGTCCACCACCACCGCGGCCGTGCCGCCGTAGTTGGCGTCGCGGTCATAGCGCACCATGTCCACGCCCGCGCCGCCATCCAGCGTGTCCGCGCCGCGCAGGCCGGTGATCTGGTTGGTGCCGCCATCGCCGGTGATCGTGTCGGCGGAATTGGTGCCGCGCACGTTCTCGATGCCGGTGAAGGTGTCGGTCCCGCCCAGCGGGTCCACCACCGACCCCTTGGTGAGATCCAGCACGATGCCGACGGCATTGGTGAAATCGGCGTAGCTGATCTGGTCGTTCGGCCCCGCACCGCCCTTCACCGTGTCGTTGCCCGCGCCGGGCTCGATGTACACGGAGAACGTGCCGCCGATCAGGATGTCGTCGCCTCCGCGGCCATACAGGTCATAGGACGTGCCCGGGTCCAACCCCGCATCGCCACCGGTCAAGGTATCGGCAAACGCCGTGCCCTCCACCTGCTCGATGGAGACCAGCGTGTCGGCATTGCCGAACCCGTCCGTGGCGGTGCCCTTGCCCAGGTCCACCACCACGCCCTTGCCGCCGCCGAAGCCGGCGTCGCGGTCATAGCGCACCCGGTCCAGCCCACCGCCGCCATTGATGAAGTCGCTGCCGTTCAGCCCGCGGAACTGGTTGGCGGCATCATTGCCGATCAGCACGTCCGCATTGCGGGTACCGCGCAGCCCCTCGATCCCGCCCGTGATCGTGTCCTTGCCGCCATACGGGTCCACCACCACGCCGGTGCCCAGGTTGGCATCCACGCCAGTGGCACCGGTGAATTCGGAGTAGCTCACCTGGTCGAACCCGGGCCCGCCGGAGATCGTGTCGTCGCCGGCACCCGGCTCGATATAGGCATCGAAGCTGCCGGCCTTGATCGTGTCGTTCCCCGCCATGCCGAACAGCAGGTAGGCATTGTTGGGGATGGCGATATCGCCGCCGATCAGCGTGTCCGCCCCGGCGCCGCCGCGCCCACCTTCGATGGACACCAGCGTATCCGCCGCACCCTGGCCATCGGTCGCCTTGCCGGTGGCAAGGTTCACGGTCACGCCGGTAATGCCGGCGGCCAGCGCATCCGCGCTGTAGTCGGCCGTATCCTGGCCGCCGCGCCCATCGATCGTGTCGGCCCCGCCCATGCCCTGGAAGGCGTTGTCGTTGGCATCGCCGCCCAGCGTGTCGTTGCTGTTGCTGCCGCGGACGTTCTCGATCGAGACCAGCGTGTCGCTGTTGCCGAACCCGTCTGTCGCCGTGCCGGCCGCGAGGTTCACCTCCACGCCCTTGGTGCCGCCCGCCTGCGCATCGCGATCGTAGCGCACCTGGTCGATGCCGCCGCCGCCATCGATGAAATCCGCACCGTCCAGGCCGCGGAAATAGTTGTTGCCGCCATTGCCCGTCATGGCGTCGGCATTGCGCGTGCCGCGCACGCCCTCCACCCCGGTCACCGTGTCGATGCCGCCAAAGGGATCGGCCACCAGCCCGGTGGCGAGGTTGATCACCGCGCCATTGGCGCCGGTATACTCCTCGTAGCCGATCTGGTCGCTCCCGGCGCCGCCCGTCACCGTATCGTTGCCCGCACCGGGGTTCAGCAGCGAATCATGGCTGCCGGCCGTCAGCGAGTCGTCGCCATCGCCGCCATGCAGGGTGTAGATGTCCGTGCCACCCAGCGGCACATTGCCGCCCACCAGCGTGTCGTTGCCCGCCGTGCCACGCGCCGTCTCGATGGAAATGAGCGTATCGGCATTGCCGAACCCGTCTGTCGCCGTGCCGCTGGCGAGGTTCACCGCTACGCCCGCGCCGCCACCGAAAATCGCATCCACCGAGTAGTCGGCCGCGTCGAGCCCGCCGCCGCCGTTCAGCGTGTCGTTGCCGGCCAGGCCCTGCAGCACGTTGACGTTGCCGTCGCCGATCAGCGTGTCCGCCTGCATCGAGCCACGAATGTTCTCGATCGAAACCAGCGTGTCCGTATCGCCGAACCCGTCGGTGGCGACGCCCGTGGCGAGGTTGACGGTCACGCCCTTGGTGCCGCCGAACTGCGCGTCGCGGTCGTAGCGCACCTGATCGATGCCGGCGCCGCCATTGATGGCATCGTTGCCGCCCAGGCCGCGCACAACGTTGTTCAGCGCGTTGCCGATGATGGTGTCGGCATTGCGCGTGCCGCGGACCTGCTCGATCGAGCCGATCAACGTGTCGGTACCGCCGTAGGGATCGGAAATCTTGTTGTTCGGCAGGTCGAAGAGGGCGCCGTTGGCGCCGGCATACTCGGCGTAGCTCACCTGGTCGCCGGCGGAAGCCCCGCCGGTGATGGTGTCGTTGCCCGCACCCGGCTCGGTGTAGATGTCGTAGGTGCCGGCGGTGATGTTGTCGTCGCCGCCAAGGCCGTAAAGCTCATAGACATCGCCGGGGCCAAGCGCCACGTCGCCGCCAATCAGCGTGTCGGCCAGTTCGGTGCCGCGCGCGCCCTCGATGCTGTTCAGCGTGTCGGTGTCGCCGAACCCGTCGGTGGCGGTTCCCAGCGCAAGATTCACCGTCACGGCCAGCGTGCCGCCGTAGGTCGTGTCCCGGTTGTAGCGCACCTGGTCCAGCCCGGCGCCGCCATTGACGACATCGTTCCCGGCCAGCGGCTCGAACCGGTTGGCACCGGCAGTCCCGGTCAGCGTATCGGCAAACCTGGTGCCGCGGGCGTGCAGGATGCCGGTGAAGCTGTCGGTATCCCCCCAGGGATCGGTGACGGTGGCCAGGGAGAGATCGAGCGTGACGCCCTTGGTCACCGCCGGGTCGAAGCCGGCATCGGCGTAGGAAAGGGTGTCGCCGCCACCGCCGCCGTCCACCGTGTCGGTGCCCCGGCCGGGCTCCATATAGTCGTCGCCCGTGCCGCCATTGATCAGGTCGTTGCCGGCCGCGCCGAACAGCGAGTCGCCGCCGGCGCTGCCGTTCACAGTGTCATTGCCGGAAAGCAGCAGATTGAACACGTTGCCAGGTGTTGCCCCAAGCCACCTGGCGTGCAGGCCGGGCAGGCTGGTGCCAAGTCCGGTGAACCCGGCCAGCTGGGTGGCGAAGTCGGACTGATAGAGCGTGATCGCGGAGATGGTTCCGCCCGTCGGCACGTTCGCGCCGTTGAAGGTGAACCCGGTGCCGACGATGTCGACGATGGTCCCATCAGGATTGGTGAGGCGGAAGGAATCCTGGGCCGACAAGAGGAACGTGGCCCCGGGCTGGAAGAACCGCGCCGACGTGATGCCGGCGCCGGCGATATTCAAAATCGAGAAATTGGCCATGATGATCCTGCCCCGTCTAATTATTAATGCGGCCCCTATGAACCAAAATACCGGCCTGCGATACGTCCTACAAGTGCATTCGGATATTAAATAAAACTAATATGTAACGTTCTCAAACCCGACAACTGCGCGCCGCCGCCGCCCCCGCAGCGCCAGGTACACCACCGGCGTGGTGTAGAGCGTCAGCATCTGGCTCACCACCAGCCCGCCCACCACCGTCAGCCCCAGCGGCTGCCGCAACTCCGCCCCCGTCCCGGTCGCCAGCGCCAGCGGCACTGCCCCCAGCAGGGCGGCCAGCGTCGTCATCAGGATCGGCCGGAACCGCTCCACCGCCGCCTGCCGGATCGCCGCCACCCCGTCCATCCCGCGCTGCCGCTCCAGCTCCAGCGCGAAATCCACCATCATGATCGCGTTCTTCTTCACGATCCCCATCAGCAGCAGAATGCCGATGATCGCCATCGCCGAAAGCTCGGTCTCCGTCACCCACAGCACCAGCAGCGCCCCCAGGCCGGCAGAGGGCAGGGTGGAAAGGATCGTGATCGGCTGCACCAGGCTCTCGTACAGCACCCCCAGCACGATATAGATCGCCAGCAGCGCCGCCCCGATCAGCAGCGGCTGGGTGGAAAGACTGTCCGCCAGCCAGCGCGAATTGCCGGCGAAGCTGGTGCGCACCGTATCCGGCATGCGCAGCTCCCACGCCACGCGCTGCACCGTCGCCAGCCCCGTCCCCGCCGGCATCCCGGGCGCCAGCGAGAAGGTGATCGTCGCCGCCGGCGACTGCCCCTGGTGCCGCACCGCCAGCGGCGCCCCCCCACGCTCCACCCGGACCAGGCTGCCCAGCGGCACCTGCCGCCCGCCCGTCGCCCCCACGAACACCCGGCCGAGCCCCGCAGGGTCCGCCTGCAACGCCGGGTCGATCTCCTCGATCACCCGATACTGGTTGCGCGCCGTGTAGATGATCGAGATCTGCCGCTGCGCGAAGGAATTGTTCAGCGCCGCGGTAATGGCCGAAACCGAAACCCCCAGCCGCGCCGCCGCCTCCCGGTCGATCACCACATTCACCTGCGGCCCGGCCCGGTCCTGGTCACTGGAAACGTCGGTGATCCCCGGCTCCTCCCGCAGCCGGTCCACCAAAAGCTGGGACCACTCGCGCAGCAGCCCCAAATCCTCGCTCAGCAGCACGAACTGGTTGCTGCTCCCCTGCCGCCCACCGCCGCGCATCTCCTGCGCCGACCAGGTGAAGGCCTGGATCCCCGCCAGACCCGCCAGCTGCGGCCGCAGCCGCGCCACCACCTGCTCGGCGGAAACCTTCCGCTCGGCCACCGGCTTCAGCCCGATCACCAGCTGCCCCCGGTTCAACGAAGCCCAGCCCGACGTCACCCCGATATTCGATCCGATCTGCGCCACCGCCGGATCGCGCTCGATGATCTCGATCACCCGCCGCTGCCGCTCCGCCATCGCCGCGAAGGAAATCTCCGGCCCGGCGATCACCGCCCCCTGCAGCATCCCGGTATCCTGGATCGGCATGAACCCCTTCGGCACCTGGCCATACATCCACACCGTCAGCCCCAGCACGCCCACCGTCACCGCCAGCATCAGCCAGCGCACCCGCAGCGCCAGATCGAGCGAGCGCGCATACCCACGCTGCAACCCCGCCAGCGCCCGCTCCACCCCCCGGTCCATCGCGCCCAGCACACCGCGTGGGGGCAGGGGCCGCGCCCGCATGAACCGCCCCATCATCATCGGCGTCAGCGTCAGCGACACCAGCGCGGAAATCGCGATCGCCACCGTCAGCACCACGGCGAACTCATGGAACATCCGCCC
Organism: Acetobacteraceae bacterium; assembly: GCA_044358135.1. Taxonomy (GTDB): domain Bacteria; phylum Pseudomonadota; class Alphaproteobacteria; order Acetobacterales; family Acetobacteraceae; genus CAMDGX01. The sequence goes on along the minus strand of JBIKOJ010000093.1, from coordinate 1,915 downwards.
CAAGATGCCGCCCATGAACAGGATCGGGATGAACACCGCCACCAGCGAAATGCTGATCGAGATCACCGTGAACCCGATCTGCGCCGCCCCATCCAGCGCCGCCCGCAACGGCGATTTCCCCATCTCCGCATGCCGCGCCACGTTCTCGATCATCACGATGGCATCGTCGACAACGAACCCGACGGCAATCGTCAGCGCCATCAGCGAGAAATTGTTCACCGAGAAGCCGAGCAGGTACATCGCCGCCAGGCTCCCCGCCAACGACAGCGGCACCGTCACCGCCGCCGCCAGCGTCGGCACCAGCCGGCGGAGGAACAGCAGCACCACCAGCAGCACCAGCACGCAGGAGATCAGCAGCGCGTTGCGCACCTCGGCCACGCTGGCGCGGATCGTCTGGGTACGGTCCACGATCACCGTCATCGCCACGTCGGGCGGCATCCAGGCCTGAAGCTGCGGCAGCATCGCCTTGATGCGATCCACCGTCTCGATCACGTTGGCCCCGGCCGCCTTGGTCACGTTCATCAGGATCGCCGGCTTCGTCCCCAGCCACGCCGCCAGCCGCGCGTTGGTCACGCCGTCGATCACCTCGGCCACGTCCCCCAGCCGCACCACGCCCCCGCCCGGCACCGTCTTGAGCACCAGCGGGCGATACTCGGCCGCGCGCACCAGCTGCCCGTTCAGCCCGATCAGCTCGGCCTGCACCGCCCCGTCGAACCCGCCCGTGGGCCCGAACACATTGCTGCGCCGGATCGCGTTGAACACGTCCTGCCCGGAAAGCCCCGCCGCCGCCAGCGCCGCCGGGTCCAGCCGTACCCGCACCGCCGGCTTCTCCGCCCCGTTGATCTGCACCCCGCCCACGCCGTCCAACTGGGAGATGCGCTGGGCGAACACGCTCTCCGTCATGTCGTACAGCTCCGCCATGGAGCGGGTTTCGGAGGTCAGCGCCAGGCTCATGATCGGCGCCGCCGCCGGGTTGAACTTGCGCAGGAACGGCCGCACCGGCAGGTCCGCCGGCAGATCGGGCGTCGCCGCATTGATCGCCGCCTGCACATCCTTGGCCGCGTCGTCGATGTTCCGGTTGAGATCGAACTGCACCACGATGGAACTGGCCCCGACCGAATTGGTCGAAGTCAGCTCCGTCACCCCCGCAATCTCCGAAAGCCGCCGCTCGATCGGCGCCGCAATCGAATTCGCCATCGTCTCCGGATCGGCCCCAGGCCGGCTGGCGAACACCACGATGGTCGGAATATCCACGTTCGGCAGCGGCGCCACCGGCAGGAACCGCCACGCCACCAGCCCCGCGATCATCAGCCCCAGCGCCATCAGGATGGTGCCCACCGGCCGCGCGATGAAGGCGGCAGAGAATCGCACCGCGCTATTCCGCCGCCACCGGCCGCGCCCAGCGCAACCGCAGCCGCTCGAACGCCAGGTAGATCGCCGGCGTGGTGTACAGCGTCAGCACCTGGCTCAGCAGCAACCCGCCGATGATCGTCACCCCCAGCGGAAACCGCAGCTCGCTGCCGCTGCCGGATTCCAGCGCCAGCGGCAGCGCCCCCAACAGTGCCGCGGCTGTCGTCATCATGATCGGCCGGTAACGCAGCAGGCACGCCTCGGTGATCGCCGCCTCCGGCGACAGCCCGCGCGTGCGCTCCGCATCCAGCGCGAAGTCGATCATCATGATCGCGTTCTTCTTCACGATCCCCATCAGCAGCACGATCCCCACCAGCGCCACCAGCGAAAGATCCTGCCCCGTCACCATCAGCGCCAGCAGCGCCCCGATCCCCGCCGAGGGCAGGGTGGACAGGATCGTCACCGGATGGATGAAGCTCTCGTACAGCACGCCCAGCACGATGTAGATCACCACGATCGCCGCCAGGATCAGCCAGGGCTCCGCTTCCAGCGAACGCCGAAACTC
>JBIKOJ010000118.1:0-16591 GCA_044358135.1 Acetobacteraceae bacterium | reverse complement strand
GGGCCATCGAGGCCGATCGAACCAGCGAGACGGCCCCTCCCCGCCGAAGGCGGAAGCTCATGTGGGTCCAGGGACCTCAGGTCCCTGGCGGGGTGCAGGGGCAGCGCCCCTGCCGGGTCCAGGGCGGAGCCCTGGCCTACCCCTTCAGCCGCGCCAGGCTCAGCACCGTCGCCACCGCCGTCAGGGCCGCGCCGCACAGCACCGCCACTTCGGCCGCCGTGCCCACGCCGCGGCTTTGCATGGCGCCGAACACCAGCGCCACCACCGCGGCCCCCATGGTCTGGCCGAGCAGGCGGGAGGTGGAGATCATGCCGCTGCCCTGGCCGCTGCGTTCGCGCGGCACGGAGGAGATCAGCACGCGGTTGTTCGGAGTCTGGAACAGGGCGAAGCCGGCGCCGGTGATCACCATGCGCCAGGCCACGTCCCACCACGCAGCACCGGGCGCCAGCATGGCGATCGCCACCAGCCCCAGCGTCATCACGCCCAGCCCGATGCCGCCGAGCAGCCCGGCGGGAAACCGATCGGAGAGCGTGCCGGCGAAGGGGGAGATGATCATCACCGCCACCGGCCAGGGCGTCATCAGCAGGCCGGTGCCGATCTCGCTGGCGCCGCCGGCGTGGAACAGGAAGGGCAGCGCCACATAGGCGGAGGTCTGCCCCATGTAGGAGCAGATGGAGGTGGCCACGGCGAGCGCGAAGGCCGGGCGGCGGAACAGATCGACCGGCAGCATCGGCGCCGGCAGGGTCAGCTGGCGCTTCACGAACACCCAGCCCACCGCCACGGAAGCGGCCAGCAGCAGCAGCCCCGGCGCCACCGCGGTGCCATGCCCGAACCAATCGAGCCCGGCGATGAACAGCCCGAGCGTGGCGGCATTCAGCACGGCGCTGGGAATGTCGAAGCGGTGCGCGCCGGGCGGGGTTTCGGGCAGGAAGCGCCAGGTGGCCATCGCCACCAGCCCCAGCGGCACGTTCACCAGGAACAGCCAGTGCCAGTCCGCCACCGCCAGCACGGCCGCCGAGGTGGTGGGGCCGAGGGCCAGCGAGGTGGCCACCACCATGGTGTTCAGCCCCATGCCGCGGCCGAGTTCCGCGCGCGGGAAGATGGTGCGCACCAGGGCGGTGTTCACGCTCATGATCCCCGCGGAGCCGATGCCCTGCAGGATGCGCGCGGCCACCAGCGTTTGCAGGTCTGGCGCCAGTGCGCACAATCCGGAGGCCAGCGTGAACAGCACGATGCCGAACCCGTACACCCGCCGGTAGCCGTAGATGTCGCCCAGCGAGGAGAACGGCAGCAGCGAGACGCACACCACGATCTGGTAGCCGTTCACCACCCACACGGAAGCCGCCGGCGAAACCTGCAGTGCCTCGGCGATGCTCGGCAGCGCGATATTGGGCAGCGAGGCACCGAGCACGGAGAGTGCCACGGCCAGCGTGAGGGTCAGCATCGCGCGCGCCCGCGGCCCGGGCGGCAATCCGTCGGTTGCTTGCATCCCGCCGTCATCCCCTGCCCGTGCGCGCGGCACAAGACCCCGCATTGCGCACCCGCCCTGCCCGCGCCATCCTGCCGGCAACGATGAAGGAGAGGCTGCCATGCCCCGGATGGATCGGCGAACCGCCCTGACCCTGGCCGGCGCCAGCGCGCTCGCCATGCCCGCGCTGCGTAGCGCCCGCGCGCAGGCGAAAAAGCTGGTATTCGGCGGCTCCGTGCCGCTTTCCGGCGGCGCGGCGGAAACCGGCCTGAACGTGAACAACGGCTACCTCACCGCGGTGAAGTACCTCAACGAGCAGGGCGGCGTGGATATCGCCGGCACCAAGTACCAGCTGGAGCTGCGCCTGTTCGACGATGCGTCGGACCCCTCGCGCGCCACCACGCTGATCCAGCGCCTGCTGGACGACAACGTGGATTTCTTCCTCGGCTCCTTCGGCAGCAACATCGTGCTGCCCACGGCGGCGATCACGGAACGGGCGGAGAAGCCCATGGTGCAGGCCGGCGGCGGCAGCGACCAGATCTTCAACCAGGGCTACCAGTTCGTCTTCGGCATGTTCCCGCGCGCCACGCGCCAGTTCCAGTCCACCGTGGCCTTCTTCAAGACGCTGAACCCGCAGCCCAAGACCTTCAGCGTGATCGCCACCAACGACGCGTTCTCGAAGACCTTCGCGGCCGGGATCGTGAAGGACTGCCAGGCCGCCGGCTACACGCTGCTGGAAAACTACCTGCTGCCGGAACAGATCTCCGATGCCTCCTCCGTGCTGTCCTCGGTGCGCAGCAAAACGCCAGACATGCTGCTGTGCGCCATGCACGACCAGAACTCGCTGCTGATCGCACGCCAGATGATCGCCACCGGCACCAATGTGGGCCTGCTGTTCCAGGGCCTCGGCCCGCAGCTGGCCTCCTACCGGGAGGCGTTGGGCAAGCATGCCAACGGCATCTTCTATTCGACGTACTGGGACCAGCGCACCACCTGGAAGGACCCGTTCTTCGGCTCGCCGGGCGACTTCGCCGCCTATTACGCGAAGAACGTCTCGCGCCCCATCGCCTATCACGTCGCCGCCGGTGCGGCCTGCATCATCACCTACGTGAAGGCGATGCAGGCCGCGCGCAGCATCGATCCCGTGAAGGTGCGCGATGCCCTGGCGGCCACCGACCTTGAGACGCTGTACGGCCGGGTGAAATTCACCAAGGACGGTGACGGCGATGCCGTCGCCATGGGCCCTTCCGTCGGACAGGTGCTGAAGAGCGCGGGCGAGGTGGTGTACCCCGCCGGCGGCAAGACGGCGGAGCTGCTGTGGCCGGTGCCGGCGTGGGACAAGAAGAGCTGAGCGCCTTGCCGAGCGCCGCAAGCGGGGCGGGCTGAATGCTCGCCCTGCAGACCATCCTCGATGGCCTCGTCCTCGGCGGGCTCTACGCGCTCGCCGCGGTGGGGTTCTCGCTGATCTTCGGCGTGCTCGGCGTGGTGAACCTCAGCCACGGCGCCATCGTGCTGATCGGTGCCTATTTCACCTGGTTCGCCTGGCACACCACGGGGCTCGATCCGCTGCTGTGCATCCCGCCGGTGATGCTGGTGCTGTTCGGGCTCGGCTACATCTACCAGCGCGGGTTGATCCAGCTGGCGGTGGACCGTTCCTCCCTGCTCGCTTCCATGCTCGTGACCTTCGGCGTGGCGCTGATGCTGCGCAACGCGCTGGTGCTGGCCTTCTCGCCGGATTTCAAATCCATCTCGCCGGGCTGGGCGTTCAGCTTCCTGCGGCTGGGCCCGCTGACCATCGACCTCGTGCGCATCTCGGCGCTGGCCGCCAGCCTGGCCCTGCTCGGCGCGCTCGCCTATGTGCTGAACCGCACCCGCATCGGCCGCGTGATCCGCGCCACGGCGCAGCAGGAACTGGCGGCGCGGCTGTGCGGGGTGAATGCGCGCCATGTCTATGCCGTGACGTTCGGCGTCTCGGCCGCCTTCGCCGGGGCCTCGGGCGCCATCCTCGGCATCGTGCTGCCCTTCTCTCCGCCGGACGAGGCGAACTGGACGCTGAACGCCTTCGTCGTCGTCGTTCTCGGCGGCGTCGGCTCGCCTTCCGGTGCGCTGCTAGGCGGGTTGCTGCTGGGGCTCATCAGCACCGCCACCTCCCAGCTGATCGGCCCGGCCTTCCCCAACGTGATGATGTTCCTGATCCTGGTGCTGATGCTGATGGTCCGCCCCGCCGGGCTGCTGGGTAACGCCTTCGCGGGAACGCGCTGAGATGCTGCGCGAAGCCATCGCCCGGCAACGCTGGTGGATCCTCGCCGCTCTGCTCGGCCTCGCCGTGCTGGCCTGCGTGCCCTTCGTGCTGATGCCGTTCCACGTGCGCGTGGGCCAGCTGATCCTGCTCTCCACCGCGCTCGGCCTGGCCTGGACGCTGCTGGGCGGCTTCGCGGGCTACTGGAGCTTTGGCCACACGGCCTTCATCGGCCTGGGCGCCTTTGCCGCCGGGCTGTTCGAAACCCAGATGCTCGGCACGCCGTTCATGCGCGCCCAGCCCTTGGTGGGCCTGGGCCTCGGCCTGCTGGTGGGCATGGGCGCCTGCGCGGTGGTGGCCGGGGCGGTGGCCTGGCCGATCCTGCGCCTGCGCGGCATCTACTTCGCCGTGGCCATGCTGGGTGTGGCCCAGGTGCTGTCGGAACTCACCAATTCGATCGATGCCTTCAAGGGCTCGATGGGCCTGGTGTTCCCCCGCATCCCCGCCTTCGGCCTGCGGCAGGAGGCGGTGTTCTACTACCTGCTGCTGATCGCCACCGCGATCATTCTGGCCATCGCCTTTGCGGTGAAGAATGCCCGCATCGGCCACGGTCTCGCTGCGATGCGTGAGGATGAGGACACCGCCCGCATGCTCGGCGTGCCGACAGACCGCTACAAGATCACCATGTTCGTGCTCTCGGCCACGCTCACCGGCGCGCTTGGCGTGATCTATGCGCATTCGCTGGGCTACATCACCACCGGATCGGTTTACCGCACCGATTTCTCGCTCAACATGATCGTCTACAATTTGCTGGGCGGCATGGGCACGCTGATCGGGCCGATGATCGGATCGGTCATCATGGTGGTGCTGACGCAGGTGATCCTGGGCGGCTTCCTCAACCTGCACATGTTCCTCACCGGCGCGATGCTGGTGGCCCTGGTGCTGGCCGCGCCGCGCGGCATCGTCGGCACCTGGCTGGCCTTCCGCCGCCGGCGCCGGGATGCCGCGGCATGAAGCCCGCCATCCTGGAACTCAAGGGGGTCACCAAGCGCTTCCGCGGCCTCGTCGCCACCGACGATGTTTCATTGCGCGTGGAGCCCGGGACCATCACCGCGCTGATCGGCCCGAACGGCGCCGGCAAGTCCACCATCTTCAACCTCGTCACCGGCTACCTGCCCCCCACCGCCGGGGAGATCCTGTTCCATGGCGAGCCGATCTCCGGCCAATCCACGGTGGCCATCGCGCGGCGCGGCATCGCGCGCGCCTTCCAGATCGCCAAGCCCTTCCCGGAAATCACCGTGCACGACAACGTCCGCATCGGCGCCCTGTTCGGCCGCGACGGCCCGCGCGACGTGGCCGCCGTGACCGAGGCCGCGCTCGAAACCGCGGGCCTGGAAGCCTTCGCCGACCGCCCCGCCGGCGACCTCACCGTGGGCTATCTGCGCCGCCTGGAACTCGCCCGCGCCATCGCCGCCCGCCCGGTGCTGCTGCTGGCCGACGAACCCTGCGCCGGCCTCAACCCGGCGGAAACCGAGGAGATCTGCGACATCCTGCGCCGCGTGCGCGACCGCGGCACCACGGTGTTCCTGGTCGAGCACGACATGGCAGCGGTGATGCGCATCTCGGACCACATCATCGTGCTGGATGCCGGCGCCAAGATCGCCGAGGGCAGCCCGGCCGAGATTTCCGCCGATCCGAAGGTGATCGCGGCCTATCTGGGCACGCCGGACGAAACCTAGCTACAGCACGAACCACCCGGCATCGAGCGGCCCGGCCGCGCGCACCAGCAGCGTGAGGTCGGCGATGCGGTCGCCGTTCACGTCGCCCTGCACGCGTTGCACCGCGCCCTCGGATTGCCAGCGCAACTGCCCGGCCACGCCGCTGAACGCCGCCGTGCCGATGAAGGCGAAGGCATTGTTGGCGCCCGTTCCCGCCACGGCATCGATCGCCGAGAGGTCGATCACCTCGCCGATCGCCCGGTTGAAACCCTCGAACGCAATCAGCGATTGCGCCACCGGCCCCAGCGCCGCCGGCAGCACGCGGAACACATCGGCGCCGCCCTTGCCCAGCACCGTGTCCAGCCCGCCGCCCAGCAGGAACAGGTCGGGCGCCGCCGATCCGGACAGGAACTCGTTCGCCGCCGTGCTCACGAAATCATCGTTCATGATCACGCCGGTCGCCGCCGCGGTGCCCAGCGACACCCCCGCCTGCGGGCTCACCAGCGTCACGGTGAACGCCTCGTTCAGCTCCGGCACCGCGTCCGCGGCCACCAGTACCGTCACGCTCGCCCGGCCCTGCCCCGGGGCGAAATGGACATGGCCGCGCGGCAGCACCCCACCCGCGAAATCATTGGCCTGGGCCGCCCCCGTGCCCGCCACGCTGCCGCCGCCCGTCACCGCCCAATCCGCCCCCGCCGCGCGCGAAAGGTCGCCGCCGCGCGCAACGGTGAAGGTAAAGGCGGAGCTTCCCGCCAATCCTTCCGCCACCTGCGCCGCGGCACGCGCGATCGAAAGCGCCCCGCTGCCCGACGCGTCGTCGTCCCAGATGATCCCGTTGGCCCGCGCGGTGCCGAGCGCCGTATCCTGGGACGGGTTCGACAGCGTGATCGCGAAGCTCTCGTTCAGTTCCAGCGCCGCATCGCCCGCCACCCGCACGGTGATCGTCTGGCGTGTCACCCCGGCCCCGAGATAGACCACCCCGGAAGGCAGCACCCCACCCACGAAGTCCGTCGCCTCGGCCGATACCGTCCCGCCCACCGAGCCCCTGCTCACCGCCCAATCCGCCTCGGCGCCGAAGCTGGCATCGCCGGTCAGCGTCACCAGGAAGGTGAAGTCGGTCGCCCCACTTGCCCCTTCCGCCAGCGTCGCGCTCAACGGCGCAATCGAAAGCGTGCCACCGCCCCGCACATCGTCGGCCAGGATGGTGCCAAAGCGCGACGCGATGCCGATGGTGGCGCCACCGGTCGGGGCCTCCAGGGTCAGCCGGAAGGCTTCCTGCGGCTCCACGATCCGATCGCCCGCCACCGGCACGGTGATCTCGCGCACCGCCTGGCCGGGGGCGAAGGTCACCTGCCCCGCCGGCAGCACCCCGCCCGGGAAATCCGCCGCATCCGCCGGCGCGGCCCCGTCTGCCGTCACGCGCCACGCCGCTTCATGGGCCACCAAAAGATCGCCGGTGCGGGCAACGGTGAAGGTGAATGCCGTGGTGCCGCTATCGCCCTCCCCCGCGCCGACGCTGGGGCCCGCCAGCGAGAGCTGCGCATCGTCGTTGCGGATCCGCCCCCAGGCCTTCGCGGTGCCCAGCGCCACCTCGGGCGACGGGTTCGACAGCGTCACGGTGAAGCCGTCATCGGTTTCGATCGCGCTGTCGCCAACCACCGCAACCTGGATTGTCGCCTGCCGCTCCCCCGCGGCGAAGCTGACAACCCCGGCCGGAAACGCACCGCCGAAATCGGCCGCGATGGCAACATTGGCCTGCGGTGCACCGCCGCCTGCCACGCTCCAGCGCGCCTGCGCCGGCAGGCTGGCATCGCCGCTGCGCGTTACCGTGAAGCTGAACAGCGTGGCCAGCGCCCCCGTGCCTTCCCGCAGGTCGGCGTTCTGCGCCGCGATCGACAGCGTGCCGCTTCCCCTTGTGTCGTCATCGACGATCCTGCCGAGCCTTCCGCCGGGCGCGAGTACCGCGCCCTCTGTCGGCGCGGACAGCGCCACGTAGAAAACCTCGTTGGCCTCCGCCACCGTATCGCCCGCGATCGGCACGACGAAGCTGCGCAGGGTCTCGCCGGGCGCGAAGCTCACCACCCCCGCCGGCAGCACGCCCCCCACGAAATCCGCCGCCGACGCCGCCTTGGCGCCATCGCCGATCACCGACCACGCCACCCCATGCGCGCGCGAAAGGTCACCGCTGCGGGTGATGGTGAAGGTCGCGGTCGTTGAGCCGGCCTGCCCCTCCACCACATAGGTGTATTCTCCGCCGAGCGTCAGCAGCGCGTCGTCGTTGCCGATCGTGCCCGCAGCGGCTTTGGTGCCGAGCGCCACCCCCGCCATGGGGTTGGACAGTGTCAGGGTGAACCCCTCGTCGCCCTCCGGCACCCTGTCGGCGAGAACGGGAACGCTGACGATCACGCTGGTCTCGCCGGGCGCGAAGAAGACCACGCCCGCCGGCAGCACGCCGCCGACGAAATCCTCTGCCGACACATCGGCGCCGCTCACCGCCCAGTCGGCCATCGCCTGCAAGCTGGCATCGCCGCTGCGCGTTGCCGTGAAGGTGAAGCTGGTGCTGCCGGCCTGCCCTTCCGCCCGACTAGCCTGCGTCGCCGCGATCGACACCACGCCGCTGCCGCCGCCCGGGCTGTCATCGTTCAGGATCGTGCCCAGGGTGGAAGCGGTCTTGATCTGCGCGCCGTCCGACGGATTTGAAAGTGCGACCTGGAACTGCTCGCTCTGTTCCAGCGTCACGTCGCCGGCAATCGGCACCGCGATGGTGCGTACCGTCTCACCCGGCGCGAACGACACCACCCCGGCAGGCAACATGCCGCCCACGAAATCCGCCGCCGACGCCGCATTGGCGCCCGACCCGGCCACGGTCCAGGCCACCGTGTGCCCCTGCGCGACATTGCCGCTGCGCGCCACGGTGAAGGTGGCCACCGCACTGCCGCCGTTGCCCTCGATCACGCGCGCGTTGGCCTCCGCGATCGACAGGAACGCCGTGTCGTCGTCGTCCAGGATCACCCCCAGCGCCGCGGGCGTGTCGATCCCCGTGCCCCCGAAGGGATCGGAGAGCAGCACCGCGAACAGCTCCGTCCCCTCGTCCAGCGTGTCGGCCAGCACCGGCACGCTCAGTGTCAGGCTGGTCTGCCCCTCGGCGAAGGTCACCACCCCGTTCGGGAACACGCCGCCCGGGAAATCCGCTTCACTCGCCGGCGGCCCTTCCGTCGCCACCGCCGGCACCACCCGCCACGCCACGCCGATCCCGCCGGCGTAGTTGAGGCCGGTGCGTTCCAGCGTGAAGATGAACGCCGTGGTGCCGCCGCTGCCTTCGGACTGCATGGCACCACCAGCCGAGAACCCGATGCTGTTCGCGTCGTCGTTCGTGATCCCGCCCGCCGCCACCGGCAGCTCGATGCTCGCCCCCGGGGAGGGGTTGGACAGCACCACCGCGAAGCCCTCGTCGAACTCGCTGCGCCCATCGGGCAGCACCGCCACGCTGAACAGCTCGCTCGCCTGCCCCGGCGCGAAGCTCACCGTGCCGAAGGTCGCCCCGAAATCCGCCGCATCGGCCGCCCAGAAGCCCAGCGCGCCAGGCATGCCGATCACCGACCAGTCCACGCTCGCGGCCCCGGCGATGTCGCCGGTGCGCAGCACCCGGAAGGTGAAGGGGGTGACCCCGGTGCCCGTCCCTTCGTTGCGCCAGGCATCGACAGGCACAACCGACAGGACACCCGCCATCACCCGCTCCTATCGGCCAAGGAAGGCCCGCCGCACATAGTCGTTGCCCAGCAGTTCCTCGCCGGTGCCGCCCAGCACGGTGGCACCCTTTTCCATCACGTAGCCGCGGTGGGCGATCTTCAGGCTCTGGTGCACGTTCTGCTCCACCAGCACGATCGCCACCCCCTCCTCCGCGATCGCCGCGATCAGCCGGAACAGCTCCTGCACCCGGATCGGCGCCAGGCCCAGGGAGGGCTCATCCAGGATCATCAGCCGTGGCGCGCTCATCAGCCCGCGCGCGATCGCCAGCATCTGCTGCTCGCCGCCGCTGAGCGAGCCCGCCCGCTGCGCCCGCCGCTCCGCCAGGCGCGGGAACAGCGTGAAGCTGTGCTCGATGGCGCGCGCCACGCTCGCCGCCGGCTGGGTGAACCCGCCCATCTGCAGGTTCTCCTCCACCGTCATCAGCGGGAACACCAGCCGCCCCTCCGGCACCAGCGTGATGCCGCGCTTCACCACCACGTGGCTCGGCTGGCCCTCGATCGGCTCGCCATCGAACCGGATGGCGCCCGCCTTCGCCTTCAGCGCGCCGGCCACCACCTTCACCGTGGTGGACTTCCCCGCCCCGTTCGCCCCCAGCAGCGCCACCACCTCGCCGCTCCCCACCCGGAAGGAAACGTCCCGCACTGCGGCGAGGCCGTTGTAGGAATAGGCCAGATGCGAAACGTCGAGCAGGATGTCGGGCGCTGTCATCCAGCGATGATAGCGCAAGCCCCCCGCGTGGGAAGTCAGGGGCGCACCCCCGGCGTCTCCACCTTCAGCCCCGCCGCGCGGGCGGCCAGGTACAGCTCCAGATCCCCCAGCAGCGCATCATCCCGCACCAGCGGCTCCGCCCGCACCCCCACCAGGCAGGCGCGCAGCCGGCGATGCAGGGAGCCCATCCCCTGCCATTCCAGCCGGTAGATCGGATAGGCGTTCGCATGCCCCTGCGGAATCCGGCTGCCCGCCAGCGATTGCCCGGCCAGCTGGTCGTGGCACTGCGCGCAGGACAGGTTCAGCTGCCCCTGCCGCAGCCGGAAGAACGCCTCGCCGCGCGCCACCGCCTCCGCCGCCGCGCCAGAGACTTCCACCGCCACCGGCATCCCGCGAGACTGCAACCCCACCAGCGCGGTGATCCCCAGCAGCGCATCGCTCTCCGGCGCCAGGGCCGGCGCGCCCTGGAAATCCGTGCGGCACAGAGTCACCCGCTGCTCCAGCGTCACCACCCGCCCGCGCGCCGCGTCGAACTCCGGATAGCGCGCCGCCACCCCGCGCATCTCCGCCACCGCGCCATGGCAATCGGCACAGCTCTTGCCCGCCTCGCCCACGCGCCGCCCCCACAGCGCCTCGCCCTGCTGCACCCACAGGAAGGCGGGGTTGGCCATGTCGTCATCCTGCATGGCCCGCACCTGCGGCCCCGCATCGTCGTAGCCGGAACGCTTTTCCTGTGCGGCCGCCGGCAACGCCGCCAGCAGCAGCACCAGCGCCCTACACCACGCGGATCTCGACACGCTCCTCCGCCTCCGCCCCGTGGTCATCCACCCAGCGCAGCCGCATCGTCCCGCTGCGCGCCAGCCGCACCGAGAACAGCAGGTACGGGTTGGCCGCGATCGCCGGCTCCAGCCGCGCGGCGAACACCTCCTCCCCATCCACCGAGCACTCGAAGGTGTGGATGATGTCGCGCGCGATCACCCCGCCCACGGCATCGCGCCGGAAGCCGGTTTCCATCGGGTGCTGGATCAGGATGCGCACATCGAACGGCACCCCCGCCTTCACCTCGCGCGGCACGCTCAGCAAGGGCTTCACGGCCATGGGTCCCTCCTTCATCAAGCAAGCATGTTCTTTTTTGAAAAAAAGAACCAAAAAACTTTTATGCACTTGGGCCCAGGCTGGCCATGCCGCAAACGAACAAAAATCTTTTTGCTTCTTTTTCTTCAGAAAAAGAAGATTCTTTCTTAGTCCAAGCACGCCGACCACGTCACCAGCACGCCCACGCTGTCCCGCCAGCACGACCCATCCGCGAACACCGCCACCGCCGTCACCGTCTGGCTTGTCGCCAGCCGCACCCGCGTCCCCACCTTCGGCACCCCGGCCAGCTTACCGAAGCGGAAATGCACCACCCCCGGCCGCGGGTTGCCGTCGGCAAAGACGTGGATATCGGTCAGCACCGCGTCCTCCGGCACGTCCTCGCCCAGCGAAACGGTCAGCCCCACGGTGTTGCCGTTCTCCACCAGTTCCGGCACGTCGAGCTTCACCCGCCCGGGCCGCGCCGGCGCGCCGCCGGTGATGGCCCGCACCAGCGCCTCCACCTCCTCCGGCTTGGCGCGCGCGCCCTGCGGCAGCATCGCCGCCGCGCCGGCCATCACCACGAAGCTGCGCCGCCGCATCACTCCTCCTTCAGCGTCATCAGGAACGCCACCGCATCCTCGATCTGCTGCGCCGTCAGCGCCGTGCGGCCTTGCCAGGCCCGACCCACCCGCACCAGGCCGGCCTGGCTGAAATAGGCCGGCATCACCGTCGCGGGGTTCACAACACGGGGATCGACCAGCCGCAGCCGGATCTGCCCCGCCGAAAGCCGGTCCGCCACCCCGCGCAGGTCGGGCGCGATGGACGCCGGCAGCCGCTCTTCCGGGAACGGCCCGGCATGGCACAGCACGCAGGTGCCCACCTGCCGGCCCGCTACCACCGCCCGCCCGCGCACGGGGTCCCCGGCCACATCGGTGAGCGGCGCCTCAATGGCATCGCCCACCACCTGAAAAGCGGCGGCGGCAGCCGGAAAGGCCACCACCGCCACCATCACCGCCAGCCTCAAGCGTGCGGAAGCCACGCCATCAGGCGTGGCTGAGATCGTGGTGCTTCAAGGGCAGCGTGCGGATGCGCTTGCCCGTCGCCGCGTAGATGGCGTTGAGCACCGCCGGTGCCGCCACCGCGATGGTCGGCTCGCCCACCCCGCCCCAGAACCCGCCGGAGGGCACCACCACGGTCTCCACCTTGGGCATCTGCTCCAGCTTCATCACCTCATAGGTGTCGAAGTTGCCTTCCACGATCCGGCCCTTCTCCACCGTGTTCTCGCTGGTGAACAGGGCAGACAGGCCATAGACGAAGCTGCCTTCCACCTGGGCGGCGATCTGGTCCGGATTGACCGCATAGCCGCAATCGGTGGCGGCCACGATGCGGTGCACCTTCACCTCGCCCTGCTTGCTCACGCTCACCTCGGCCACCGCGGCGGTGTAGCTGCCGAAGCCGTAATTGGCGCAGAGGCCGCGGAACACCCCGGCCGGCAGAGGCTTGCGGTAGTCCGCCTTGTCGGCGGCGGCCTGCAGCACCGCGCGCAGCTTCGGCATCTGGCCCAGCAGCCCAATCCGGAAGTCCAGCGGGTCCTTCCCCGCCGCCAGCGCCACCTCGTCCAGGAAGCATTCCATGTACACGGCGTTCTGGTTGTGGTTCACCCCGCGCCAGAACCCCACCGGCACATGCGTGTTGCGCATTGCATGGTCGATCAGGATGTTGGGGATCGCCTGGTAGCCGAACTCCTCCTTGTTCCATCCCTGGAACTGTACCGGGTCCGCCCCGCCGGCAAGGCGGGAGGGGAACAGGTGCGCCAGGATGGATTGGCCGGAGAGACGGCCATGCAGCGCCACCAGGTTGCCCTGCGCATCCAGCCCCGCCTTCATCTTCGCCATCGTGATCGGGCGATAGAAGCCGTGCTGCATGTCCTCCTCGCGCGACCAGATCATCTTCACCGGCCGCCCCGGCACCTGCTTGGCGATCAGCACCGCCTGGCGCACGTAGTCCTGCTTGCCGCGCCGCCCGAACCCGCCGCCCAGGTGATGCTTGTTCACCTTCACATTGGCCAGCTGCACGCCCGCCGCCTCCGCCGCCGCCGCCAGGGAGGCATCGCCGTTCTGCGAGGAGACCCATACCTCGATGGTGGTCCCGTCCCACTTCGCCGTGCAGGTCATCGGCTCCAGCGTGGCATGGTTCAGGAACGGGGAGCCGTAGGTCGCCTCCACCACCTTCGCAGCACCCTTGAACGCCGCTTCCACGTCGCCCTGCTTCAGGCCGACAAACGCCTCCTTGGCGTCCAGCCCGCTCTCCAGGTGCTTGGCGATGCTGGCGGAGCTGACATTCGCGTTCGGACCCTCGTCCCACACGATCGGCAGCGCCTTCAGTGCCGTCTGCGCCTGCCACCACTTGTCTGCCACCACCGCGATGGTGCTGTCATCCACCCGCACCACGTGCCGCACGCCGGGCATGCCCATCACCTTGCTGGCATCGAAGCTGCCGATCTTGCCGCCGAACACCGGGCACTGCGCGATGGAGGCGTTCAGCATCTCCGGCAGTTGCAGGTCGATCGCATAGACCAGCTTGCCCGACAGCTTCTCGACGGTATCGAGCCGCTTCACGCCCTTGCCGACGATCTTCCACTCGGAAGGCTGCTTCACCGCCACGTTGTCCGGCACCGGCAGCTTGGCCGCCGCCGCCGCCACCTGGCCATAGCGCAGCGTGCGCCCGGAAGGCTTGTGCGTGATCACGCTCTCGCTGGCGCTGCACTCGCCCGCGGGCACGCCCCATTGCGCCGCCGCCGCCTGCACCAGCATGGCCTTGGCCGCCGCGCCGCCCTTGCGCACATACTCCACCGAAGCGCGAATGCCGCGGCTGCCGCCGGTGGACATGTCGCCCCAGGCGCGCTTGTTCGCCTGGTTCACCTCGGGCGCGATGTATTCGGCCTGAACCTTCGCCCAATCGGCGTCCATCTCGTCGGCCACCAGCTGCGCCAGCCCGGTCAGCGTGCCCTGCCCCATCTCGGAGCGCGCGATGCGCACGATCACGCGGTCATCCGGCATCACCACCGCCCAGATGCCCACTTCCACGCCGCCCGCCGCCGTAGCGGCCGAATTCGCAACCTGCGCCTGCGCCGCCGGGATCTTCCACCCCAGCGAGAAGCCGCCCGCCACCGCCGCCGCCGTTCCCAGGAAGAAGCGGCGGCCCAGCCCGTTGATCTCGTTCATTGTCCCGCTCCCCCTCAGGCCGCGCCGTCGCGCGCGGCGTCGTGGATCGCCGCCTTGATGCGCTGGTAGGTGCCGCAGCGGCAGATGTTCTGCATCGCCGCCGCGATATCGTCGTCGGTCGGCTTCGGCACCGCCTTCAGCAGTGCGGCGGCGGCCATGATCTGGCCGCTCTGGCAGTAGCCGCACTGCGGCACCTCATGCGCCAGCCACGCCTTCTGCACCGGGTGCGACAGCCCATCCGGCGACAGCCCCTCGATCGTCAGCACCTTGCCCGCGCCCACATCCCCAACTGCCATGGCGCAAGACCGCACCACGTCCCCGTCGATCTGCACGCTGCACGCCCCGCACACGCCGGCGCCGCAGCCATACTTGCTGCCGGTCATCCCCAGCCACTCGCGCAGCACCCACAGCAACGGGGTGTCGGCCGGCGCGTCTACATCATGCACGCGCCCGTTCACGTTCAGCTTGATCATCCCGGCCCCCTTTGCGGCGCTATTCCCAAGCGGCTACATCGTTCCGCTTCGGTCTCATTATGTCGTAGTGTGGTCTCGTGGCGGCACGTTTCAACCCCCCGCCGCCTTGACACCGCCGCCCCCCGGCAGGAGCCTCCCGCGCCGAACACCGCCGGGAGAAACACCGATGTCCGCCACCACAGACCGCCGCAACGCCCTCCCGGACCACGAGCTGACATTCGACGAATCCCGCCGCCGCATCGCCGAGGCCTCCAAATACCTCGCCGGCGGCGTCTCCTCGAACTTCCGCCTCGGCATTTCCCCCACGCCCCTGGTGCTGGAACGCGGCGAAGGCGCCTGCCTGATCGACGCCGACGGCAACCGCCTGATCGACTACTACCTCTCGATGGGCCCCATGATCCTGGGCCACAACCCGGCCGACGTGATCGCCGCCGTGAAGGCCCAGCTCGACCGCGGCATCCTCTACGGCGGCCAATCCGGCCTGGAAGCCGAAGCCGCCCGTTTGGTCTGCGAGATGGTGCCCTGCGCCGAGCGGATGCGCTTCTGCTCCAGCGGTTCGGAAGCCGTGCAGGCCGCGCTGCGCATCGCCCGCGCCGCCACCGGCCGCCGCGTGGTGGTGAAGTTCGAGGGCCACTATCATGGCTGGTTCGACAACGTGCTGTGGTCCACCACCCCACCCCCCGGCGCCACCGGCCCGGTCGCCGGCAGCCGCGGCCAGATCATGGATGCCGCCGTCGATATCGCCGTGCTACCCTGGAACGACGCGGGCGCGCTGGAAGCCCGCCTCGCCCAGGGCGATGTCGCCATGGTCATCATGGAAGCCGCCATGTGCAACCAGGGCAGCATCTTCCCCAAGGCGGGCTACCTCGAAGCCGCCCGCGAGGCCTGCACCAAATACGGCACGGTGCTGGTGTTCGATGAGGTGATCACCGGCTTCCGCGTCGGCCCCGGCGGTGCCCAGCAGAAATTCGGCGTCACGCCGGATCTCGCCACCTTCGCCAAGGCCATCGCCAACGGCTTCCCCGTCGCCGCCATCGCCGGCAAGGCGGCCCTGCTCGACGAACTCGCCAAGGGCGTCATGCACGGCGGCACCTATAACGGCCAGGCCATCACCATGGCCGCCACCGTCGCCACCCTGAACCGCCTCCGCCGCCCGGAAACCTGGGACGGCCTGAACCGCAACGGCACACGGCTGATGGACGGCATCCGCGCCCAGTTCGAGAAGGCCGGCGTTCCCGCCGTGGTCACCGGCTTCCCCACCGCCTTCCACGTCGCCATCGGCATGACGGAACCGGCGAAGAACTGGGCCGATCTCCAGAGCTTCGACCGCAAGCGCTATGTCGAGTTCACCACCGCCCTGGTGAAGCACGGCGTCCGCGCCCTGGAACGCGGCGCCTGGTTCCTCAGCACCGAACACGATGAGGCCATCGTCGACCAAACCATCGAAGCCGTCGGCCGCGCCCTCAAGGACATCACGGCGTAGCGAAGCCAGGAAGAAAGCAAGTGGCCACAAAGACACAAAGACACAGAGGAGCAAGGCAAGGGAGACGGTGACCGACGAGGACAACGCGCTTTCCCGGCATGTCATCGGCTGCGCGATCGAGGTGCACCGCCACCTCGGTCCCGGGTTGCTGGAAGGTGCCTACGAGGATTGCCTGTGCCACGAGATGTCGCTCAGGGGTATTGCCCATGAGCGACAAGTGGCTTTGCCGGTCACCTACAAGGGCATCAACGTTGCCGGAGCCTATCGCCTCGACATCCTGGTCGAACGTCGCCTCATCCTCGAGATCAAGGCCATTGACCGAACGACCCTGGTCCACGAGGCCCAACTGCTGACCTATTTGCGCCTGAGCGGCCTGCAAATCGGCCTGCTGCTGAACTTCAACCACGCCGTCCTCAAGGACGGCATCAAGCGCCTGACCCTCTAGCCGATCCGT
>JBIKOJ010000341.1:0-3474 GCA_044358135.1 Acetobacteraceae bacterium | reverse complement strand
GCCTCCCAGGAGTCCTTCCACCCCATGCCCAGCGCCCCCCTCCGGATTGCGATCGGCAGCCTGATGCAGGAGACGAACACCTTCGTCCCCTTCAAGACCACGCTGGAAACCTTCCACTCCGTCTATCTCTACAAGGGCGAGGAGTTCCTCACCGCCTACGGCACCGCCCGCGTGGAAGTCCCCGCCTTCCTCGATGTCCTCCGCGAAGCCGGCGCCACCCCCGTCCCACTCCTGGCCGGCCACGCCGGCTCCAACGGCCCCCTCACCCGCGCCTGCTTCGACACGCTGCTGAACGACCTCCTGGATCGCCTCCGCAACGCCGGCCCCATCGACGCCGTCCTCCTGGCCCTGCACGGCTCCATGGTCATCGAGGACGAACCGGACGCCGAAGGCGAGATCATCGAGCGCGTCCGCCGCGCCCTCCCCCCGCAAACCTGGATCGGCGTCTCCCTCGACCTGCACGGCCACATCACCCCGCGCATGCTCCAGCCGAGAACCTTCCTGGTCGGCTACCAGGAATACCCCCATATCGACATGTACGAGACCGGCGAACGTACCGCCCGCCTCCTGCTCGAAACCCTGGCCGGCCGCCGCCACCCCGTCATGGCCCTGGCCAAGCGCCACATGATCGTCTCCCCCGTGAACGCCCGCACCGCCGAGCCCCCGCTCAGCGAAATCGTCGCCGCCGCCCGCGAGATGGAGGAGGGCGGCCGCGTCCTCCACGCCTCCCTCTTCTGCGTCCAACCCTGGATCGACGTCCCCGATCTCGGCTTCGCCGCCCTCGTCTGCGCCGACCGCGACCAACAGGCCGCCCAGGATGCCGCCAACCACCTCGCCGACATGGCCTGGGCCCGCCGCGAGCGCTTCATCCCCGATCTCACCCCGCTCGACGAAGCCGTCCAGATCGGCCTCACCTCCCCCGGCACCACCATCGTGGGCGACACCGGGGACGGCCCCTCCGGCGGTGCCGCCGGCGACAACACCGCCGTGCTGCGCGCCCTGATCGAAGGCGGTGCCGCCGCCTCGCCGCGCCTGTCCTACTGCACCCTTGTCGATGCCGAAGGCGCCGCGAAGGCCATCGCCGCCGGCATCGGCCAGGATGTCACCGTCACCATCGGCCACCGCTACACCGGCGATGGCACCCCCCTCACCGTCACCGGCCGGGTCCGGGCCATCACCGACGGTGTCTTCACCCAGCACGACGCCGGCGCGGAAGGCGCGGAAGTCTGCTTCGGCCCCACCGCCGTACTGGCCATCGGCGGCATCCGCCTCGCCCTGCGCTCCCTGCCGGGTTATGAATGGGACACCGGCATGTACACCTCCGTCGGCCTCGTGCTGCGCCAGGCCGCCCTGGTGTTCGTCAAATCCAGCAGCCATTTCCGCGTCGCCTACGGCCCGCACGCCGACCGTATCATCGCCGCGGACACCCCCGGCGCCACCGTCGGCAACATGCGCCGGCTGCAATTCCGCCACGTCACCCGCCCACTCTACCCGCTGGACGAGCTCAACCACGACGCGCCCAGCCATGGGGGCTGGCACTCCGCCCCCTACTGATCACAAGTTCGCTACCGAAATACCGCGCGGGAGGAGCAACATCTCGGTTGCCCACCCTGGCCCGGCAACCAATATGATGGATTGATGGCACACGAAGACGAAACCACCCAGGTCCCGGACTGGGAAATCCCCGCCAACCTCCAGCCGGACCCGGAGGACTACGGCTTCGACCTCGAGCGGACCCTCCGCTCGGTCGTGGGCCTGCGCGCCAACGTGCCTGCCGATGCCTTCACCGCCGGCACCCTGGGCACCGACCGCGTCGGCAACGGCGTGGTGATCCGGGAGGACGGCCTGGTCCTCACCATCGGCTATCTGATCACCGAAGCCGAAACCGTCTGGCTCATCACCCATGATGGCCGCGCCGTGCAGGGCCACGCCCTGGCCTTCGACCAGATCAGCGGCTTCGGCCTCGTCCAGGCCCTCGGCCGCCTGAACCTGCCGGCCATCGAGTTCGGCGATTCCGATGCGCTGAAGGTCGGCGCCGAAGCCGTCATGGCCGCCGCCGGCGGCCGCCAGCACGCCATCGAGGCCAAGGTGGTCGGCCGCCAGGAATTCGCCGGCTACTGGGAATACCTGCTGGACAACGCCATCTTCACCGCCCCCGCCCACCCGTTCTGGTCCGGCTCGGCCCTCATCGGCAAAGACGGCAAGCTGCTGGGCACCGGCTCCCTGATCCTGCAGCAGGGCGACGGCAAGCGGCGGATGGACATGAACATGATCGTCCCCGTCTCCTACCTCCGCCCGGTGCTGGAAGACCTGCTCACCACCGGCCGCGTCGCCCAGGCCCCCCGCCCCTGGCTCGGCCTCTACGCCATGGAAGGCGAGGGCGGCATCATCGTCGGCGGCGTCTCCGAAAAAGGCCCGGCCGCCAAAGCCGGTGTCCAGCAAGGCGACCGCATCCTCGCCCTCGGCGAAGAAGACATCCCCGACCTCGGCACCCTCTGGCGCAAACTCTGGGCCACCGGCCCCGCCGGCACCCCGATCACCCTGAAGCTGAAGCGCGACGGCTCGCCCGTTACGGTGCGCATCACGAGCGCGGACCGCACGTCGTTCCTGCGCGGGCCTCGCCTGCATTAAGCAAGCAAGCGGTTCTTTTTTGAAAAAAAGAACCAAAAAACTTTCATTCGTTTGCTGGCCTCGGCGCCCGGGGCAGCAAACGAATGAAGTCTTTTTTGCTTCTTTTTTCTTCAGAAAAAAGAAGACTCTTCCTTAACTCCGGCCAACTCCCCCACCGTGATCGGCTTCAACGGCGGCCGAACCCGGATATGCCCCACCTCGCCCGGTGCCCGCCCCAGCGCCTCCGCCATCACCGCGGTCGTCACCGTCCCACACATCCGTCCCTGGCACGCCCCCATCCCTGCCCGCGTGAACGCCTTGGCCTGGTTCGGCCCCTGCGCCCCCTGCGCCACCGCCCGGCGCAGTTCTCCCGCCGTCACCTCCTCGCACCGGCACACGATCACCTCGTCCGCCGGCACCAGGCAGCTCGGCCGATAGCGCCGCTCCAGGAACGGCCGCACCGCCAGATGCCGCGCCAGCTCCCGCCGGTCCGGGCCCGAAAGCGCATCCCGCCCCGCCGTATCCACCCGCCCCAGAAGCCGCAACACCTCCGCCGCCGCAATCCGCCCGGCATGAACCGCGGCCGCAGCCCCGCCAATCCCCCCGGCATCGCCGGCCACCAGCACCCCCTCCACGGAGGAATTCCCCCACCCATCCAGCACCGGCCGAAAACACGCCTGCCCCTCGTCCCACACGTGCGCACATCCCGCCGCCCGCGCCGCATGCTGCGCCGGGATCACCCCCTCATGCAGCGCCACCACCGAGGCGGAAACCTCATGCTCCCGTCCCCCCGCCACAAACCGAACCCCCTCCGCCCGCCCGCGCCCCAGCACCCGCAGCCCGGAAACGCCCCGGAACCAAGCC
>JBIKOJ010000092.1:0-20097 GCA_044358135.1 Acetobacteraceae bacterium | reverse complement strand
GTCACCGGTTCCCTTGCCGTTGAGCCAACGCCCCAGCACGAACAGGTGGTCCGACAACCGGTTGAGGTAGCGGACCACCGCCGGGTTCACCTCCTCCACATGCGAAAGCGCCACCACCCGCCGCTCCGCCCGCCGCACCAGCGTCCGCGCCAGGTGCGCATGCGCCGCTCCGGCGGTGCCGCCCGGCAGCACGAAGCTCGTCAGCGCCGGCAGCTCGGCATTCATCGCCGCCACCTCCGCCTCCAGCCGCAGCGAAGGCGCATCCGTCAGCCGCAGCCGCTCGCCGGCCGCACCGGGCACGCAGAGATCGGCGCCCACGTCGAACAGGTCGTTCATGATGCGCCCCAGCATCGCATCCGCCTCGCCATCGCAATGCAGCCGCAGCATCCCCAGCGCCGCATTGGCCTCGTCCACCTCGCCATAGGCCTCCACCCGCAGCGCATCCTTGGGCACCCGCGTGCCATCGCCCAGGGAGGTCTCGCCCCCGTCCCCGCCCCGCGTCACCACCCTGTCGATCCGCACCATGTCACGTCTCCAATCGCTCAGAGCAATCTGAACTCGATTTCAATTTCCACAATGTCCTGAACCGTCTTTCCGTCCCGCCTGGCCGGCGTGAACGTCCAGGTCAGCGCCTGGTCCCGCGCCGCCCGGTCGAGCACGGCGGAGCCGGACGACTTCACCACCAACGCATTGGCCACCCGCCCCGTGGTGTCCACCAGCAGCTGCAGTTTCACCGTGCCGGCTTCCAGCTTGCGCGCCGCCTCCAGCGGATAGCCCGGCATCCGGTTGCCGTTGTCCTGCGTGGCGGCGCGGAAACGGTTGTTCTCGGGGTCCAGCAGATCGGCATGCGGCGGCTTGCCGGCATCCCCCAGCCGCACCGCCGGCGGCGCCCCGGCACTGGGCGGCGGCGCGGAGGGCAGCGCGATCCGCGGCATCGGCGGTGCCGGCGGCAACTCCGGCGCCTGCGCCACCACCGGCGGCGGCGGCAAGGGCGGCAGCGGGGGCGCCGTCTCCTCCGGCTGTTCCGGCGGCGGTGGTTGTTCCGGCGGTGGCGAGGGCGCCGCCTCCGCCGCCGGTTCCTCCTTCACCTCCGGCTGCGGCGGCACAGGCGGCTCCGGCGAAGGGCTGGCTTCCTCGTCCTTCTCTGGTCGCACGGTCTCGCCGCCCTCGCCCAGCACCACTTCCACGATCGCCGGCTCCAGCGGCGCCTCGGCCAGCTTGCGCCCCACCAGGCCCGGCCCCAGCAGCAGCGCCAGCCACAGCGCCGCATGCAGCAGCAGCGAGGCAACGCCCCAGGCCCGCAGCCGCGCCGCCCCCGTCACGGCGGCAACAGCCCTGGCCGATCGCTCAAGCCGAACGGCAGCCCGAACGCCGACGCCGCCGCCGGCAGCACGTCGGCCGGCACGCCATCGGCCACGATCCGCCCGCCATCCACCACCGCCATCCGCGTGGCATGGTGCAGCGCCAGCCCGATATCGTGCAGCACCGCGACCACGCAGGCCCCCGCCGCCGCCCGCGCCCGCAGCAGCGCCATCACCTCATGCGCCGCCGCGGGATCGAGATCCGCCGCCGGCTCGTCCAGCAGCAGCACGGAAGGCGCCCCCGCCAGCACCCGCGCCAGCATTACCCGCCGCTGCTGCCCGCCCGACAGCCGGTCGATCCGCTCGCCCCGCAACGCCGAAAGCCCGCAGGCCACAATGGCCTCCTCCACCGCCTCGGCCCCCTCGTCGCCATGCGGCACCCGCCCCAGCGCCACCACCTCGGCCACCGTCATCCCCCAGGCACACCGCGCCCC
The DNA here is from genome assembly GCA_044358135.1 of Acetobacteraceae bacterium. Classification (GTDB taxonomy): domain Bacteria; phylum Pseudomonadota; class Alphaproteobacteria; order Acetobacterales; family Acetobacteraceae; genus CAMDGX01. Next base: position 18,302 of record JBIKOJ010000092.1, on the reverse strand, counting down.
CTGCGGCAGCCAGGCCACCCGCACCGGATCAGGCCGCCCACCCGGCAACAGCCCGGCCAATGCCCGCAGCAGGGTGGACTTGCCCGCCCCGTTTGGCCCCACCACCGCCACCAATTCGCCGGCGCCCGCCTCGAACCGCACATCGTGCAGCACCGTCCGCCCCGCCAGGGCCACGCTGCCGGCAAAGCCGATCATGCTGCCACCCGCCGCGCGATGCGCACCAGGAACGGCGCGCCCAGCAGCGCCGTCAGCACCCCCAGCGGCGGCTCCTGCGACAGCGGCAGCACCAGCGGCGCCACCCGCGCCACCCAATCCGCCGCCAGCAGCAGCGCCGCCCCGCCCAACGCCGAAGCCCCCAGCAACACCGAAGGCCGTTCGCCCAGCACCGGCCGCAGCAGATGCGGCACCACCAGCCCGACAAACCCGATCCCGCCGCCCACCGCGGTCGCCGCCCCCACCGAAAGCGCCACCCCCGCCGCCGCCCATGCCAGCGTGCGCGAAACAGGCACTCCCAGGCTCGCCGCCACCTCCTCCCCCAGCGCCAGCGCATCCAGCCGCCGGCCCAACCGCAGCAACAGCGCGCCGCCCAGCAGGATCGGCGGTGCCGCCATCACCACATGCAGCGGCGCCCGGTCGGCCAGCCCGCCCATCAGCCAGAACGTCGCCTCCGCCAGGGCATAGGGATTGGGCGCCAGCGACAGCGCCAGCACCTGCAATGCGGAGGCAATCGCCGCGATCGCCACCCCCGCCAGCACCAGCGCGGTGGCCGACAGCGTGCGCCCTGCCAGCGCGAACAGCAGCGCGCAGCCCGCCCCCGCGCCGAGCAGCCCGGCCAGCGGCACCGCCACCATGCCCAGCCCCCAGTAGAACGCCGCCACCGCCCCCCCCCCCCCCGCCCCCCCCCACCCCCCCCCCCCGGGCACCGGCCCCGGGTTTCGCCACCGCCCCCACCCCCGCGGCCCCCCCGATCCCCAGCAGCGCGGGATCGGCCAGCGGATTGCGCAACGCCCCCTGCAGCACCGCGCCCGACAGCCCCAATGCGCCACCGACCAGCGCCGCCAGCGCCACCCGCGGCGCCCGCAGCTCCCACAGCACCGCCGCATCGGCCAGGCCGAGCCCGGCGCTCCCCGTCAGCAGGCCGAGCACGGCGAGCGCCAGCACGGCCAGGGCGAGCGCGACCCTCATGGCGCCAGCAGCGCCACGGCGCGCGCCGTCCAGGGCCCGCCGCAGATCGTCAGCGGTGCCGGCACCTCGCGCCGCCGATGGCCGGCCAGCAGCGGATGGGCCAGGAACTCCGTGGCGCGGGAGGGGGTGGGCGGCTTCGGCGCCACCACCAGCAGCACTTCCGGCCGCCGCGCCAGCGCCTCCAGCCCCATGGCCCGCCCGCCGGAGGCATTCTCGTACCCCGCCGCCCGCAGCACCGCATCGCGCAGGCTGCCCGGTGCGGCGGTGAGCCCGCGCGGCTCCAGCGCGATCGCCAACCCACGCGGCGGCGCGGGCGGAAGATCAAAGCCCGCCAGCAGCGCCTCTCCACGGGCGGGCACGTCCAGCAGGGCGGCGATCTCGCGCGTGGTGGCGCGGATGGCCCCGAAGCTGTCCGGCAGGGCGATCCGTTCCACCCGGATGCCCCGGCGCGCCAGCGCGGCCAGCGTCACCTGCGCGCCCCAGGGGGCGGCGAGCACGAGATCGGGCCGCAGCGCCAGTACCGCCTCCGCATCCGCGCGCACGGTGGGCACGGCGCGCGCGGCCGCGGCCATCACCGAGAGCGTGGGATCGCGCGCCAGATGCGTGACCGCCGCCGCCTGTTCCGGGGCCAGGGCCAGCAGGTACTGGTCGGTGCAGAGATTGAGCGAGACCACGCGCGGCGCCGCCATGGCGGGAAAGGCAAGCAGGGCGGCAAGCAGGGCGGCGGCGGCCGGCCGCCTCACAGCACCAGCACGCCCTGGTGCTTGGCCTTGCCCTCCGGCTCCACATGGATGGTGATCATCAGCCCTTCCATCTCCGTCTTCAGCGCCGCCTCGATCCGGTCGCAGATCGCGTGCGCGTCGGCGACCGTCATCAGGGCGGGGACGACGAGGTGGAATTCCAGGAAGGTCAGCCGCCCGGCATGGCGCATGCGCAGATCATGCGCCTCGATCGCGCCCTCGGCATGCACGCCGACCAGCTCGCGGATGCGGGAAACGATTTCCGCCGCCGGGGCCTCGTCCATCAGCCCGCCGACCGAGGCGCGGATCACCATGGTGCCGGAGACAAGGATATACAGCGCGGTGGCGGCAGCCAGCAGCGGATCGAGCCACCAGATGCCGGTGGTGACCGCCAGCGCGAAGCCGGCCAGCACGCCGGCCGACGTCACCACATCGGCCAGCAGGTGCTTGCCGTCGGCGGCCAGGGCCGGGGAGCGCAGGCGGTGGGCGGCGCGCACCAGCACCAGCCCCCAGCCGAGGTTGAGCACCCCGGCGGCGAGATTGAGCGCCATGCCCTGCCACGGCGCGGTGATCGGCTTGGGCGCCAGCACCGCCTGCCAGGTCTCCTGCAGGATCACCAGGGCGGCGACCACGATCAGCACGCCTTCGATCACCGCGGCGAAGAACTCCGCCTTGTCGTGGCCGTAGGGGTGGTCGGCATCAGCCGGGCGGGCGGCCAGGCGCAGGGCGACGAAGGCGGCGAGCGAGGCGGCCACGTTCACCACGGATTCCGCGGCATCGGAGAACAGCGCGGCGCTGTCCGTGACCCACCAGGCCGCGGTCTTCAGGGCCAGCACGGCCAGGCCGATGGCGATGCTGCCGGCCGCGATGCGCTCCGCCTGTCTCATCCTGATCCCTGCCGGTCTCTCAGCGGCGCGGCTGTAGCATGATGAAGGCCTGCTGGCGCGCATAGGAGAGCCACAGCCGGCGCGGCGCGAGGTAGTCCATGCCCAGGATCATGTCGATCCGGTCCATGCCGCTGTCGGTCACGATGACCGGCGTGTTGCGCCGGGTCTCCGGCCCGATCTGCAGTTCCGGCAGGCGCACGCGGCGGGCCTGCACCGGCTGGGGGCCGACGCCGCGCACCATCACCGGCTGGCCGGCCTCCAGCTCCGCCGGGCCAATGCCGGCCGTGGCGGCGGCGCGGGCGGTGATGGTGATGGCCTGGGCGCCGGTATCGAGCAGGGCGCGCAGCTCCTGGTCGCCGGCCCGCACCCGCAGGTTCACCCGCGGCGGGCGGGAGAAATCGGCGGGGAGCGAGATGAAGGGCTCGCTCCAGGGCGGGATGATGGTGTCGCCGCACACGGTGCCGGCATAGAGCGTGATCTTGCGGCCGGGCAGGTCGAGATCGACATCGAAGGCGCTCAGCACCAGGGCAGGCAGCAGCCCGTCGACCGGCGTGCCGCCGACGCTGCCGAGCGAATGCGGGGTGGCGAGCACGGGGTGGTCCGGGATGGAGAGCCCGGCCAGCTCCATGCGGCGCACCCGGGCGGCGAAGCTGGTGACCACGCCGCCGGCGCCGGCGCCGCGCTGGATGTTGCGCGGATCGAATTGCAGCCCCACGCGGCGGGCGGCGGCCTCTGTCAGCACGGTGCGCTCGGCGCCGGTATCCAGCACCATCGTGGCCGGCGCGCCGTTCAGCCGCACATCCACCAGCGGGATGTTGTCCACCACCCGCAGCGGGATCTCCGCCTGCGGGCGGATGCCGCAGGACAGCGGACCTGTGGGGGCGCAGCCCTGCAGCAGCGCGGGCGGCAGGGCGATCCCGGCGAGCAGCATGGGGAAGCGCCGCCGCGACAGGCGCCGGGGGGCGCGCGCTTCTGCTTCGGTCATCGTCGTGTCCGGGCCCCCTGCTGCGTGCGTCCGCCCTGCCCACTGGGGGCCGGTGCGGCAATCTAGCCGCAGGGGCAGCCTGCCGGAATGGGCTTCAGCTTCGTGGCTGCGGTCTGGCAGGGGTGGGGGTGGGTTGCGGGGCAGGCGGCCGGGGCGGGGCGGCCAGGTAGACCATGTCCGACCCGTTGGAGATCCAGATCTTCAGCCCACCGATATGGCTGAGGCCGAGGATCATGTCTGCCGCCATGCCGAGATCGGTGATCCATAGCTGCGGCGCCTCGATGCGGGCCGGGCCGATCTCCAGCGTGCCGAAGCGGTGCAGCCACATCGGCAGCGTGGTTTCCGACATCGTGCCGGTGGTGCCGCGGCGCGCGCCGTCCGGCGGTTCGGCCGGCGCGCCGGCGGCCACGGCGAAACCCTTGTCCACCACGGTGGTGGTGGCGCCGGTATCGACCAGGGCGCGCGCCTGCCGGCCATCGAGCCGCACGTCGATCATCGGGCGGTTGCCGGTGCGGTACTCATTCGCCCCGGCGCGGGGAAAGGAGAGGAAGCCGCCCTGCCAGGGCGGGCGCCCCTGCGGGCAGAAGCGGGCGCGGTACAGCGCCAGGGTGCGGGCGGGGAAGTCGATCTCGACGTCGTTGCGGTCCAGCACGCCCATGCCGAGGATGCCGTCGAACCCGCGGCCGGCGGCCTGGGCATCGGTGGTTTCGGTGAGCAGGGTGGGAATGGTGCGGGTTTGTGCGCCGATCGCCACCGTCTGGGCCTCGAACACCCGGCGATAGACGGTGCCGCCCAGCCCGGTGGTGCTGGCGCGCATGTCGCTGCGCTGGCGCAGGCCCAGGCGCAGCGCCACCTCGCTGGAGATGCTGAGGCCGTTGGCGCCACTGTCCAGCATCATGCGGGCGGGCTTGCCATCCAGCAACACCTCCACCGCCCAGCGCGAGGTGCGCGGCGGATCGGGCGGCAGGAGGGGGACGGAGGCCACCTGCTCCACACGGCAGGCCTCGGCGCTGCCCGGCTCCGGCATCGGCGCGCAGGCGGCAAGCAGGGCGGCCAGCAGGGTGGCCAGCAGGGCTGGAGGGATCAGGGCGCGCATGTCTCTCGCAGTCTCCGGCACGGTGGCCGGGCGAGCTTAGCCAGAGGCGATGCGGCGACGCAACGAAGCGACCGTCAGCCGCCCGGCGCGCGCGGGGCGGCGGGGGCGATGTGGATGGTGCCGGAACCCGGCGACAGCCAGATGCGCAGGCCCGAGAGGATATCCTGCCCCACCACGATGTTGGGCTGTTCGCCCAGCGGGGCGATCCAGAGCCGGGGTGCGCGGATGCGGGCGCCGGCCACTTCCAGCATCGCGAATCCATGGCGCCAGATCACCACTTCGGGGTCGGTGATGGTGACCATGGTGTTGCGCTCTGCCCCCGGCGGCGGGGCGGCTGGCGCACCGGCGGCGCGGGCCAGGTCACTGTCCACCACGGTATCCGTGGCGCCGGTATCCAGCAGGGCATGCGCCACCTGGCCGTTGAGGCGGGCGGACACGAAGGGGCGGTTGGCCGCGCCGTCCCCGGCCGGCAGGCGGCGCACGCCGGACACCGGGCCCGACCAGGGCGGCGCGCCCCGGGGGCAGATGCGGGCGCGGTAGAAGGAAAGGGTGCCGGCCGGCAGGTCCAGCTCCAAATCGAAGCCCTCCAGCGCCTCCAGGCCCAATATGCCGTCGAAAGCGCCATGCAGGCGCGGGATCGCCTCCAGCTCCGGCACCAGCACGCCCTCCAGCACCATGCGGCCGAGGGCGAGGCGGCCGATCTCGCGCACCGGGGCCTGGATGCCCGCACCGGGGCCGGCGGATATGCCGAAGCGCAGGTGGGTGCGGCGGGTGCCCAGGCGTGCGGCGGCAGCCGGCGAGAGGGCAGCCGCGTTGCCCGCGCCGGTGTCGAACATCAGCGCGGCTGGCTGGCCGTCGATCTGCGCATCCACCGCCCAGAAGGAGCCTTCGCGGCGGAGCTCGATGGTTTCCAGCTTTTCGAAGGCGCAGGAGTCGGGGGTGGGGGTGCAGGCGGCGAGGAGGACAAGCAAGAGGTTCTTTTTTGAAAAAAAGAACCAAAAAACTTTCATTCGCTTGCACGCGTGCCAGATGGCTGGCACGCGTGCAGGTGATAAAATTCTTTTTGCTTCTTTTTCTTCAGAAAAAGAAGACTCTTGCTTACACTGAAAAATACTTCGCCCTCTGGTTCAGCACCACGATGGCGCTGGTGGATTGCTCCGGGTGCAGCTGCCACTCGTCGCTCAACGAGACGCCAACGCGCTCGGCCTGGAGCAGTTGCAGGATCGGGGCCTGGTCCTCCAGCCGCGGGCAGGCCGGGTAGCCGAAGGAATAGCGGCTGCCGCGATAGCCCTGGCCGAGCATCTTCTCCATGTCGCGATCGTCCTCGCCGGCGAAGCCCAGCTCGGCGCGGATGCGCTTGTGGGTGTATTCGGCCATGGCCTCGGCCATCTCCACGGAGAGGCCGTGCAGGTAGAGGTAGTCCTGGTAGCGGTTCTCCTCGAACCACACCCGGGCCGTGTCGCTGGCCTTCTGGCCGACAGTGACGACCTGGAAGCCGATCACGTCGCGCTGCTCGTCGTCCACATCGCGGAAGAAATCGGCGATGCACTCGCCGTCTTCCTTGGGCTGGCGCGGCAGGGTGAAGCGGCACACTTCCGTGGTGCCGTCCTGCTCGAACACAATGAGGTCGTTGCCCTGGCCGGCGGCCTTCCAGTAGCCGTAGATCGCCTGGGGCTTGAGGATATCCTGCTCCTCGCAGATGCCGAGCATGCGGCGCATGACGGGGCGCAGCTCCTGCTTGGCCCAGCCGAGGAAATCATCGAGCGAGCGGCCCTGCTTCCGGAAGCCCCACTGGAATTGGTAGAGGCTGCGCTCGTTGAGGAAGGGCACGATCGCCTTGGGTGCCGCTTCCACCATGCGCGGGCCCCAGAAGGGCGGCTCGATCGCGGGCTGGTCCCCGGTCAGGCGGCGGCGGCGCTGCTGCACGGCGGCGACATCCACTGGGCGGAAGGCGCGCTCATCGGCCTGGCCCAGGGTGCGGGTGGTGTTGCGGGCCTTGCCGCTGCGCTTGGACTGCACCGCGGCCAGGTAGTCGTCGAAGGCGTTGCCGGTGATGCGGTCCATCAGGTGCAGGCCATCGAAGGCATCGCGCGCATAGGCCACGCGGCCGGAGCCGTAGGCGCGCACGCAATCGTCTTCCACGTAGTTGCGGGTGAGGGCGGCGCCGCCGAGCATCACGGGGATGTCGAGGTTCTGGCGCGACATCTCCTCCAGGTTCTCGCGCATCACCACGGTGGATTTCACCAGCAGGCCGGACATGCCGATGGCATGCGCGTTGTGCTCCTTCGCGGCCACGAGCATGTCGGCAAGCGGCACCTTGATGCCGAGATTGACCACCCGGTAGCCGTTGTTGGTGAGGATGATGTCCACCAGGTTCTTGCCGATGTCGTGCACGTCCCCTTTCACGGTGGCGAGCACGATGGTGCCCTTCTCCTGGCCTTCCACGCGCTCCATCAGCGGCTCCAGATGGGCGACGGCGGCCTTCATGGTCTCGGCGGATTGCAGCACGAAGGGCAGCTGCATCTTGCCGGCGCCGAACAACTCGCCCACCACCTTCATGCCGTCGAGCAGGATGTTGTTGATGATGTCGAGCGGCTTGTGGGTTTTCAGCGCCTCGTCCAGCTCGTCGCCCAGGCCCTTGCGGTCGCCATCGACGATGCGGTCCTTGAGGCGGCCTTCGACGGTTTCGGCGCGGGTCTTCTTCACCGCGTCGGCGGCCTTGCGGTCGGCGAACTTGGCCAGCAGGGCCTGCAGCGGGTCGTAGCCTTCGGCGCGGCGATCGAAGATCAGGTCCTCGCAGATCTTCACCTCGTCCGCCGCGATCAGGTGCAGCGGGCGGATCTTGGAGACATGCACGATGGCGCCGGTCATGCCGGCCTTCACGGCGTGGTCGAGGAACACGGAGTTCAGCACGGCGCGGGCGGCGGGGTTGAGGCCGAAGCTGATGTTCGACAGGCCGAGGATGATCTGGATCTCCGGGAACTTGTCCCGGATCATCTTGATCCCTTCCAGCGTCCATTGGCCGAGCTTGCGGTCGTCCTCGTTCCCCGTGGCGATGGTGAAGGTCAGCGGGTCGATCATCAGGTCGCTTTGCGCCAGGCCGTACTGGGTGCAGGCGAAATCCACCAGGCGGGAAGCAATGCGCAGCTTGTCCTCGGCGGACTTGGCCATGCCGACTTCGTCGATGGTCAGCGCGATCACGGCGGCGCCGAACTTCTTGGCCAGCTTCATGCGGTCATGCGCCGCGCCCTCGCCTTCCTCGAAGTTGATCGAGTTGATGATGGGCTTGCCGCCGTGGAGCTTCAGCGCGGCCTCGATGACGGGGGTTTCGGTGCTGTCGATCACCAGCGGGGAGTTCACGCTGCTGGTGAAGCGGCGGATCACCTCTGACATCTCGAACATCTCGTCGCGGCCGACGAAGGCGGTGCAGATGTCGAGGCTGTTGGAGCCCTCGCCGATCTGCTCGCGGCCCATGGCGACGCAGCCGTCCCAGTCGCCCTTTTCCTGCAGCTGGCGCCAGGCCTTGGAGCCGTTGGCGTTGCAGCGCTCGCCGATGGAGAAGTAGCTGTTCTCCTGGAACAGCGGCACCTGCTGGTAGAGCGAGGCGACCGACGGCATCCATACCGCCGTGCGCTTCACCGGCGTCGGGCGGTGTTCGCCGAGGCGCTTGAGCATGGCATCGAGCGCGCCGATGTGCTGGAAGTTGGTGCCGCAGCAGCCGCCGATCAGGTTGATGCCGTCCTCGCGCACGAAGCGCTCCACCCAGCTGGTCATTTCCTCCGGCGAGAGCGGGTAGCGGGTCTTGCCGTCGACGAGTTCCGGCAGGCCGGCATTGGGCAGCACGGAGATGAGGCCGGGCCAGTTCTGCGCCAGCCAGCGCACGTGCTCGGCCATTTCCTGCGGGCCGGTGGCGCAGTTGAGGCCGATCAGCGGCACATCGAGCGACTGGATCACGGTGGCGGCGGCGGCGATATCGGGGCCCACGAGCAGGGTGCCGGTGGTTTCCACCGTGACCTGCACGAAGATCGGGATGTCGCGGCCGCTTTCCTTCACCGCCATCTTGGCGGCGTTGACCGCGGCCTTGATGTACAGCGTGTCCTGGTTGGTTTCGGTCAGCAGCGCATCGACGCCGCCGGCGACGAGGCCGCGGCATTGCAGCAGCAGGGCGGCTTCCACCGCGTCGTAGGTGACATGGCCGAGCGAGGGCAGCTTGGTGCCGGGGCCGATGGAGCCCAGCACCCAGCGGTGGCGCCCATCGGCGAAGCTTTCGGCGGCCTCACGGGCCAGCTCGGCACTGACCTTGTTGATCTCGAAGGCGCGGTCGCCGATGCCGAATTCGTCGAGCGTGATGGGCGAGCCGCCGAAGGTGTTGGTCTCCACCATGTCCGCGCCCGCGGCGAAGAAGCGGGTGTGGAAGTCGCGCACGAAATCGGGGCGGGAGAGGGTGAGAATCTCCGAGCAGTTCTCCTGGCCCATGAAGTCGCCTTCGATGGTGAGGTCGCTGGCCTGGATGAAGCTGCCCAGCCCGCCATCGGCGAGCAGCACGCGGTCGCGCAGGGCATCGAGGAGGTGCGGTCGGCTCATGCTTGGGTATCCACAGGGTCGGCTTGCAGGACAGGCAGGCTGGCGGTGCGAAGGGCAGGCCAGAGGCGGGTTTCGAGCGGGCCGGGCACGATGACGGCCGCGGCGGGCTCCAGCCCGGCCTCGCGCATCAGGCCGGCCATGCGGGCATCGGCGAAGCCGGGCCAGCGGAAGGCGTGGTGGTGGGTGGCGGCGGGGTCGTGGGCGGCGAGGTCCACCACGACCAGGCGGCCGCCGGGCTTCAGCACGCGGGCGGCCTCGGCCAGGGCGCCGGGCGGGTCCTCGGCGTGGTGCAGGACCATGTTCAGCAGCACAAGGTCGTAGCCGGCATCGGCCAGCGGCAGGCGGTACATGTCGGCCAGCCGCACGGCGCAGTGGGACAGGCCGGGCTTGGCCAGGCGGGTGCGGGCCAGGGCGAGCATGGCGCGGCTGGCATCGATGCCGAGCGCGGTGGTGACGCGCGGGGCGAGCAGTTCCAGCATGCGGCCGGTGCCGGAGCCGATATCCAGCAGGCGGCCGATCCCGGCTTCCGGCAGCAGGGCGAGCAGGGCGTGTTCCACCGCGACGGCCGGGAGATCGAGCGCGCGCATCTCGTCCCAGTCCGCGCCCTTGCGGCGGAAGCTGTCACTGGCGGCGCGGGCGCGTTCGGCCAGCACGCGGGCGGCGTGGCGGCGGTCGGAGACCAGGATGGGGTCATCTTCCGGCAGGCGGTCCAGGATGGCGCGGGCGAGGGTGCCGGCCTCCGTATCTGCACCCGGCAGGGTAAACCAGACATTGGCACCCTCCCGCTCCCGGTCCAGAAGCCCGGCCTCGCCAAGCAGGCGCAGGTGGCGGGAGAGGCGGGGCTGGGATTGGGCGAGGATCTCGGTGAACTCCACCACGCAGAAGGCGCCACGCGCGGCGAGCGCCAGAAGGCGCAGCCGGGTGGGCTCGGCGCAGGCGCGCAGGGCGGTGAGCAGGGTCTCCATGGGATTGCTATGACATAAAGATATCCTTATGTCTATGGGATGATGATGGACATTGATGACCGGATTCCGCTGCGCTTCGGGCCTGCTGCCACGGCCGGGCCGCAGGATGCGCTGCTGCTGGAGGCGGGGGCCGGGCCGGTTGCCGCCGGCCCGCGGGCGATGGCGCGGTTCTCTGCCCTGGCCGGGCATCGTTTCGGCTGCGCCTGCTGCGGCGGCGGGCGGGCGGCGGCGGCGGTGGCGCTGGCCGGGCTGTTCCAGGACCGCGCCACGGGGCGGGTGCCGTGGTTCACCCGGGTGCTGGCGGTGGTGGCCGATCCGGCCGCGGTGGCCGAGGCGGTGCGCGCCGACCGGGTGGCGGCCGCGCGCTTCCGCGTGGACGGGTGAGGGCTGCAAGGGTTGCAGACCCCGGTACACTTCACGGTGATTGCAGGGTTTCTGCGCCCGTTTCGGGGGTTGCGCGGACGAGCGCCAAGGTGTTTTTGGTCATCAAGCGGAAGTGAGTGTGCTATAGGTTGCACGGGCCGGAAGCGGTCCCTGGGCCGGTATACCATCCGGTATCGAATTGCTGGCAGGTTCGGTGGGTGATTGCCCACGATCGCGATGGCGTGCCGTCGCAACCATGGACCACCGCCAACGCAGACGAAGGTAGGTTGATTTGAGCGTTCCCGATCCGTCCTCCGGCGCGCCTGGCCCCGAGGCCGCGCGCGCCCCCGCTCCGCTGGCGGCGGTGCAGCCGCAGGATGCCGGCGAGGCTCGGCGCGAGGCGCCGCCTCCGCCGACACCGCTGGACCTGCGCCTGCGCGCGCTGTCTGTGGCCGCGCGCTACCATGGCGTGGAGCTGGACCGCGACGATCTGCGCGTGCCGGAAGGCGAGATGCCCGCGCCGGCGCTGCTGGTGGAATGGGTGCGCGGCGCCGGGCTGTGGGCCAAGGCGGTGCGCATGCGCTGGCGCAGCCTGCTCGGCATCACCGGTGGCGGGCCCGTTGTGCTGCTGCTGAACGACGGCACCGCGGCGCTGATGGTGCGAGCCGATTCCGCGCGCAACGTGGTGTGGCTGCGCGATCCGCTCTCCTCCAGCGACGACATGGCCGTGGCGGTGGACGAGCTGCGCCTGGCGCAGGTGTGGGGCGGCGAGGCGATCCTGGTGCGCCGCGAGCGCGGCGTGACCTTCGACGACGAGCCGTTCAGCTTCGCCTGGCTGGCCGGCATGGTCTGGCTGGAGAAGCGCGTGCTGCGCGACGTGGTGCTGGGCTCCATCGTGCTCAGCCTGCTGGCGATCGCGCCGCCCATCCTGGTGATGGTGGTGGTGGACAAGGTTGTCACCTACCAGAGCATGAGCACGCTGGCGCTGATCTCGCTGTTCCTGGGCGCGGCGGCGCTGTACGAGACCTACCTGGGCTATATAAGGCGCCAGCTGATCCAGATCGTGGCGACACGGCTGGACACCAAGCTGGCCCTGCACGTGTTCCGCAGGCTGCTGGGCCTGTCGATCGACTATTTCGAGCGCACCCAGACCGGCGCGATCCTCTACCAGCTCGGCCAGATCTCCAAGGTGCGCGACTTCATGACCGGGCGGCTGCTCTCCACGCTGCTGGATTTCGTCACGCTGCTGGTGATGGTGCCGGTGCTGTTCTGGATCAGCGTGCCGCTGACCTGGATGGTGATCGGGGCCGCCGGCATGGTGGCGCTGATCATCGTGATCTTCCTGCCCTCCGTGCGCGCCGCCTACAACAAGTGGATGGAGGCCGAGATCCAGCGCAACACCGTGATGGTGGAAACGGTGCACGGCATCCGCACCGTGAAATCCCTGGCGCTGGAGCCGCAGCAGAAGGAGATGTGGGACCAGAAGGTGGCCACCGCCTCGGCCCGCAAGCAGGCGCTGGGCGATATCTCCAACTGGCCGCAGACGCTGGTGGTGCCGTTCGAGAACTTCATGAACCGCGGCGTGCTGCTGGTGGGCGCCTATTTCGCCGTCACCGGCGACATCGCGGTGAGCGTGGGCAGCCTGATGGCGTTCATGATGCTCTCCGGCCGTGTGGCCCAGCCTTTGGTGAGCATGGCCAAGCTGGTGGAAGACCTGGAGGAAACCCGCGCGGCGGTGGCGCTGGCGGCGAACGTGCTGAACAACAAGCCCGAGACCATCAACCCCGGTGCCGGGCTGCGGCCGCGCTTTGCCGGCGCGATCACCTTCAAGGGCGTGGACTTCACCTATCCCGGCTCGCGCAACCCGGCGCTGATCGATGTGAACTTCGAGGTTCCCCCCGGCACCATGCTCGGGCTGGTCGGCCGCTCCGGCTCCGGCAAGAGCACGATCACGCGGCTGCTGCAGGGCATCAACCGCGAGTACGAGGGTTCCATCAAGATCGACGGCACCGATTTGCGTGAGATCAACCTGGCGCATCTGCGCCGCAGCTTCGGCGTGGTGCTGCAGGACAACTTCCTGTTCCGCGGCACGATCCGCGAGAACCTGCTGGCCGGCCGCCCGGGCCTGACCATCAGCGACGCGGTGCGCGCCGCACGGCTGGCGGGGGCCGAGGAATTCATCGAGCGCATGCCGCAGGGCTACGAGACCTGGATCGAGGAAGGCTCGCCCAACCTCTCCGGCGGGCAGCGCCAGCGCCTGGCGATTGCGCGCGCGCTGATCCATGATCCGCGCCTGCTGATCCTGGACGAGGCGACGAGCGCGCTGGATCCGGAGAGCGAGGCGCTGGTGAACGCCAACATCCAGCGCATCGCACACGGGCGCACGATGCTGATCGTCTCCCACCGCCTGTCCTCGCTGGTGGATTGCCACAACATCCTGGTGCTCGATCAGGGCAAGGTGGTGGATATCGGCCCGCACAAGGAGCTGCTGGAGCGCTGCTCCGTGTATCGCCAGCTCTGGCTGCAGCAGCACCGGCACATGGAGAACAGCGGCCGCCCCGCTGCGCCCAAGCCCGTGCTGGCCCAGGGCGACAACTGAGCGGAGGCGCAACCATGGCCCAATCCCCCGCGCCCGCCGCCGCAGCGCCGTCTGCCGCGAACGCCCGCAACGACGACCTCGCCCCCATGCTGCTGGAATACCAGTCGCCCTCCGCGGCGCTGATCGAGCAGCGTGTGCCGGCGCGCAGCCGCTACACGCTGTGGGTGCTCGCCTCCATCTTCGTGGTGGCGCTGGTCCTGTCTGCCACCCTGCCGATCGACCGCGTGGTGGTGAGCCAGGGCAAGGTGGTGACCACGAAATCGAACATCGTGATCCAGCCGCTGGAAACCGCCATCGTGCGCTCGATCGACGTGCGGGAGGGCCAGATCGTCAAGGCCGGGCAGGTGCTGGCCCGGCTCGATCCCACCTTTGCCGCCGCCGATGCCGACCTGACGGCCATGCAGGTGGCCAGCCTGCAGGCCGAGGTGGACCGGCTGCAGGCCGAGGTGGAGGGGCGCAACTATGTCGGCGACGGCTCCGCACCCAGCCAGCTGCAAAGCCTGATCTTCACCCAGCGCAACGCCGAGCGCAGCTTCCGGCTGGAGAATTTCCGCCAGAAGATCGACGCCGTGCGGGTGCGCGTGGTGCAGGCGATGGCCGACGTGGAAAGCTACACCGTGCGCCTGGCCGTGGCGCGGCAGGTGGAGGCGATGCGGGTGGAGCTGGAGCGCCAGGCGGTGGGCAGCAAGCTGAACACCTTCCAGGCGCTGCAGGACCGCAACGAGTCTGCCCGCCTGCTGGAAGCGTCCCGCTCCCAGGCGATAGGCAGCCAGCGCGAGCTGGACGCCCTGATGGCCGAGCGCGACGGCTATATCCAGCAGTACCGCAACGAATCCTCCCAGCAGCTGAACGAGCAGGGCCGCAAGCTGAACGAGGCGCGCGAGAGCCTGAACAAGGCACGGCTGCGGCGCGAGCTGGTGGAGATCCGCGCCGACCGCGACAGCATCGTGCTGAGCGTGGCGCCGGTGAGCGTCGGCTCCGTGATGCAGTCGGGCGAGCAGTTCCTGACGCTGGTGCCGGTGGATGCGCCGCTGGAGGTGGAAGCGATCGTGGACGGGCGCGATTCCGGCTTCGTGGGCGTGGGCGACCCGGTGACGATCAAGTTCGACACCTTCCCCTACGCGATCTACGGCATGGCGGAGGGCAAGGTCCAGGTTGTCAGCCCCGACAGCTTCCGCAACCCGAACGAGGACCGCCAGCGCCAGCGCGGGGCGCGCAACAACCAGGATTTCGGCGCCGCCTATTACCGCGCCCGGATGTCGATCGACGCCATGAAGCTGCACAACCTGCCCGACGGGTTCCGGCTGAGCCCCGGCATGCCGGTGACGGCGGACATCAAGATCGGCAAGCGCACCGTGCTGGCCTACCTGTTCGCCCGGGTGGTGCCGGTGGCCACCGAGGGGCTGCGCGAGCCATGAGGCGGGGCAACGGAACGGGCGCGCGGGCACGGATGGGGCACGGCTGAGCATGTCTGGATCGCTGCGCCGGCTGGCCGGGCTTGTCTCCTCGGCCGCTGGCAAGATCAAGCGCGGCAAGGCGCTGCTGGAGGAAGGCAAGCCAGCCGAGGCCTTCAAGCTGCTGGCCCCGGTGGCCAAGGCCGGCCATGCCGAGGCGGAGTTCCTGGTGGCGCGCTGCTACCTGGAAGGCCGCGGCGTGCCGCCCAGCGCGGCCGAGGGCGCGCGCTGGCTGGAGCGCGCCGCCACCCAGGGCTTCCTCGAAGCGCAGTCGATGATCGCGGCGCTGTATCTGCGCGGCATTCCTGGCATGGAGCCGGGCGCGGCCCTGCAGGGCGAGGCCGGCGCGCTGCTGGGCGACCGCCCCGCGGCGGCGCTGTTCGGCGCCAGCGAGGCGGGCAAGCCCGACTACGAGAAGGCCGTGGCCTGGGCCACCAAGGCCGCCGAGGGCGGCTCGGCCGACGGGCAGGCGCTGCTTGGCTTCATCCTGACCTCCGGGCCCGAGGCGCTGCGCGACGTGGCGCGGGCGGAGGAGATGTATCGCCGGTCCGCCGACGCGGATTGCCCGCAGGGGCGGCTGGGCTACGCGCTGGCCCTGCTGCGCCGCGACGACCCCGACTCAGCCACCAGTGCTGCGGAATACCTGCGCGGTGCCGCCGCCGCCGGGCTGCCCACGGCGCAATACATGCTCGGCGTCGTCACCGAGCAGGGCAAGGGCGTGCCCGCGGACCGGGCGGCAGCCACCGAGCTCTATCGCCAGGCGGCCAGCAAGGGCCTGCGCAGCGCCCAGGCGCGCTATGGCTATGCACTGCTGAACGGGCAGGGTGTGGCCAAGAACGTGCAGGAGGCCGAATCCTGGCTGCGCCGCGCCGCGCTGCAGGGCGATGCCGATGCCGCGGCGCTGGTGGGCGACCTGTATTCGCGCGGCGGCGAGCTGCCGCCCAACTACGCGGAATCAGCGATCTGGTATCGCCGCGCCGCCGATGCCGGTCACAAGACCGCGGCGCGCGCGCTGGGGTTGATGGCGCTCTCCGGCGCCGGGATGCCGAAAGACCCGCGCGAGGCCGCGGTATGGTTCCGCCGCGCCGCCGAGGCAGGCGAGATGCAGGCCCGCTACGACCTGGCCAACCTGGTGATGAAGGGCGAGGCGGATCGCGCCGATTCCGTCTTCACCCGCGAATGGTTCCAGCAGGAGGCCGCGGCCGGGGATCTCGTGGCGGCCTACAACTACGGCATCTGCCTGGCCGAGGGCGTGGGCGTGGAGCGCGACGACCGGCAGGCGGCGCAGTGGCTGCGCAAGGCGGCCGATGGCGTGATCAACGCCCAGTACTGGTACGGCCGCATGCTGATGGAAGGCCGCGGGGTGGAGGCGAACCTCGCCGAGGGCCGGCAATGGGTGGCCAAGGCGGCGGAGGCCGGGATGGTCGATGCCCAGGTGGTGCTGGCCGAGATGCTGGTGAGCGGGCGCGGCGGCACCAAGGACCATGCCCAGGCCGAGAAGCTGTTCCGCAAGGCCGCCACGCACGGGCATATCGGCGCGATGTTCGCGCTCGGCGCGCTGCATGGCGGCGGGCACGACATTCCCTGGGACCGGCCGCAGGCGCAGAAGTGGTTCCGCGCGGCCGCCGAGCGCGGCCACGCCCATGCGCAGATGATGCTGGGGCGCTACCTCGCGCGCGCGCTGGCCGGCGAGCAGAACACGGATGAGGCGCGATCCTGGCTTGAAAAGGCGCTGGCCCAGGGCCTGACCGACGCGCAGGGCGACCTCGCGGCGCTGCCCGCTGCGAAAACCGCACCGCCCGCCGCCCCCGCGCCGGAGGCTCCGGCCCCGCGCGCCGCTGCCGGCCGACGCGGCGCCAGCTGAACGGTATGGACGCCGCATCGGGCCGCGCCCCGGCGCCCGCGCCGCAGGGCGAAGGGAATGGCGCGCCGCGCACCCAGGCGGCGTTCTTCGGCGAACAGGCCGGCGAGGCATGGCGCGAAGGCCAGGCGGCCCTGCAGGACGGCGACCTGCCGCGTGCCCTGTTCTGGATGGAGCGCGCCTGGCGCCTCGCGCCCGACGATCCCGCCGCGGCGCTGGCGCTGGCCGGCGCGCGGCTGCGCCAGGGCGATGCCGAAGGCGCCCGTGCGGTGCTGGAACCCGTGGCGGAACGGGTGGATTCGCGGGAGGCGTTGCTGCTGCTCTCCGCCGCGCGGCTCACGATGGGGGACGGCACCGGGGCCGGCGCGGCGCTGGGCGCCATGCTCTCTGGCCACCTGGTGGCGCCAGGGCCGGAACTGGCGGCGCTGGCGCGCGGGGTGGCCCAGCGCGTGGGCGCGCCTGGCTGGTGCGGCGTGGCGCCCGATGGCACTGCCTGGGCCGCTTCGGCCGCCGGCGGGCGGGCGGAGTTCAGCCTCGATGGCCAAGGCTGGGCGCCAGACGTGGTGCCGCCCGGCGCGGCCCGGCTGGAGGTGACAATCGGCGGCCGCGCCTGCCTCGGCAGCCCGATCGACCTGCGCCGTGCCCGGCGCGTGGAAGGCGTGGTCGCGGCGCGGGATGGCGGGCTGGAAGGCTGGGCCTGGCACCCCGGCAACCCGGAGGCTGATCCCGCCTTGACCGTGGTTTCCGCCGACGGGCAGGCGCGCATCGCGCTGGTGGCCGACGACACCTCCATCACCGCCGGCGGCCCCCTGGCCCGGCCGCGGCGGTTCCAGGTTTCCGCAGCGCAGCTTGCCGCCCTGGTGCCGCCGCTGCGCGTCACCGGGCCGGATGGCCGCGACCTGCCCGGCAGCCCGCTGGACCCCGGCGCCGAAACGCGCGCCGCCGTGGCAATCGCGCAGGCAGTGGCCCGCCGCTTCCCGCTGCGCGGCCCCGCCGCCGGAACAGACGACCCGCTGGCCCATGCCGCCACGACCGCCGCCCTGCGCGGCCCCCCGGCACAGGCCAAGGCCGCCCCCGGCCGCGCCGTGGCCGTGGTGGTGCCGGCTTATCGCGGCACCGTCGTCACGCGCCGTTGCCTGGAGGCGGTGCGCGCCACCGCCCCGGCCGGGACCCAGGTGGTGGTGGTGGACGATGCCTCGCCGGAGCCCGCGCTGGCGGCGCTGCTGGACGAGCTGGCCGGCGCGGGCCAGATCCGCCTGCTGCGCCACGCCGCCAACCGCGGCTTTCCCGCCAGCGCCAATGCCGGGCTGCGGCTGGCCGCGCGCCTGGCGCCCGGCGCCGACCTGCTGCTGCTGAACAGCGACGCCATCCCCGCGCCTGACTGGATCGAGAGCCTTCGCGCGGCGGTGCACGCGGCCGGGGATATCGGCACCGCCACGCCGCTGTCCAACGACGCGACCATCCTGAGCTACCCCGACACCACCCGCGCCACCCCGCCGCCGCAGGGCACCGCACTGGCCCGGCTGGCGAAGCTCGCCGCGCGCGCCAACCCCGGCGTGGCGGTGGAGATTCCCACCGCCGTC
>JBIKOJ010000091.1:0-20393 GCA_044358135.1 Acetobacteraceae bacterium | reverse complement strand
GGGGCCGCCGGAGGGGAGCGTCTGGCGGCACTTTCGAGCATGGGAGCGAGCGCGGGCCGGGTGATCGAACCGGAATACTTCGCCTTTGCGAGCAACGCCGAATACCTGCGCGGCTTCCTTGCGGCCGCGACGGCCATTGCGCAGGATCTTCGGTCTGAACAGGCCCCAGACGAAGCGACGGTTGAGGAGATCGCCGCTACCTGGGGCCTGTTGCGATGCCGGGTGCCACAAAGCCGCTGGGACGGCCGCGGCATCACGATTGCAGTGCTGGACACCGGGTTCGACCTGGGTCATCCGGACTTTGCTGGCCGCCAGGTTGTGGACCAGAGTTTCGTGGCCCAGCCCGTCCAGGATCTGCATGGCCATGGTACGCACTGCATCGGCACTGCCTGCGGTCCGTTGTCACCGGCAGGAAGTACGCCACGGTACGGCATTGCCCATGCAGCGCGCATCCTCGCCGGGAAGGTGTTGACCAACTCCGGGTCCGGCGCGACCGGGAGCATCGTGGCAGGCATGAACTGGGCAGTCGCGAACCGGTGCGAGGTGATCTCGATGTCGCTGGGAGGGCAATCGCCCCCGCAATCCGCATATACCGCGGCGGGCCAGGCGGCCCTGGATGTCGGGTGCCTGATCATTGCAGCAGCAGGCAATGAAGCCGGCGCGACGGGAGCGCCAGCCAATTCCCCGACGATCATGTCGGTTGCTTCGATCGATCCCAACGGTGCGCCTTCGAGCTTTTCGAACTCCGGAAAGATTCAGATCGCCGGGCCCGGACGGGATGTATTCTCGGCTTGGCCGCGCCCAAGGCGCTACAGCACGAGCAGCGGAACCAGCATGGCCACACCACATGTGGCCGGTTGCGCAGCATTGTGGGCGCAGTCCGACCCTGACCTTCGCGGGCGGAAGCTGTGGGCGAAGCTGGAGGCGACCGCTGAGCGCCTGCCGTTCGCGCCTGCCCGCGTCGGTGCTGGCTTGATCCGGGCTCCTTGAGGTATTGTAAGGCCCTCGGCCGGCCACACATGTCGCCGGGTGGGATTGTTGGAGGGCCATCATGGTGAAGGCACGCTCTTGGACGGTGACGCTGGATGGAACGAAGCCGGCCAGCGAGGTATCGTCGCGACTGAAGAAGGCTGGGTTTTCGAAGGTGATGGTGCTTGATGCCATCGGCGTCATAACCGGTAGTGCCGACCAGACTACAGCCGTGAAGGCGAAGCGCCTGTCCGGCGTCGCAGAAGTCGAACCTGATATGGCGGTGTCGATCGGACCGCCCGGCGCCACGCCTATCTGGTAGCTGAGCGAGCAAGGACGAAAAAGCAACACGCGGATGGCGAACAGCCACCCGCGTGTTGCCGTTCAAGCTCAGCGGCGGCGGGGGATGATGACGGGGACTTCCTCGATGCCGTGGACGAAGTTGCTGAAGACGCGCTTCACCGGGCCGGTGATGGTGATCTCCGGGAAGCGGGCCAGGATTTCCTCCCACAGGATCTTGAGCTGCATCTCGGCCAGGCGGTTGCCGACGCAGCGGTGGATGCCGAAGCCGAAGCTGAGGTGCTGGCGCGGGCGGGCGCGGTCGATGATGAAATCGTCCGCGTTCTCGATCATCTCCTCATCGCGGTTGCCGGAGATGTACCACATGACGACCTTGTCGCCCTTCTTGATGGCGGCACCGTTGAGGTTGAAATCCTCCACCGCGGTGCGGCGCATGTGGGCGAGCGGAGTTTGCCAGCGGACGATCTCGGGCACCATCGTCTCGATCAGGGCCGGGTTGGCGCGCAGCTTGTCGTACTGGTCGCGGTACTGGTTGAGCGCGACGAGGCCGCCGGAGATCGAGTTCCGCGTCGTGTCGTTGCCGCCGACGATGAGCAGGATGCAGTTGCCCAGGAACATCTTGTCGTCCATGTCGCGCGTGGACGGGTCACGGGCCATCATGGAGAGCAGGTCGAAGCGCGGCGGGCCGTTTTCGCGCTGCTTGAACAGGGCGCGCATGTATTTCACGCACTGTTGCAGGATTTCGTTGCGCTCCTCCTCCGAGGACACCTTGCCGCTGAGCAGGTCGGCGGTGGCGATGTCGGACCAGTAGGTGAGGAGGTGGCGATCCTCGAAGGGGAAGTCGAACAGGGTGGCGAGCATCTGGGTGGTGAGCTCGACGCTGACCTTCTCGACCCAGTTGAATTCCTCACCGATCGGCAGGCTGTCCAGGATCTTCTGGCTGCGCTCGCGGATAAGCTTTTCCAGGTTCACCAGGTTGGTGGGGGCGACGATGGGGGAGACGGCGCGGCGCTGGTCGTCGTGCAGCGGCGGGTCCATCGAGATGAAGCTGGGGCGGCGGAAGCTCATCGGCGCATCGCGGATGGTGATGCCGCCGAGCTGGCTGTCTGACGAGAACACCTTATGATTGGTGTCTACCGCCATGATGTCCTTGTATTTCGTGACCGACCAGAAGGCGCCGAAGCGGCTTTCCGGGCAGTAGTGGATCGGCGCATCCTCGCGCAGGCGGGCGAACCAGGGGCGCCAGGTGTCGTTCTGGTAGATGCTGGGCTGGGACACGTCGATCTTGTCGACCGGCGTGGTGCGGGCGGCCTCGGCGGCTTCGGCGAAGAGGTCGATGGGCGCGTCGTTCATGGCGGCGGCTCCTGGTTTGGACGGTTTCCCGGGTAGGAAGGATTCTTCTTTTTGTGAACAAAAAGAAGCAAAAAAACTTCAATCATTGCGTGCGTGCTAGGTGGCGCAGCGGGCGCAGGTGAGAAAAGTTTTTTGGTTCTTTTTTTCAAAAAAGAACTGCTTCCTTAGTGCTGACCGGCAGGCATACGCACGACGAGGCCATCGAGATCGTTGGTGACCTTGATCTGGCAGGACAGGCGGGAATTGGGTTCCACGCCGTTGGCAAAGCTGATCATAGCGGCTTCGGATTCGTTCTTCTCGCCGGTCTTGGCTTCCCAGGCGGCATCCACATAGACGTGGCAGGTGGCGCAGGCGCAGGCGCCGCCGCAATCGGCGTCGATCCCGGGGACGGCGTTGTTCACGGCACCTTCCATGACGGAGAGGCCTTCCTCCACGTCCACCGTGTGGGCGGTGCCGTTGTGCTCGATATAGGTGATCTTCGGCATGGGCTCTCTTTCGTGCGACGCGCGGCTCAGGCCGCGAGTTCCTTCAGGTTCGTAGTTTGGTCGGCCAGGGCGGCGGCGTCCATCGGCTTGCGCTTCTGGATCAGGAGGCGGCCGGCCATGAACTCGGCCGGCGTGTTGACGGATTCCACGCATTGGACGTGGCCTTCGGCGTCGAGGTGGAAGACGGCGAAGGCCTCGGAGGTGGGGTCACCGCGGATGACGAGGCGGGCGACGTCGAAGGGGAGGCCGGCGATCTGGAGCTTGATGTCGTACTGGTCGGACCAGAACCAGGGGATTTCGGGGCTGGGGGCGGGGCGGCCGGTGATGGCGGCGGCGGCCTGGCGGGCCTGTTCGAGGGCGTTGGGGACGGATTCCAGGCGGCCGGTGCGGTGGTAGAGCGAGAGCGGGCGCTGGGTGAGGTCGCCGATGGCGAAGATGTCGGGATCCGTGGTGCGGGCCTGGGCATCGACGATGACGCCGTTGCGGCATTCGAGTCCGGCGGTGGCGGCGATTTCCTCGTTGGGGATGGCGCCGACGCCGACGAGGGCGGCATCGCAGGGGAGTTCGGTGCCGTCGGCGAGCTGGACGGCCTGCACCCTGCCCTCCCCCTTGAGGCCGACCACCTGGGTGTTGACGTGGATGGCGACGCCCTGGGCGGTGTGGGCGGCGTGGAAGAAGGCGCTGAGCGGCTCGGAGGCGACGCGGGCGAGGAGGCGGGGTTCGCGTTCCAGCACGAAGGCTTCGGCGCCCAGCGCGCGGGCGGAGGCGGCGGCTTCGAGGCCGATATAGCCGCCGCCGATGATGGCGATGCTTGTGCCCGGCCGGATGGCGGCCTTGAGGCGGTCGGCGTCCGCCGCGGTGCGGAGTTCCAGCACGCCGGGGAGCTCGAAGCCGGGCAGCGGCAGGCGGCGTGGGCGGGCGCCCATGGCGAGGATGAGTTTTTCGTAGCGGATGGCGGTGCCGTCGGACAGGCGGACCTGGTGGTCGGCGCGGTCGATGGCGGCCACGGTGGTGGCGAGGCGGGTTTGGATGTTCTGCTGGGTGTAGAAGCGCTCCGGCCGCAGGGCGAGGCTTTCGGCGGTGGCCTCGCCCTTCAGCCAGGCCTTGGAGAGCGGCGGGCGCTGGTAGGGCGGGATGGGTTCCTCGCCGACCAGCGTGATGGGGCCCTTGTAGCCGAACTGGCGCAGGGCGGCCGCGGCTGCGCCGCCGGCGTGACCCGCGCCAGCAATGACGATCCCGGCGCCGTCGTTCATTTCAGGAGGACGATGGCTTCGATCTCGACCGAGATGTCGCCGGGGAGGCTGCCCATGCCGACGGCGCTGCGGGCGGGGCGGCCGTTGTCGCCGAAGACCTCCACGAAGAGGTCGGTGCAGCCGTTGATGACCTTGGGGTGGTCGCCGAAATCGGGGGCGGCGTTCACCATGCCGAGGACCTTGAGGATGGTGTCCACGCGGTCGAGGCTGCCCAGGGCGACTTCCATGTTGCGCAGCAGTTGCAGGCCGCAGTCGCGGGCAGCCTCGTAGCCCTTCTCGATGGAGACGCCGGCGCCCACCTTGCCGGTGATCATGGCGCCGTCGGGCTTCCGGGGGCCGACGCCGGAGAGGTAGAGGATGTTGCCGCCGATGCGGAACGGCACGTAATTGCCGATCGGCTTGTTCGGCGGCGGCAGGATGAGGCCGAGTTCGGCGATGCGTGCCTGGGCGGACATGGCGGCGGCTCCGGTAAGGGTCAGAAGCGGACGGACAGGGCGAGCGAGCCGGTCTGGTGCAGGCCGCCGCTCTGCTTGCGGAATTCCTGGGACTGGAAGCGGTGGACGTAGGTGAGGCGGACGCCGTGGAAGATCACGCCGAGGCCGGCGGAGAGCTCGCCGACGAAGGGCTGCTTGCGGACGGAGCGGCTGGTGGCCCAGGTGTTGCCTTCCAGCGTGAGGTCGCGGGCGACGGCGCGGCCATCGGCGCCGACGAAGAGGTACCAGGCCAGTGGGGCCGGGCTGGTGAAGTAGTCACCGCCGGTGACGCCGGGGCGCAGGCGGGTGGGGCCGTAATCGGCCTGCAGGTTGCTGCCGATGCGGATCATGGCGCCGGATTGCAGGTAGGTGCGCAGATTGCCGATCGAGGCGGTGAGGCTGGGGAGCCAATCGGTCTCCAGCGGGCCGAACGTGGCGATGGGGATGCGCCAGGTGCGCTCCGAGGTGATCTGGACCAGGGGCTCGTTGCGCAGCTGGGTGGTCCAGCCGCGGGCGGAGCGCTGGCCGATCAGCTCGTGGAAGCTGTTCTGGATGTTCTCGCCGCCGGCGCCGGGGCCGACGAGGCCGAGGCCGAGGACCATGGCGCTGCGGATGTCGTAGCCGGTTTGGGTCTTGCCGTCCTGCAGGAGGCCGAAATGGCCCATGAGGACGCCGGCATAGGGGCGGTCGCCCAGCGGGGGGTTGCGGCGCTGGGTGGCGAGTGGGGTGTAGATCTGGTGGGTGAGGTCGACGGAGAGGCGGGTTTCGCCCTGGCCCCAGAGGGTGGTGGCGAGGCCCTTCAGGGCGTCGGGCACCAGGCGCGAAGGCGTGGTCCAGCCGAGGCGCAGGCCGGAGGTGTAGTACTTGTCGGTGCTGCCCTTGACGCCAAGGGAGAAGCTGTCGTTCTCGCCCTGGAGGGTCCAGACCGAGGGATCGTTGGCCGGCGGCGCGGGTGTGGGCGCCTGGGCGGTGGCCGGCGCGGCCAAGGCAAGGCCGAGGGCGATGGCGCCGGGATAGAGCAGGCCGCGTGCGTTCATTCCGCCCTCGCGAAGTGATTTCTTTCTCTCTTTAGAGGCTTGTGCGGGCTTGCGAAAGGGCTGGGTTAGGCCCGGCGGTCAGGCCAACGCGGCGGCGGCGGTGCGCCAGCCGGCGTAGCGGGTGAGGGGGATGGGGCGGCGGGCGGCAACGCGCTCGGCGACCAGGCGGATGGCGTCCTGGCGGTTGGCGCGCTGGGCGGCATCCACGAAGAGTTGTTCCAGCACGTCCTGCTGGGCGTGGCTGCCGCCCATGCGGTACATGCCGCCGAGGACGGGGAGCATGCGGTCCACCGCCTCGTTGTAGCGGCCCTTGCCGTGCAGGCGGACCGCTTCGGTGACGGGCAGCGCGTAGGTGGCGACGATGCCGGCGGTGGTGCCGGGGCGGTTGGAGGTGGTGCGCACGCCATCGAGCAGGCGTTGGGCGGCTTCGGTGCGGCCGGTGGCCGAAAGCGCCATCATCCAGTGCGGCAGGGTGAAGGCGGATTGGGTGTCGCCGATGCGGGCCTCCGCAAGGTCGGCCAGTTCGTTCCAGCGTTGGCCGACATCGACGCCCTGGCGGGCGAGGCGGAACAGCATGGAGGCGGCGTTCTGCACGTCGATATAGGTATCGGGCGCGGCCTGGGTGAGCGGGCTGTCGAGGTTGCGGAAGTGGTGGTCGTAGAGGTGCAGCACGCGGTCGTGCTCGCCGTTTTCCAGGTGGTAGAGGGCGCAATGCCACCAGAGATGGTGCTGGAGGTTGTTGCCGCCGTCCCAGTTGGGCGCGAGGGCGCTGAGCCACTGGATCCCTTCCTGGCGGCGCCCCTGCATTTCCAGCACATGGGCGACGGAGTGGGCGGCCCAGAGGTTGCCGGGATCGACCTCGATGGCGCGGCGGCCATCGGGCTCGGCGGCGCTGTAGTTGCCGCATTCCTCGTTGGCGAAGCAGCGGCAGGCCAGGATGGTGGCGTAGCCGGGCATGGTGGCGTCGTAGTGCGGCACCACGCGCTCGATGCTGGCCAGCATGTCTTGCGGGCGGCCGAGCCAGAAATTGACGAAGTGGGAGAGGCGGACGGCAAGCACGTCGTGCGGGTGGTGGCGCAGGATCGCTTCCCAGTGGGCGATGGCGCGGTCGAGGTCGTCTTCGATCCAGGCGGAGAGCGCCTCGACATGGCGGCGTTCGCGTTCGGTGGCCTGGGGGGTGAGGGCGCGGGCCTTTGCTTCGGCTGCGCGGGCGAGCGGGATGAGGGCGGCCTTGTAGCCGAGCATCATCATGGTGCCGTGGATGCAGTGGGCGAGGGCGACATCGGGGGCGGCCAGGAGCAGGGCCTGGAGGCGCTGGGGCAGGTCGGCGCGGTAGCGGAGGAAGCCATCCGAGAAATGGTCGAAGGCGGCGATGGCGGCCGGGGAATCGGTGGAGATCTCCAGCCCGTGCGAGTCTTTCATGGTCGTCTCCCGGCGTGTTCGTTGGCGCGATGGTTGCGAATGGCGGGGCGGTTGCCAAGCCTGGCGGCGTGGGCTCCCCTGCCCTTCGGACTCGGGAGCGGCAGATGGATTACACGGTGTTGGGGCGAACGGGGCTGCGGGTGAGCGTGGCCGGGCTGGGGTGTGGCGGGTTCAGCCGGCTGGGGCTGGGGCGCGGCAAGAGCGAGGATGAGGCGGTGGCGGTGGTGCATGCCGCGCTGGACCACGGGGTGAATTTCATCGACACGGCGGCGGCCTATCAGACCGAGGCGGTGGTGGGCCGGGCGCTGGCCGGGCGGCGCGACGGGGTGGTGCTGGCCACCAAGAGCATGACGCGCGAGGGGCAGCGGGCATTCACCGGGGCGGAGGTGATCGCCAGCCTGGAGGAGAGCCTGCGCAGGCTGGGCACGGATCGGGTGGAGGTGTTCCAGCTGCATGCGGTGCTGCCGCGGGAATATGACTACGTGCAGGCGGAGATCGTGCCGGCGCTGCTGCGGGCGAAGGAGGCGGGGAAGGTTCGGCATATCGGGATCACCGAGACGGCGCCGAACGACCATGAGCATCAGACGCTGCGCCGCGCCATCGACCATTCCGTGTGGGACACGATGATGGTGGCGTTCAACATGATGCACACCAATGCGCGCGAGACGCTGTTCCCGCGCACGGCGGCGCATGGCGTCGGTACGCTGCTGATGTTCGTGGTGCGCAATGTGTTCAGCCAGCCGGAGCGGTTGGCGGAGGAGATGAAGGTGCTGGCGGAGGCCGGGACGTTGCCGGCGGAGGTGGCGGCGGATCCGCTGGGGTTCCTGCTGCATCCCGGCGGCGCGGCGAGCCTGACGGATGCGGCCTATCGCTTCGTGCGGCATGAACCCGGCGTGGATGTGGTGCTGTTCGGCACCAGCGATATCGGACATCTCAGGCAGAACATCGCCTCCATTCTGGCGCCGAAGCTGCCGGCGGCGGATCTGGCGCTGCTGCGGGCGCGGTTCTCGCACCTGGTGGGCGTGGGGCTGGACGGGCCGAAGGTGGCCTGATGTCGGCGGCCGCGCTGGAACTGGTGCGGCAGGGCTTCGCGCTGCATCAGGCGGGGCGGGTTGGGGATGCGTCGGCGCTGTACGACCGGGCGCTGGGGCTGGCGCCGGGGCTGTTCGATGCGCTGCATCTGCGCGGGGTGGCGGCGTGTCAGGCGGGGCGGCATGCGGAGGGGCTGCCGTTCCTGGAACGGGCGGTGGCGGCGCGGCCGGGCGATGTGGCGGCGCGGGGGAACCTGGTGCTGGCGCGGTTCGGCGTGGCGCGGGCGCTGCGCGAGGCCGGGCGGCTGGAGGAGGCGCTCGCAGCCTATGACGCGCTGGTGGCGCTGGCGCCGGAGCATGCCGCCGGGCAGTTCAACCGGGCCAACCTGCTGCGCGCGCTGGGGCGGCTGGAGGCGGCGGTGGCGGGGTATGGCGCGGCGCTGGCGGTGCGGCCGGGGGATGCGGCGGCACTGCTGAACCGTGGCGGGGCGTTGCTGGCTTTGGGGCGGGGCGAGGCGGCGCTGGCGGATTTCTCCCAGGCGGCGGCGCTGGCGCCCGGCGATCCCGTGCCGGCGGTGAACCGGGGGGCGGCGCTGCGCAGCCTCGGGCGGCGGGCGGAGGCGTTGGGCTGTGCCGAGGCGGCGGTGGCGCGCTGGCCGGACCATGCGCCGGGATGGGATTTGCTGGGAGTGGTGCTGGGCGACCTGAAGCGGCGGGAGGCGGCGCTGGTGGCGCTGGAGCGGGCGGTGGCGTTGGCACCGGAGGCCGCGGATGTGCGCGGGCATCTGGCCGGGACGTTGCGTGATCTCGGGCGGTTCGAGGCGGCGCTGGCCGAATACGATGTTGCGGTGGCGCGCGATGGCTCGGCGGGGCATCTAGCCGGGCGGGCCGGGGTGCTGATGGATCTCGGGCGCGGCGAGGCGGCGCTGGCGGGGTTCGCGGCGGCGGTGGCGCGCAACCCAGGGGATGGGGAGGCGCATGCCTATGGCAGCCTGGCGCTGCTGGCGATGGGGCGGTGGCGCGAAGGTTGGGCCGAATACGAGTGGCGCGGGCGGATGCCGGGCTCCCTGATGGAGCGGTTCGGGCCGGAGGGGCGCTGGCGCGGCGAGGGGCCGGTGGCTGGGCGGCGGGTGTTCCTGTTCTGGGAGCAGGGGCTGGGGGATACGCTGCAATTCCTGCGCTTTGTGCCGCTGGTGCGGGCGCTGGGGGCGCAGGTGACGGTTTCGGTGCAGGACGCGCTGGTGCCGTTGGTGCGCGGGTTCGTGGACGGGGTGGAGGTGGTGGGCGAGGCGGCGCGGCCCGGGCCGGGCGATCTGCATTGCCCGATCATGAGCCTGCCGCAGGTGCTGGGGCATCCCGGCTTTGCCGCCGCCGGCGGATACCTGGCGGCCGATCCCGCGCGGGTGGCCGCGTGGCGGGCGCGGTTGCCTGGGGATGGGCGGCCGCGCGTGGGGGTGGTGTGGAGCGGCAACCCTTTGCACGCCAACGACCGCAACCGGTCCCTGCCCTTCCCCGCGCTCGGCGGGCTGCTGGAGACGGACGTCGAGTGGCTGTGCCTGCAGAAGGAGGTGCGGGCGGAGGAGCGTGCGGCGGTGGCGTCGGCGGGGCGGGTGCGGTTCGTGGGCGACGGCATCTCAGATTTTGCCGATACGGCGGCGCTGGTGGCGCTGTGCGACCTGGTGATTGCCGTGGATACCAGCGTGGCGCACCTGGCCGGGGCGATGGGGCGGCCGGTGTGGCTGCTGGTGCCGACGCCGGCGGATTGGCGCTGGGGAACCGAGGGTGAGGGGTCGCCCTGGTATGCCGGGATGCGGCTGTTCCGGCGCGGGCGCGGCGATTCCTGGGAGGGCGTGCTGGCGCAGGTGCGGGCGGCGCTGGCGGCGTGGCGCGCTACCCGCCGGTGACCTCCGGCACCAGGTGTTCCCGGAGCAGCGCGGCGGCGAGGCCGAAGGCGCGCCGGGCGTGGCCGAAGCGGCGGAAATAGCCCAATGGGGCCCAGGGGACGCCGTTGGCATAGGTGGCGATGGCGACCAGGCGCTGGTTCGTTGCGGCATCCAGCGCCTCCAGCTCCAGGCTGGCGCCGCCGGGGTTCGGGGGCGGGAGGCCGGCTGCCTGCGCCGGCAGGTTGATCCACCAGTTGGCCCGGCGCGTGTTGGTGATGGCGGCGCGCACGCGCAGGGTGCCAGGCGCCGCTTGCGCCGCGCCAGGCGCCACGAGCGTGAAATCCTTGCCGAGTTCCTCGGCCAGGCTGCGCTGGAACGCCTCGGTCAGTTCGGCAATCTCGTCCGGGCTGCGCGGAGGGCTGTCGGGGGCGGGGTGCCAGGCGACGGGCTCGATGATGACGTGGGCGTAGCGGGCGCGGGCATAGCCGGGGGCGACGAAGATCAGGTCGTGGGTGCGCGCGGGCGTGGGCGCCATCGCGTCGTAGCTGGTGAGGAAGCCGGTGCGGGTGGTGCCCTGCCCCGCGCAGCCGCCGAGGGCCAGAAGCGCGAGAAGGGCGTGACGGCGTGTGGGCATGCGGATGGTCCCCGGGCGGGTCAGCGGGAGAGGGTGAAGGCGCGTTCGCCGGCTTCATGGGCGGCGAAGCCGGGGCCGTGGCGCAGGAAGCGCAGGCAGCGCGTGCCGACGGGAAGGCCGATGGCGATGCAGATCTCCTGGCCCTGGACGGACCAGGTGATGGCGCGGGTGACCGGGCCCTCGAACCGGCCGGTGCCGTTGGGTTGGAGGGTGAGGCGCACCTGGCCGCCATCGGGGCGGGTGCCGGCCCAGGGCTGGCCATCCGCCAGCGCGGCGACGGCCTCCGTGACCGGGAGGTAGCTGGCCTGCCGTGCATGGGCCGGCTGCGCGGGTGCCAGCAGCAGGGCGAGGATGGCAGCGGCGCTAGGCATGCTCGATGGCCTTCGGTGCCGGCGCGATGCGCCCGTCCTCCATGGCGACGACGTGGTCGGCCAGATCGAGGATGCGGTTGTCGTGGGTGACCATCAGCACGGCGGTGCCGGCCTGCCGGGCGAGGCGGTGCAGCAGCTCGATCGCCTGGCGGCCGTTCTCGCGGTCCAGCGCGGCGGTGGGCTCGTCCGCCAGGACCAAGGCGGGGCGGGCGACGAGGGCGCGGGCGATGGCGACGCGCTGCTTCTGACCGGTGGAAAGCTCGGCCGGGTAGGCGCTGGCGCGATCTGCGAGGCCAACGGCGGCCAGTGCGGCGGCGCAGCGGGGGTGCCAGCCTTCCAGTGCGGCGGGGCCGTGCACCTCCAGCGCCATGCGGATATTGCCCAGCGCGGTGAGGCTGAAGTGCAGGTTGTGGCCCTGGTGGATGAAGCCGATGCGGCGGCGCAGGGCCAGGCGCGTGGCCTCCGTGGCGCCATTCAGCTCCGTGCCAAGGACGCGGGCGCTGCCGGATTGCACGGCCCGCAGGCCGCCGGCCAGGGTGAGCACCGTGGTCTTGCCGCAGCCGGAGGGGCCCATGAGCATGGTGAAGGCGCCGGCGGCGACGGAGAGGTCGAGCCCCTGCAGCACCTGGCGTTGCGCGGTGCCGGTGCCGAAGGCGTGCGACAGGCCGCGCAGGCAGATGGGGTCAGAAGACATCGGCAGGGTCCGCGGCGGCGAGGCGGCGCGTGGCCAGCGCGCCGGAGGCGGCGCACATCGCCAGCGTGAGGCCGAGGACGGCGGCAGCCCGGGCCGGAGGCAGCGCGACCGTGAGTTCGGTGGCCGCACCGATCAGCGCGTAGAGGCCGAGGGACAGGGCGAGGCCGGGCAGGAAGCCGAGGGCGGCGAGGATCAGGGCCTGTTCGAACACCACGCCAAGCAGCCAGCGTTGCGTGTAGCCCATGGCGCGTAGCGTGGCGTATTCCGCGAGGTGGTCGTGCACGTCGGCGGCGAGGATCTGGTAGACGATGGCGAAGCCGACCAGCAGCCCGATGACCACGCCGAAGCTGAACACCACGCCGATGGGCGTGTTGCGGCGCATGAAGTCGCGCATGTAGGCGGTGTAGTCTTCCATGGTCATGACCTGCGTGTCGGCAAAGGGCAGCGCGTCACGCAGGCGGGCGGCGACCGTGGCCGGGGTCTCCCCCGGTGCGGTGCGCAGCAGCACGGCACTGACCGCGGCGGCGGTGCTGCGGGGGAACAGGCGCAGAAAGGTCTGGTCGCTGACGATGAGGCTGCCGTCGCTGCTGAACGAGGCGCCGAGGGCGAACTGGCCGACGAAGCTGACGGTGCGGCCGGTAATCTCGGCACGGGCGGGCGCCCCGCTGGCCACGGCGGCGACGAGCGGGGCGAGCGGGGCACGGGTCAGGCGGTCGATCAGGGCGGTGTCGGCGCGGCGCAGCAGGGTGCGCTGGGCTTCGACGGCGGGATCGTGGATGGCGTGGGCATCCGGGTCGATCGCGAAGACGGTGACGGAGGCGAAGCGGGCCCCGGGGGTGGCGGCGGGCTGGCGGATTTCCACCTGGCCGACCTGCAGGGTGGTGCCGCCCGCGACGCCCTCCACGCCCAGGGCCTGGAACAGGCGGCGGCGGGGCAGCGTGCCGAGTTGTCCGATGATGCGGGCGTCGGGGCTGAGCAGGACGATATCCGCCGCGAGCATGGCAACCGGCTTGGCGGCGCTGTCGAACAATGCGCCCATGACGCCGAGCTGGAGGAAGATCAGCAGGTTGGCGAAGGCGACGCCGGTGACGGCGACGGCGAGGCGGGCGGGGTTGCGGCGCAGCTGCAGCCAGCCGAGCGGTGTGCGGGCGCGCAGGGTGGCCAGCAGGCTGCTCATGGCGCGAACACGGCGGTGACCTGCAGGCGCGAAAGGCGGGCGACGCGCGCGCCGGCTTCGGGCGGCAGGGCGACCTGGACCTCCACCACGCGGGCATCGGTGGCGGTGGCTGGGTCGGCGTTGATCACGGTTTGCCGGCGCACGGCGTGGCCGATGCGCTCCACCGTGCCGGCGATCGGTGGGTCCAGCGCGTCTGCCCGCAATGCCACCGGCTGGCCCGGGCGGATGCGCGCGATGTCGGTCTGGTAGACCTCGACCACGGCGCGCATGCGGGTGGTGTCGCCGAGGTCGAGGAGGCCTTCGGTGCCGATGCGCTCGCCGGGGCGGGCGCGGAGTGCCAGGACGGTGCCGGCGATGGGGGCGCGGATCTGCGCCTGTTCCAGGGCGGCCTGGGCAACGGAGAGGTCGGACTGGGCGGCGTGGAGTTCCGCGGTGGCCACGGCGATGTCGAGCGGGGTGCCGTGCGGGGCGGCCTGGGTGCGGGCGAGGGCGGCCTGGGACTCCTGCACGGCGGCGGCGGCGGTGGCGAGGTCGTGCGCGGCCCGGTCGTAGGCGGCGCGGGAGGCGGCGTTGGTGGCGACGAGGGTGCGCTGGCGGGCGTGCTCGGCCTCGGCGAGGTGCAGTCCGGACTGGGCGCGGGCCAGGGCGGCGGTGCGGCTGGCGAGCGCCTGGGCGTGGTCGGCGCCCTGGCGGGCGAGCTGATGCTGGCGGAGTGCAACCTGGGCTTCCGCCAGTGCCACCTGGGCGGCGGCGCGTGCGGCGTTGTCGAGCGTGGCGAGGAGGTGGCCGGGGCTGACCTGGGTGCCCTCCTCCACCGCCAGGGCGGCGATGCGCGATGCGTCCGGGTTGCCGGGGGCGGCGATGCGCAGGATCGTGCTGGCGGGCTCGATCCAGCCCAGCCCCACGACGGAGGGGGGGCGCGGGATGCGCGCCGGGGCGGGCTCGGGCGGCGGTGCCGGCAGGAAGTGCCAGGCCAGCGCGCCGGCCAGGGCGATGGCGGGCACGGCGAGCCAGGCCCGGCGCTGGGTGGGCGGTTCAGGCAGTGGGGTCATGGCCGGCGGTCTAGCCGGGGCGGGCGGCGCGCGGATGACTGGGGGGTTTGCGTGCGTTACGGCCGGTAACCGATGCGCGCTTGAGCCGGCCCGCGGGCTGCGCCAGGGTTTGGGCATGAGCGGCCCGCACCATGTTCTGGTTGTCGACGACGACCCCGCGATCCGGCAGGGCGTGGCCCGGCTGCTGACGGCGCATGGGCTGCGGGTGACGGTGGCGGCGGATGGGCCGGCGATGCGGCGGGCGATGCAGCAGGTGCGCGTGGACCTGGTGCTGCTGGACGTGATGCTGCCGGGCCAGGGCGGGCTGGACCTGCTGCAGGCGTTGCGCGCGGAGGGCGGTGCGCCGGTGCTGATGCTTTCGGCACTGGGCGGCGAGACCGACCGGGTGCTGGGGCTGGAGCTGGGTGCCGAGGACTATGTGTGCAAGCCGTTCAGCCCGCGCGAGCTGGTGGCGCGGGTGCGGGTGGCGCTTCGCCGTGGGGCTGCCAGCGACCAGCGGCGGCAAGGGCCGGCGGTGGGGTGCTATCGCTTCGAGGGCTGGGTGCTCGATGCGCGGGCGCGCACCCTCGCCTCCCCGACCGGTGCGCATGTGGAGCTGACATCCGGCGAGTTCGAGCTGCTGCTGGCGTTCGTGGAGCACCCGAACCGGATGCTGACGCGCGACCAGCTGCTGGACCTCGCGCGCGGGCGGGCGAGCCAGGCGATCGACCGGGCGGTCGACGTGCAGGTGATGCGGCTGCGGCGCAAGATCGAGGCCGAGCCGGCCGCACCCGTGTTCATCAAGACCGTGCGCAATGGCGGCTACATCTTCACGCCGCTGGTGGAGCGGGACGCAGCCCATGGCTGAGCCGATGCTCGGCTGGCTGCGCCGGCCGGGGATCGGGCGGCGCATCGCGCTGGCCATGGCGCTGGCGCTGTTCGCCGTGCAGGTGCAGGCCTTCATTCAGATCTGGCTGTTCGCGCGGGCGGAGGTGCACCTGGTGGGCACGCGCTGGCTGGCAGAGACGGCGCGCGATGTGGCGAACACCGCCTTCGGAGTGCCGGAGGCCGAGCGCGCGGCGGCGCTGCGCCGGCGATTCGCAGGCAGTCCCGTTGCCGTGGCGTGGTCGCGCGCCGCCCCCTGGGACGGGCCGGAGGAACAGGTGGCCCCCGAGGGGCGCCGGCTGGCTGCCACGGTTCGCGCAATGGTGGACCCGGCGATGCGCGTGGCGTTCCAGGCGCAGAGCCTGGAATACCTGTTTCCCTTCCGCTCCGTGCGCGTGGGCGTGCAGCCGCCGGAGGTCGCGGCCGGGCTTGCCACCAGCCCGCTGCCGCCGGATGCGCCGGAGGAGGTGTTGCCGGCCAGCCTGCGGATTGCCGTGCAGGGGCCGGACGGATCGTGGGTGAGCATCACGCCGGTGGGGTTCGGCGACCTCGGCCTGCTGGCGGCGTTTCCGGTTTCGCCGCTGGCGGTTGCGGGGCTGATCATCGGGCTGGCGTCCATCGCCACGGCGCGCCGGCTGCTGGCGCCGCTGGACCGGCTGGTGGAGGCGGCCGGGCGGATCGGCACCGCACGGGCCTTCGTGCCGGTGCCGGCGGACGGGTTGGCGGAGTTCGGGGCGGTGGCGCGGGCGTTCGAGGAGATCCAACACCGTTTGCTGCGCTTCGATGCCGATCGCACGCAGATGCTCGCTTCCATGTCGCACGACCTCGGCTCCGCGCTGACGCGGCTGCGCCTGGCGGTGGAGCCCGGCGGGGGGCGGGAGCCTGACCCGGTGCTGCTGCGCGAGATCGAGGACATGCAGGCGATGGTGGAAAGCACGCTGGCCTTCGCCAGCGGCGAGGCGCGGCCGGGGGCGCGGCGGCCGACCGATATCGCGGCCCTGCTGATCACCCTGGTGGATCATGCCGGCGATCTCGGCCATGCCTGTTCCTATCGCGGGCCGGACCACGCGGAGGCGCCGGGGCACCCGCCGGCGCTGCGGCGCGCGTTCTGGAACCTGATCGACAACGCGGTGAAATACGGCGGCACGGCGCGGGTGTGCCTTTCGGACAGCCCGGGTGGCGTGCGCGTGGCGATCGCCGATGACGGGCCCGGCATTCCCGCCGAGCGGATGGAGGAGGCGCTGGCCCCGTTCCGCCGCCTGGACCCGGCCCGCGGCGGGGCGCAGCGCGGGGTGGGGCTGGGGCTGACCATCGCGCGCGATGTGGTGGTGGGCCATGGCGGCACGCTGGAGCTGCGCACTGGCGAGACGGGCGGGCTGGTGGTGGAGGTGACGCTGCCGCGGGACTGATGGCGCGCGGGGGGCGTGGCGGGACGGGCACGGTTCGGTCTAGAATTGCCGGGCCGGATGGGTGGCCGAGTGGTTTAAGGCAGCGGTCTTGAAAACCGCCGTGCGTTTACGCGTACCGTGGGTTCGAATCCCACCCCATCCGCCAGTTTTAGCCGACGTCGGGCTCTCCGCTGCCGCGAAGCGGCGTGAAAACGCCAGGTTAGGCTAGGGTTTGCCACCAGACCTGTTGACCGGCAGGGTCGGAACGACCGCCGAATTCGCCTCTCTGACGGCCCATTCTCTCCGGACCTGTTGACTTGGCCGATTTGGTACGCTTTTCAAAAAATATTATATTTCAATCTATTGGACGTGACGACGGGGCGGCCTGGTTCGAATCGCACTTGCCTGAAAAGCGTACCGAGTTTTCGAACCGGAAGTACGGATTGGCTCCCCAGCTCAGGGCGGTGCGCCTGAAGTTGGCCTGCCTCTCGTCGCGCGTCATCCCGTCCGGGATGCAGAAGGTGATGATCTCGCTGATCATGCCTGATCCGTTCTCGTCAGCCACGCGACCGCGCGTGCCGCAGCGTCCAGCGCACCGGCCAGGTAGCCGGGTGCCATGGGGCTGGTCTCGCTGCCGGCCAGGGCGAGGCGCTGCTGCCAGGCGCCAGTCACCCAGGGCCGGAGCTGCGGCAGCGGATGGGCGCCGCCGCTGCGGTCCGCTGCGGTCGCGGTCAGGTGCTCAGCCGCCCAGTCCTGCAGCAGCGTTGCGCGGGGGCGCGCGGCATCAGCGCCGAACAGCCGGGCGAGTTGTTCCACACAGGCGCGGGTGAGCAGGTCGCCGCCGACAGCGTCGCGCCGGTCAGCCTCCACGCCGACAAAGCCGAACAGCGCCGCGGAGCCTTCGGCTGTGGTGGCGTCGTGGATTTCGCCCAGCGGCCCGACCATGCTCTGCGCCATGCCGGAAAGTCCGGCATCGCGCCAGAAGGGGCGGTCGTAGAGCGCGAAGAACTTGGCGTGCGGCGCCATCCAGGTGGCGGTGTCGCGCCAGAGTTGCTGCATCGCCGGCTGCACCGCCGGCGCGAAGGTGATGCTTGCCTGCAGCAGCCGGGGCGGCAGCGCGGCGATCACCTGTTCGGCCAGCAGCGTCTCCTCCTGGCCATCGGCGTGGCGGCAGCTGAGCGTCACGCCGGCCTTGCCGAGCGCGAGGCGGGTGACCTGCGTGCCAAGCTGGATGCTTTCAGCCGGCAGGCCGGCAGCCAAGGTCTGCACCAGGGCAGTGGTGCCGCCCACGAGGCGCATCGAGCGTGGCTCCTGCCGATAGCCCTCGAAGCGTTCCGGCGAACGATTTGTCCGGCGTTCCACCAGTACGTCGCCCGTCTCATGCTGCGCAAAGGCGGCTAGGCCGAGTCCGGCCACCACCGCCGCCATGGCCGTATGCATCTCTGGCCAGAACCAGGACGGACCGAGGTCGAAGCCCTTGGTTGTAAGGATGCGCCCGCCCAGCCGGTTGCGCGCCTCCAGCAGGCGGAACCCGACGCCCTGCTTATGCAGCAGATGCGCAGCGTAGAGCCCGGCCAGGCCGCCACCGATGATGATGACCGGGGTCATCGGGATGCGCTGCTCGTGGCCAGGGCTGGGCAAAGCGCCAGACTGTGGCCGCCGATGGCGTCGATCGCCGTGACGTTCGCGCCTGCCGGGGCATCGGCGATGGCAAGCGTGGCGACATTGCATGTGGCGGACGAAGCTTCGGACATGGTCGCGGCGTTCCAGGCGGCGAGTCTGGTCGCCGAGCATGATAACTTATGATGACTGGCCGTCTCTCTACCATCCGCCAATCGCATCCGCAGAGATGGCTCGGGAAATTCGGACAGGTCGATAGGTGGATTTCCTGCCCGACAGCGGCGATGTTGCCGCGGATCAGGAGCGAACATGACGAAACGCTCACGGCGGACGCACAGCCCTGGCTCCAAGGCAAAGGTGGCTCTGGCGGCGATCAAGGGTGAGAAGACGCTTGCCGAACTGGCCAAGCTGTTTGACGTGCAGACGCCGCGTTGCAGCAGCTGACCGCTCCATAGGGAAACCGCGCCATGTGGACGACTACCTACCACCGGTTCCTCAACCGAGAGGCGCTCCTCGAAGCGTGCCAGGCCGCGGGATGGACCTGCCCGCCGGGACGGGATCCCGAGCTTCCGCAGGGTGTGGCGATTGATATCGTGGGGCCTATCGTCGGCCCGGCGCAGTTGAGCGAAGGTGGTGTCCCAGTTGCCGGCGAGGTGATCGACCCGCGGTATCACGTCAACCTCACCTGGCATGGCCGTGAGCTTGACCCCGCCTTCCAGGCATCACTCGTGGTCCCGGTGACGCCGTCGCGCGGGTGGGACGTTGTCCTACTACCAGCGTCGCAACTGCCAGTGCCGCCGGTCATCCCCGCATGAAAGGGCAGGGCGGCGCTGCTGGCGGTGGTTGAGGTGGCCGTCGCGGCGGCTGATTGTGTTCTGGACGCTTGGACGGGCGCAGCCGAATGGAGCCGCGACAGCGAGTTCCTCTCCGACCTGGCCGAAGCGTTGGGGTTGAGGGCCGGCAGATCGATCAGATGTTCCGCCATGCCGATGCGATCCAGAGCTGATCGCCGCCAGAGCCACCTTCGCTTTGAAGCCTGGGCTGTGCGTCCGATCGCCCCGTGACCGGAGAAGCCCACAGCTTCAAGCCAGCCCTGCCCTAGCCAGCGCCGACTTCCGCAACAAGTATAATACCTGGATCCGGCCAGTAAACTCCTGAGCGAAGATCGAGCGCAGCGCCTCGACGATCCCCGGGCGAACGATTGTTGGCATCACCACGGCGGCATTGAACGGGTGCTGCAGGTCGTTGCCCGGACTGACCCAGTCGCGCAGGAAGCCGGTCATGGACGGGCCGGCTGGCGGCCGTCTCTCAGCATGGCATCCCAGGCCCCTCCGAAGCCGCGGGCCGAGATGCCCACCGCCACCTCGTTGCCAGTGGCATTGCGCCAGGCCAGTCGTGCCGGTTGCTCCGGTGCCAGGGCGCGCAGCTTCCCGCTCAGGGCGTTATCGGGCAACTCCATATTCATCACGCAGAACTGGCCAGTGCAGAGGGTGAAGGGCAGCGGCGTTTCGCTGTCCAGCGTCAGCCTCGCGGGTTGCGCGACAAGCACATTCGGCGCCACCCGCAGCACCATGTGGAACTTGGCGCTTCCGTTGGGACGGCCAAAGGCAACGGCAGCAATGACTTGCTGGCTGCTGTCGACGAAGGTCTGCGACATTTCGCAGGCCCGTTCGGTTGTGTTGGCGGGACCGATGCAGGTGACGGTCCAGTCGCCGTATTGGGCACTGGTCCGATCCGGCGTCGAGGCGGTGGCCGCAGAGGGCTCGGCTGGGGCGACGGGCGCCCCCGGGCGCAAGGAACGTTGCTGCGCGACGGCGGCACCGCCCAGCAGAACAATAGCGAGTGGCAGTATCGTCCTGAACAGGCGGAAACAAGTGATCTCAGACATGACTGTTTTCCATCTTTGCTGCGCCCTGGCGGTGCGGCAGTGCGTTCAATGCTGGCGCCACCAGGCTGTTCCAGTCGCGTGCCCAGCAACAGGCGTGGTCGAAGCCGGGCAACTCGATCAGTTGTGCCGGCGCCCCGACCGGCAGGCGCTGCATGAAGCCCAGCAGGGCGCCAGTCCCGGTTACGCGGTCTTCGGCACCGGTGAAGTGCCATTGCGGCACAAGGCCCAATCGCGGCGCCGCCGCCAGGGCCGGGTCCAGCGACCCGGTCAACGGCGCCAGGCGAGCATCCGCGGTCCATCCGGCCAAATCCAGATTGGCGGCCACCGTCACCAGGCCAACCACGTCCTGCCGCGCCGCCGCCAGCAGGGCGGCCAGGGCTCCACCGCCCGAATAGCCGACCAGCAACAGGTCCTGGGCGCCAGAAGCCGCCTTCAGCGTGTCAAGGGCCGACCCAAGGCTCGTGACCACGTCCGGCGCGTAGCGGCGACTGGTCCAGAA
>JBIKOJ010000090.1:0-20405 GCA_044358135.1 Acetobacteraceae bacterium | reverse complement strand
CCGAACTACCGGAATTACTGGAAGGAAGCCGGGTACGAGCAGGAGATGCTGGATATCGAAAAGGCGATCGACGAGGGGCGGCGGGACGATGTGCCCAAGATGCTGACCGATCGGTGGCTGGCGGATGTGACGCTGTTCGGGACGGCTGCGCAGGTGCGGGAGAAGGTGGAGGCCTGGCAGGAGGCCGGGGTACGGACGGTGGTGCTGGTGCCTTCCTCGGCGAAGGGGAACCAGTTGGTGGCGATGGAGGAGATGTTCGCGACGTTTGGGTAGCAAGGAAGCGCGTTCTTTCTTGAAAGAAAGAACCAAAGAACTTTTATTCGCTGGCACGCGTTCTGGTCAGTCTGGCACGCGTGCCAGCGAATGAAGTCTTTTTTGCTTCTTTCTTCTTCAGAAAAAAGAAGATGCTTGCTTTCTAGGGGCGCGAGTCATCGCCGCCGTAAGCGGAGTTTTCGCGACGGATTCGGGGTGATTTTGGGCGTGCGGCGGCTATGGGGGCGCGCGGGCGGCCTGCGCCGGGCGGAGTACGGGTGCGCGCTGGCCGGAGAGGGGCATGCCGCGGTTGGGGGTGCCGCGCAGGAGCCAGCCGATTTCGGCGCGCAGATGGAGAAGACGACGCAGGGCGGACGGGTGCTGGGCGCAGTCCAGGTCGTCGCTGAGGTCGGTGTGGGTGGAGAAGAGCCAGTCCTGGCGCAGGGCGCGCAGGGTGCGGCCGGGGGGCTCCGCCTTCGAGAGGGCGGCGAGCAGGGCCAGCAGGAGCGCCTTGAGGGCGGCCGGAATCCGGGCGTGCAGAATCGCCCGCACCCAGGGGTGCGGTGCGTCGGCTTCGGCCGGAGCGGCGGGTTGATGTGGCATCACCGGGGAGTTGACCATAGGCAACACCGGTGATCAAGGAAAAAATGCTCTTATTCGGATTTTTTGTTAGATGAATGCGTTTTGGGTGGGCGTGGAGAGGTGGCGGGTCCGCTTCGCGACCCGCCCTACGAGCGGGGGGCTACCAGAGTTGGGGGAGCTTCGCGGCCAGCCACTTGGCGAGGGCGGCGTTGACGTCGGTGGGGCGTTCCTGGGCCATCCAGTGGCCGGACGGGACGACGACCTCGGTGAGGTCGGTGCAGTCCTGGCGCATCGGGTCTGCGAGGCGGGAGGTCATGGTTTCGCAGGTGTAGTCGTAGGCGCCGTGCAGGAAGAGGACCGGGAGGGAGAGTTTGCCGGCGTTCTGGGCGTGCCTGGCGTAGGCCAGGTTGGCGGGGAAGTTCATGTACCAGCTGTCGGGGCCGAAGAAGCCGGTGCGGGTGAGGGCGGCGGTGTAGGCGTGCCAGTCGGCTTCGGTCAGCACGTCGGGGTCGCGGGGTACGTCTGGGGCGGCGTTGGACGGGCCGAACCAGCCATTGCCCTTGCGGACGAGGGCGGTGCGGGAGGGGGTGCCGGCGGCGGCGGGGTTGCCGCGGCGGAACATGGCTTTCACCGTGTTGGCCACGTTGGCCTCGAAGCCCTGGTGGGCGCGGGCGAAATTCTCCTGGTAGAAGGCCATGTATTCCCACTGGGCGTAGGGGAATTCGGCTTCCGGGTAGAGTGTGCGGTCGGCCTGGGGGAGGAAGTTCTCGGGCGCGAAGCCCTTGGCATAGTAGGGCACGCAGAGATTGGCGATGCCGTGGCAGCGGTCCGGGTGGTGGCTGGCGAGCGACCAGACGACGGGGGCGCCCCAGTCGTGCCCGACCCAGATGGCCTTTTCGGCGCCAAGGTGGTCCAGCAGTTCCAGCATGTCCTGCACGGCGTGTTCCAGCGCGTAGTCCGCATGAGTGGAGTAGGTGCTGGAGCGGCCGTAGCCGCGCATGTCGGGGGCGATGGCACGCAGGCCGAGGGCGGCCATGGCGGGGAGTTGGTGGCGCCAGGAGATGGCGAGTTCGGGCCAGCCATGGACGAAGATGATGGGGGTGGCGGAGGGGTTGCCGGCCTGGAGATAGAAGCTGGTGTGGCGCGCTGTGCGGCAGACGTGCTCGGTGACCTGCATGGCGGCTTCTCCGGTAGGGCGGATACGAAAACAGGGGGCACGAGGCCCCCTGTTTCACTGGGTGATGTGCGCGGGGATCAGCCCGCGGCAGTGACGGCGCGCTTGGTGATGACGCCCACGAGGTGGGCGCGGTAGGGGGCGCTGGCGTGGATGTCGCTGTTCATGTTGTCCGGGCTGATCGACACGCCATCGAGGGCGGCGGGCGACCAGTTGGCCGACAGGGCGGCTTCGGCGGCGGTGTGGCGGAAGACGCCGGACTGGCCGGCGCCGGTGACGGCGACGCGCACGCCCTTCGGGCCGTTGGCGACGAACACGCCGACCATGGCGTAGCGCGAGGCCGGGTTCTTGAACTTGATGTAGGCGGCCTTGGCCGGGATCGGGAAGCTGACGGAGGTGATGACCTCGCCAGCATCCAGCGCGGTGGTGAACATGCCCTGGAAGTAGTCGTCCGCGGCAATGCTGCGCTTGTTGGTGGTGATGGTGGCACCGAGGGCGAGGGCGGCCGAGGGGTAGCAGGCCGAGGGGTCGTTGTTGGCCATGGAGCCGCCGATGGTGCCGCGGTTGCGCACCTGGATATCGCCGATACCGCCGGCCAGGGCCGCCAGCGCCGGGATGGCGCGCTTCACGTCGGCCGAGGCGGCCACGGTGGCGTGGTTGGTCATGGCGCCGATGGTGACGCTGTCACCGGTGACGGTGATGCCGGAGAGGCCGAGCTTGGACAGGTCGACCACCTTGGTCGGCTTGTTCAGGCGCTGCTTCAGCACCGGGATCAGGGTCTGGCCACCGGCGAGGGCCTTGGCTTCGTCGTCACCCGCGAGGGCGGCGACAGCGTCGGCGAGGCTCGAGGGCTTGGTGTATCCGAAATCGTACATGTCGGGTTCCTCGTGCTGCTACTCGGCGGCCTTGCGGCCGGCGTTGATGATGCCCCAGATCTTCTCGGGGGAGGCGGGCATGTTCATGTGGCGGACGCCGTAGTCCTTGAGCGCGCTGATCACCGCGTTCATGACCGCCGGCGGCGAGCCGATGGCGCCGACCTCACCGCAGCCTTTTACCCCGAGAGGGTTGTGGGTGCAGAGGGTGTTTTCGGTGGCGACCGAGATGTTGGTGAGGTTGTCCGCCCGCGGCATGGTGTAGTCCATGAACGAGCCGGACAGGAGCTGGGCGTTGCTGTCGTAGATGGCGTGTTCCAGCAGCGCCTGGCCGATGCCCTGGGCGACGCCGCCCTGGACCTGGCCTTCGACGATCATCGGGTTCACGACGCGGCCGACATCGTCCACCGCGGTGAAGTTCACGATGCTGGTGACGCCGGTTTCCGGATCGATCTCCACCTCGCAGACATGGCAGCCGCCGGGGAAGGTGAAGTTGGCGGGGTCGTAGAACGCCGTCTCGTCCAGGCCCGGCTCGATCTCGGTGATCGGGTAGTTGTGCGGGACGTAGGCGGTGAGCGCGATCTCGCTGAGGGTTTTGGCGCGGTCGGTGCCGGCGACCTTGAAGCTGCCGTCGGCGAACTCGATGTCGTCCACCGAGGCTTCGAGCAGGTGGGCGGCGATCTTCTTGCCCTTGGCGATGATCTTGTCCATCGCCTTCACCATGGCGGTGCCGCCGACGGCGAGCGAGCGGCTGCCGTAGGTGCCCATGCCGAAGGGGATGCGGTTGGTGTCGCCGTGGACGATCTCCACCTGGCTGAACGGCACGCCGAGCTGGCTGGTGACGAGCTGGGCGAGCGTGGTCTCATGCCCCTGGCCGTGGCTGTGGGTGCCGGTGAAGACCGAGACCGAGCCAGTGGGGTGGACGCGGATGTTGGCGACCTCATAGAGGCCGGCACGCGCGCCGAGCGAGCCGACGACGGCCGAGGGGGCGATACCGCAGGCTTCGAGGTAGGTGGAGATGCCGATGCCGCGCAGCTTGCCCTTCGCCGCGGCGGCGGCCTTGCGGGCGGGGAAGCCGGCGTAGTCGGCGTTCTTCATCGCCACTTCGAGCGTGGTGAAGTAGTCGCCGCTGTCGTACTGGAGCGCCACCGGCGTTTGGTACGGGAAGGCGTCCTTGGGGATGAAGTTCTGCAGGCGGATGGCGATCGGGTCGGCGCCGGTGTCGTGGCAGATGGTATCCACCAGGCGTTCCAGCAGGAAGGTGGCTTCCGGGCGGCCGGCGCCGCGGTAGGCATCGACCGGGACGGTGTTGGTGAAGACGGCCTTCACCTCGGCGTAGATCACCGGGGTGCGGTAGGTGCCGGCGAGCAGCGTGGCGTAGAGGTAGGTGGGCACCGCGGGGGCGAAGGTGGAGAGGTAGGCGCCCATGTTGGCGAGCGTGTGGACGCGTAGCGCCAGGAAGTTGCCCTGGGCATCGAGCGCCATCTCGGCGGTGCTGACGTGGTCGCGGCCGTGGGCATCCGACATGAAGGATTCGGTGCGGTCAGCGGTCCACTTCACCGGGCGGCCGAGCTTGCCGGCGGCCCAGGTGACGGTGGCTTCCTCGGCGTAGTGGTAGATCTTGCTGCCGAAGCCGCCGCCGACATCGGGGGCCACGACGCGCAGCTTGTGCTCCGGCAGGCCGAGCACGAAGGCGCCCATCAGCAGGCGGATGACGTGCGGGTTCTGGCTGGTGGTGAAGAGCGTGTAGTCGC
Source organism: Acetobacteraceae bacterium (assembly GCA_044358135.1). GTDB lineage: Bacteria > Pseudomonadota > Alphaproteobacteria > Acetobacterales > Acetobacteraceae > CAMDGX01. The sequence continues at coordinate 15,771 of JBIKOJ010000090.1, read as the reverse complement.
CGGTGTGGCGGTCGTAGTCGCCGAGGGCCACGCGGGGCTCCATGGCGTTGGGGACCAGGCGGTTGTTCTCCAGGTCGAGCTTGACCACCTTGGCGGCCTTGGCGAAGGCGGCTTCCGTCGCTTCCTTGTCGCCGATGTGCCAGTCGTAGCAGACGTTGCCGGGGGCGTTGTCGTGGATCTGGGCGGCGCCGGGCTTCAGGGCATCGGTGACGGTGGCGGTGGCGGGGAGGTCGTTCAGCTCGATGGTGATGAGCTCTGCGGCGTCGCGGGCCTGCTGCTTGGTCTCGGCAATGACGACGGCGATGGGGTCGCCGACGTGGCGGACCTTGCCTTCGGCGAGGACTGGGTGCTTGGGCTCGGCCATCGGCGAGCCGTCCTTGGAGTGGATCTGCCAGCCGCAGGGCAGGCCGCCGATCGCGGCGAGGTCCTCGGCGGTGTAGACGGCGACGACGCCCGGCGCGGACTTGGCGGCCGCGGTGTCGATCGAGACGATGGTGGCGTGCGGACGGTCGCTGCGGCGGAAGACCGCGTAGGTCTGGTTCGGACGGTTGATGTCGTCCGTGTAGTTGCCGCGGCCGGAGATGAAGCGCAGGTCTTCCTTACGGCGGACCGAAGCGCCAATGCCTTCGAACGGTGCGTTCATGGTGCCCCCCATCCGGCGCGCTTGACGTGGCGCGCGCCGGGATCGTTTCTGTTCTTAGCTTATTCGGCAGCCTTAGCGTGCATCAGCGGCTGCGCCGCGTCGATCGCCTTGACGATGTTGTGGTAGCCGGTGCAGCGGCAGAGGTTGCCCTCCAGCCCGTGGCGGATCTGGTCTTCCGTGAGGCCCTGCGGGTTCTTGGCGACGAGGTCGACCGCCGCCATGACCATGCCGGGGGTGCAGAAGCCGCACTGCAGGGCGTGGTGCTCGCGGAACATCTCCTGCATCGGGTGCAGGGTGCCGTCGGCCTTGGCCAGGCCTTCGATGGTGGTGACGCTGCTGCCATCGGCCTGGACGGCCAGCATGGTGCAGGACTTCACCGACTCGCCATCCACATGGACGACGCAGGCGCCGCACTGGCTGGTGTCGCAGCCGACATGGGTGCCGGTGAGGCCCATCTTCTCGCGCAGCAGTTCGACCAGGAGGGTGCGGCCCTCCACCTCCACGGTTGCGGTCTTGCCGTTCACCGTCAGCGTCACCTGAGGCATCGCTTGCTCCCCTGTCGAACGTGTTTCATCGGGCGCCATGGGTGGCGCGCCTATGGTGCCGAGTGTTGGCACCCGCACCCCATATGGTCAAGCGTTGCGCAGTTAAAACCCTGCGCGGCGGGTTCAGTGGCCGGCCGGGCTGGGGTTCGCGAGGGTGGAGAGGCGGGTGACGAGGCCCTGGCTTTCCGGGTTCAGGCCGACCAGGTCCACGGTGCGGGCGGAGCGGCGCAGGCGGGTGACCACGGTGTCCAGCGCGGCGACGCCGGTGAGGTCCCAGACATGGGCGCGGGTGGCGTCGATCACCACGCGGTCCAGCGGTTCGCGGTAGTTGAAGCCGGCGATCACGTCCTCAGCGGAGGCGAAGAAGATTTGGCCTTCGACTTCGTAGGTGCGGGTGGCGCCGTTGAGCGTGGAGGTGATGCGGACCTGGCGGGCGACCTTCCAGGCGAAGAAAAGGCCGGAGAGCAGGGCGCCGGCGAGCACGCCGAGGGCGAGGTTCTTGGTGGCGACGACGACGACGACGGTGGTGGCCATGACCACGCTGGAACTAGCCGGCTGGGTGCGGATGGCGAGCAGCGAGCCCCAGCGGAAGGTGCTGACGGAGACCATGACCATCACGGCCACCAGGGCGGCCATGGGGATGCGGCCGACCCACTCGCCGAGGGCGACGCAGAAGATCAGCAGCAGCACGCCGGCGGCGAAACAGGAGAGCCGGCCGCGGCCGCCGGAGATGACGTTGATGCCGGACTGGCCGATCATGGCGCAGCCGGCCATGCCGCCGATGAAGCAGGTGGCGGCGTTCGCGATCCCCTGCCCCACGCATTCCATGCGCTTGTTGCTGGGGGTGTCGGTGAGTTCATCGACCACCTGGGCGGTCATCAGCGACTCGAGCAGGCCGACGGCGCAGATGCCGGCGGAATAGGGCAGGACGATCCAGACGGTTTCCAGCGTGAAGGGGACGTCGGGCAGCAGGAAGCTGGGCCAGGAGGTGGGGAGCTGGCCCATGTCGGCCACCGTGCGCAGGTCGAGTCCCAGGGCGAGCGAGATGGTGGTGAGGACGACGATGCAGACGAGCGGCGAGGGGATGGCGCGGGTGAGGCGGGGAACGCCATAGATGATGGCCAGGCCCGCGGCGAGCATGACGTAGGTGAGCCAGGGCACGCCGATCAGCTCCGGCAGCTGGGCCATGAAGATCAGGATGGCGAGCGCGTTGACGAAGCCGGTGAGCACGGAGCGGGAGACGAAGCGCATCAGCCGGTCGAGCCGGAAGAGGCCGCAGAGGATCTGCAGGATGCCGGCGAGGAAGGTGGCGGCCAGGAGGTATTGCAGGCCGTGGTCGCGCACCAGGGTGACCATGAGCACGGCGGTGGCGGCGGTGGCGGCGGAGATCATGCCCGGGCGGCCGCCGAAGAAGGCGATCAGCACGGCGATGGAGAAGGAGGCGTAGAGGCCGACCTTCGGATCGACGCCGGCGATGATGGAGAAGGCGATCGCCTCCGGAATCAGGGCGAGGGCGACAACCAGGCCGGAGAGCAGGTCGCCGCGGATGTTGCCGAACCATTCGTGGCGCACGTAGGAGCGCAGGGAGGCGAGGGTCATCGCGTGCGGCCCTTCGGGACAGTGCGGCTGAAACGCAACCGCGCCGGGCTTTGCGGGCCCGGCGCGGGTTCAGTGCAGCAGGTTGGTAGCGTCAGGCGGCGACGGCGGCCTGGCGGTTGGCTTCCGGCACGGTATCCGGCACCACATCCAGGTGGCAGGCGGACATGCGGCCCATGCCGACATCCCGCAGCTGCGGCTCGTCCACCTTGCAGCGGTCGAACACGAAGGGGCAGCGGGTGTGGAAGCGGCAGCCGCTGGGCGGGTTGATCGGGCTGGGCACGTCGCCGCGCAGGATGATGCGCTGACGCTTCACCGTGGGGTCCGGCACCGGCACGGCGGAGAGCAGGGCGCGGGTGTAGGGGTGGTGCGGCGTGGAGAACAGCGTCTTGCGGTCGGCCAGTTCCACCATCTTGCCGAGATACATCACGGCGACGCGGTGGGTGAGGTGTTCCACGATGGCAAGGTCGTGGCTGATGAAGAGCAGCGTGAGGCCGAGCTCGTCCTGGAGGTCGGACAGCAGGTTGACGATCTGCGCCTTCACCGAGACGTCGAGCGCCGAGACGGCCTCGTCGCAGATGATGAGGTCGGAGCCCGGGGCGAGGGCGCGGGCGATGGCGATGCGCTGGCGCTGGCCGCCCGAGAATTCGTGCGGATAGCGGTACATCGCGTCGCGCGGCAGGCGGACCTTGTCGAGCAGGTCGCCGACGCGGTCATCGAGTTCGGAGCCCGAAGCCAGGCCGAAGTTGATGATCGGCTCGGCGATGATGTCGCGCAGTCTCTGGCGCGGATTGAGCGAGCTGAACGGGTCCTGGAAGACGACCTGGATGCGCTTGCGCAGGGGGCGCAGCTCGCCGGCGGGGAGGTTGTCGATTCGCCTGCCGTCGAGCAGGACCTCGCCGTCGGTGATGGGGTAAAGGCGCAGCACCGCCTTGCCGACGGTGGACTTGCCGCAGCCGGATTCGCCGACGAGGGAGAGGGTTTCTCCGCGCTTGATGTCGAAGCTGACACCGTCGACGGCGAAGACGTTGCCGGTCTTGCCGCCGAGGATGCCGCCGTGGATGGGGAAGTGCTTCTTGAGGCCCTTGACCTCGAGCAGCGGCGTGCCCGGGGCCGGGGCCCCTTTGGAAGCCGACTGGGAGTTGCTCATTCTCTACCTCTTCAGGCCGCGACTGCCACGCGCGGGGCGTAGTGGCAGGCGACGAGATGGTTCGGGGCCTTTTGCTCGATGGCCGGAGCCATCTGGCGGCAGACGTCGGTGACGTTCGGGCAGCGGCCGGCGAAGGCGCAGCCGATGATGGGCTTGCGCAGGCTGGGCACCTGGCCCTGGATCTCGGTGAGCTTGCTGCGGCCGGTTTCGTGCAGCGAGGAGCCGAGCTTCGGCATGGAGCCCATCAGGCCGCGGGTATAGGGGTGCAGCGGGTTGAGGAAGATCTCCTCCACCGTGCCCTCTTCCACCTTGCGGCCGGCATACATGACGATCACCCGCTGCGCCATCTCGGCCACCACGCCGAGATCGTGGGTGATGAGCATGATGGCAGCACCGACGCGGGTTTTCAGATCGCGCATCAGCTCCAGGATCTGCGCCTGGATGGTCACGTCGAGCGCGGTGGTGGGCTCGTCGGCCACCAGGAGCTGCGGCGAGCAGGCCAGCGCCATGGCGATCATGACGCGCTGGCGCATGCCGCCTGAGAGCTGGTGAGGGTATTCGCGCACGCGCCGGCCGGGAGCGGGGATGCCAACGAGGGTGAGCATCTCGACCGCGCGCTGTTCGGCGTCACGGGCGGAGACGCCCTCGTGCAGCATGACGGTTTCGCCGATCTGGCGCCCGACGGTGAGCACCGGGTTCAGCGAGGTCATCGGCTCCTGGAAGATCATCGAGATGTCCTTGCCGCGGATGGCCTGCATCTCGGGTTCGGACAGGTCCAGGAGGTTCTGCCCCTTGAACAGGATCTTGCCGGCCATCTTGCCGGGTGGCGTGGCAATCAGGCGCAGGATGGACATGGCGGTGACCGACTTGCCGCAGCCGGATTCACCGACCACGCCGAGGGTCTCGCCGGCGTTGATGTGGAAGCTGACACCCTCGACGGCGCGGACCACGCCGTCGACGGTGCCGAAGTGGGTCTGGAGGTTCTGGACCTCCAGCAGGGGGGTGGAAGACGACATGTGGGATCAGATCCTCTTGGCCATGCGCGGGTCGAGCGCGTCGCGCAGGCCGTCACCCAGCAGGTTCACGGACAGCACGGTGATCGACAGGAAGACGGCCGGGAAGAACACGATGTAGGGCTTCACCTGCCAGAGCGCGCGGCCCTCGGCCATGATGTTGCCCCAGGACGGGATGATCGGCGGGGTGCCGGCACCGATGAACGACAGCGTTGCTTCCGCGATCATCGCCGAGGCGCACAGGAAGGTGGCCTGCACGATGACCGGGGCCAGCGTGTTGGGCAGGATGTGCTTGATGATGATCATCGGCGTGCGCGTGCCGGCGGCGATGGCCGCTTCCACATAGGGCTGCTCGCGCAGCGTGAGCACCACGCCACGGACCAGGCGCGAGACGCGCGGCACGTCGGCGATGGTGATGGCGATGATCACGTTCTCCACGCTGGCGCGGGTGAGGGCCATCATGGCGATCGCGAGCAGGATCGACGGGATGGACATCATGCCGTCCATGATGCGCATGACCACCGCATCCACGGCGCGGATGAAGCCGGACACCAGGCCGATGAACAGCCCGATCGAGGCCGAGCAGATGGCGACGCCGAAGCCGACGATCAGCGAGATGCGGGCGCCGTAGATGACGCGCGAATAGACGTCGCGCCCCAGCATGTCGGTGCCGAACCAGTACTGCTCGCTGGGCGCGCGGGTGCGCCGCGCGGGGGCGAGTGCGGTGGGGTCCACGGTCCAGAGCAGTGGCGCGAAGATCGCCATCAGCACGAACAGCGACACCATGAACCCGCCGACGGCGATGGTTGGGTGGCGGTAGATGAACATGCCGAGCTTGGACCGCTCCTTGCGGGGCGGCAGCACGTCCGCGAGCTTCGGCGCCGGGGTGAACCCGTCCGGGGGCAGGGTTGTGGTGCTCATCAGTAGCGGATCCTCGGATCGAACACGGTGTAGAGCAGGTCAACGATGAGGTTCACGATCACGTACGTGAAGCTGAACATCAGCACCACGCCCTGGATGACCGGATAGTCGCGCCGCAGGATGGCATCGACCACGAGGCGGCCGACGCCGGGGATGGCGAACACGCTTTCCGTCACCACGGCACCGCCGATGAGGCCGGCGAAGCCGATGCCGACGATGGTGATGATCGGCACCGCGGCATTCTTGAGCGCATGGACGAAGAGGATGGCGCGCTGGCCGACGCCCTTGGCCTTGGCGGTGCGCACGTAGTCCTGGTTCAGCACTTCCAGCATCGTCGCGCGCGTGATGCGGGCGATGAGGGCGATGAAGGCGCTGCCGAGGGCGACGGCGGGGAGCGTGAGGTTGGAGGCCCAGCCGCCGATCCCGTTGGCGAGCGGGGTGTAGCCCTGCACCGGGAACCAATCGAGCTGCAGCGCGAAGGTGTAGGCGAGCACGTAGCCCACCACGAACACCGGCACCGAGAAGCCGAGCACGGCGAACAGCATCACCAGGCGGTCGATCCAGGTGCCGTGCTTCCAGGCCGCGACCACGCCCATGGGGATGGCGCAGGTGAGGGCGAAGGTGAGCGTGAGGAGCATCAGCGAGAAGGTCGGCTCCAGACGCTGCTTGATCATGTGGCTGACCGGCAGGTTGGTGAAGATCGACACGCCGAGATCGCCCTGCAGCACGCGCCACAGCCACTCCGTGAAGCGGATGATGAAGGGCCGGTCGAGGCCGAGCGAGGCGCGGATACGCTCCACATCCTCGGGCGTGGCCTGGTCGCCGGCGATGATCGCGGCGGGATCGCCGGGGGCGATGTAGAGCAGGCTGAACACGAACAGCGCCACGACGCCCATGACGGGGATCGTGGCGATGACGCGACGAATGGTATAGGCGAACATCCCCTGGTTACCTCCGGGTTGTGCGCGCGGAGCGGCGCGGCAAGGCGGCCGGGCCGGGGCGGTTGGGGGTTTGGCGTGGCATCGTCGCGGCTAGCTCCATCATGACGGGCGCACCGCACAGGCGGCGATGCACCGTTCGGCGTGCAGGGGAATAGCCTGCCCCAGCCTGGGCAGGCTGGCCATAGCCAACCTGCACAACTGCGGCCTGGACAAGCGGAACGGGATCAACGGAAGCCTCCACGCTGTTCGCGGCCCACGGGTGGTTTGCCATGGGCATGGTCGCCAACGGTTCGACTTCCTTCAAGTCCCCATCCAACAGGACCAGGGACCGGCATTTCCACGGCAGCGTTATGTATTTTCCCGCAATTGCGGGTCCAACCAAGCAGCGATGCCTCCACCTGATCGGGTATGACAGTTATGCGGCGTGGAGACGGCTGCCGCAAGCCATTCCTGTCAGACACGACGCAAATTCCATGACAGCATCAGGCCCGGAACGCGACCGGTGAGATTCTTGCGCAGGGCGGTCTTGCCGTAGTAGCTGCCGAGCGGGATGTACGACACTTCGTCCAGCGCCACGCGCTGAATCTCCATGGCGATACGCTTCTGGTCGTCCAGCGTCGGCGCGTCGAACCAGGCGTCGCGCAGCGTCTCCAGTGCGGGAATCGTCGGCCAGCCGGGCCAGCCGGCGGCACCGTTGCCGCGGATCATGGAGTGGGCCGCGGGGTCGGCCTGGTCGAAGCTGGAGGAGGCGGTGCACAGCACGGACCAGCCGCCCTTCTCCACCGGCTCGCGCGAGGTGCGGCGCTGGATGACGGTGCCCCAATCGGAAAGCGCGAAATCCATGTTCATGCCCAGGCGGCGGAACATGTCGGCGGCTACCTGGGTGAGGGCCGCCGGGGCCAGGATGTCGGTGGGCCCGATCAGGCGCATGGGCTGGTTGGTGTAGCCGGCCTCCTTCAGCAGGGCCTTGGCGCGGTCGATGCTGCGCGGGGAGGTGAGTGCTTCCATGCCGGCATTGTTCACCAGCGGGGTGTCCGGCGTGAACACGCCCACATTGGCGCGGTAGACCGACGGATCGGTGCCGACGACCGCGCTCATGTAGTCGGTCTGGTCGATCGCCGGCAGGATGGCCTGGCGGATCTTCTTGTCGTTGAACGGCGGATGCAGGTGGTTGAGGCGCATCACGCCGCCGAGCGGCAGCTTGTCGATCAGGTCCACGGTGATGTCGCGGTTGCGGGCCAGCAGCTCCTGGATTTCCGGCGGCGGCTGCTCGAACCAGTCGATCTCGCCGCGTTGCAGGGCGGCGGCGGCGGTGGCGGCATCGGTGATGATGTGCCACTCCACGCGATCGAAGAACACGCGCTTGGGGCCGGCGATCAGGCTGGGTTCGCCCTCGGAGACCGGCACGTAGCGCGCGTTGCGCTCGAAGGCCATGCGGCTGCCGGTGTTGTATTCGCTTTTGATGAAGGCGAACGGGCCGGAGCCGGTGGGGTCGTCGATCTGCTTGAACGGGTCGGTCTGCGCCACCTTCTCCGGCATGATGAAGCAGGCGCCGCTGACCTGGCCGAGGCCCTGGAACAGCATCGGGAAGGGCTTCTTGAGGCGCAGCACGATGCGCTTGTCGTCCGGCGCCGAGATCTCGTCCAGCACGTCGCGCAGCTTGAGGCCGTAGGCGGTGCGCTGGCTCCAGCGGCGGATCGATTGGGCGGCATCGGCGGCGCGAACGGGCTCGCCGTTGTGGAAGGCCAGGCCCTCACGCAGCGTGATGGTGACGCGCTTGCCGTCATCCTCCTCCAGGTGGCCGGCGGCCATTTGCGGGCGAGCCACGAAGGACTGGTCGATGCCGTACAGCGTGTCATAGACCATGTGGCCGTAGTTGCGGGTGATGTTGGCCGTGGTCCAGATCGGGTCGATCGAGGTGAGGTTGGCCTGCGGCACCGATTTCAGCACGCGGGCAGGTTGGGCCAGCGCGGGGGTGGCCAGCACCCCTGCCCCGGCTCCGGCGAGAAACTGGCGGCGCCGCAGTGCCATGCTCATGCCCTCCGCACGTTCCAGAATGTGGCGAAGCCGTTCAGCACGCCGGTGATGTCGCTGCGATAGGCGGTGGGCTGCTGGTACTGGCCGAGCGGCATGTAGGGCACGTCGACCAGGGCCTGTTTCTGGATGTCGGCGCAGATCTTCTGCTGGGCGGCTACGTCTGGCGCATCGAACCAGGCGGTGCGCAGGCGCTCGATCTCGGGGCTGACGCACCAGCCGGGCCAGGCGCTGGGCGCGTCGCCGTTGCCGCGCAGCGCGATGTGGCCGGCGGGGTTGAGGTGGTCGGTGCCCGCCCAGCCGGTGACGAACAGGTTCCAGCCGCCCTGCTCCGCCGGATCCTTCTTGCCGCGGCGCTGCAGCATCGAGCCCCAGTCGGTGACGATGTAGTCCACGTTCATGCCGCATTTCTGCAGCAGGTCGGCCAGCACGTCGCCCAGTGCCTTCAGGATGGGATAGTCGACGGCGACCATCAGGACGATCTTCTCGTTCTTGTAGCCGGCGGCGGCCAGCTCGGCCTTGATCTTGGTGAAATCCTTCTTGCCGACATAGATGCCGAGGCCTTCCTCGCTGGCCATCGGCGTCTTGGGCGTGAAGTAGCCGAGCGGGGTGTAGAACATGCTGGGATCGTCGCCGACGATGGCCTGCATGAAATCGGCCTGGTTGATCGCGGCGTTGATGATCTGGCGGATCTTCGGGTTGTTGAACGGCGTGGTGAGGTGGTTGGCGCGAGCCATCATCACGCCGCCCGTCGGGTCCTGGATGCCGACGCGGATGCGGTTGTTGCGCTTCAGCAGCGGCATCAGGTCGTGGGTGAGGTATTCCCACCAATCCTGCTCGCCGTTCTGCAGCGCGGCCGAGGCCACCGAGGCATCGGGCATGGTGGTCCACTCGATGCGGTCGAACCACGGGCGCTTGGGGCCGGCGGTCCAGTCCGGCGTGCCGCCTTCGCGGGGCTTGTACTGGGCGAAGCGCTCGTAGACGTTCTTCGAGCCCTGCACCCGTTCGTCCATCTTGTACTTGTAGGGGCCGGAGCCGATGATTTCCTTGATCTGGGTGAAGGCATCGGTGTTGGCTAGGCGCTCCGGCATCATCGCGCACATCGGCGAGGGCGACTTGCCGAGCGCATCCGGCAGCAGCGGGAAGGCCTTCTTCAGGCGGAACTGGATGGTCTTGTCGTCGGTGGCGGACAGCTCGTCGGTCGCCGCCATCAGCGCATCGCCGAGGGCGTCGCGCTTGGCCCAGCGCTTGATGGAGGCGACGCAATCGCGTGCCAGAACGCGCTCGCCGTCGTGCCACATCAGGCCGTCGCGCAGGGTGAGCTTCCACTGCTTGCCGTCATTCTCGACCACGTGGCCTTCGACCATCTGCGGCGAGGCCTTGTAGGTGCCGTCCTGCCCGTAGAGCGTGTCGAACACCAGGTAGCCGTGGTTGCGGGTGACATAGGCCGTGGTCCAGTGCGGATCGAGGAAGGCGAGGTCGATCTGCGGGATGAACTTCAGCGTGGTCTGCCGCTGGGCGCGCACCACGGCGGGGGCAAGGGCGGCGCCCGCGGCGGCGGTGGCGAGGAAGCTGCGACGTTTCATGGTCTTTCTCCGGGCGTGGGCGGTGTGGGGCGGGGCAGTGGGATACCCCCTGCCCCGCTGTTCGGTCAGGCGCGACGAATGTTCCAGAAGATTGTGAAGCCGTCGACGATTCCTGTCAGGTCCTTGCGGAAGGCGGTGGCCCCGAGCGCCTGGCCGACGGGCCAGAACGGGACATCCTGCAGGGCCAGGCGCTGCATGTCGTCGCAGATGCGCTTCTGGGCGGCGAGGTCCGGTGCGTCGAACCAGTCGGCGCGCAGCTTCTCCATTGCCGGCGAGACATACCAGCCGGGCCAGGAGGCCTGGGTGTCGCCGTTGCCGCGCAGCGGGGGGTGGCCGGCGGGCGTATCCACGCTGCTGCCGGACCAGCCGGTGGTGAAGCAGGACCAGCCGCCCTGGTTGACCGGGCCCTTGTTGTTGCGGCGGGTGAGCATCTGGCCCCAATCGGTGGCGACGTAGTCCACCTCGATGCCGCAGCGCTTCAGCAGGTCGGCCCAGACATCCGCGGTGGCCTTGAGGCCGGCATAGTCGGTGGGCACGATCAGCACTGCCTTTTCACCGGCATAGCCTGCGGCCTTGATCTTCTCGCGCACCTTCGCGATGTCGCGCGGGCCGGTCAGCGCCTCCATCCCCGCGGTGCTTTCCATCGGCGCGCCCTTGGGGAACACCGCGTAGGGCGTGCGGATGTAGTCCACCTCGTCGCCGACGATCGCTTCCATGAAGGATGTCTGGTCGATCGCCTCCAGCAGGGCGCGGCGGATGGCCGGGTTGTTGAACGGCGGCTGCAGCATGTTCGGCCGCACCATCGTCACGCCGCCCATCGGGTCCAGCACCTTCAGCTCGATCTGGCGGTTGCGGCGCAGCAGGCCATACAGGTCGTAGGCCGGGTTGGCCCACCAGTCGTGCTCGCCGGCCACGAGGGCGTTCGCCTTGGTGGCGTTGTCTGGCATCGTGGTCCAGACGACACGGTCGAAATGCACGACCTTCGGGCCGCTGGTCCAGGTGACGGCGCCATCCTTGCGCGGCACATACTTGTCGAACTTCGCATAGACGTTGCGCGCGCCCTGCACGCGCTCCGCGGCCACGAAGCGGAACGGGCCGGAGCCGACCATCTCGGTGATCTGCCGGAAGGCGTCCGTCTCCGCCAGGCGGGCGGGCATGATGCCGCACATCGGCGAGGCGGCCTTGCCGAGGGCATAGGGCAGCAGCGGGAAGGGCTTCTTCAGGCGGAACTGGATGGTCTTGTCGTCGGGCGCGGACAGCTCGTCGGTGGCGGTCATCATCGCCTCGCCGATCGGGTCGCGGCGCGCCCAGCGCTTGATCGAGGCCACGCAATCCCGGGCGAGAACCTTTTCGCCGTCGTGGAACAGCAGGCCGTCGCGCAGGGTGAGCTTCCAGAGCTTGCCGCCATCCTCGACGACATGGCCTTCGAGCATCTGGTGCGAGGTGCCACCGTTGCCGTCTTCGCCGAACAACGTGTCGAACACCATGAAGCCGTGGCTGCGGGTGACGTTCGCGGGCGTGAAATGCGGGTCGAGGAAGGTGAGGTCGATCTCAGCGATGAACCGCAGGGTGGAGGCACCCTGCGCGCGAACCACCGAAGGCAGGGCGAGGTTTTGTGCGGCAAGGCCGGCGCCGGCCGCGGCAAGGAAGCTGCGTCGTTTCATGGGTATGCTCCTGGTCGAGACATCCGGGGGTGCGGGGCGGAAACGGCAGGCTCCGCCCCCCCGGACGGTCAGGCTCAGGCGGTGGCGCGCTGGACGTTCCAGAACACCGGAATGCCGCGCAGCACGCCGGTGACGTTCTTGCGATAGGCGGTGACGCCGCGCACCTGGCCCAGCGGGACGTAGGGCACATCCTGGAAGGCTTGGCGCTGCATGTCGGCGGCGACCTTCTGCTGGCCGGCGAGGTCCGGGGCGGCGAACCAGGCCTCGCGCAGCTCCTCGATTTTCGCGCTTTCGGGCCAGCCCCAGTTGCCGCCGCGTTCCCCTGTGCCGCGCAGGAACACATGGCCGGCCGGCGTCAGGTGGTCCTGGCCGGACCAGTAGGTGCAGGCGGCATTCCAGCCGCCCTGCGCCACCGGTTCCTTCTTCACGCGGCGCTGCACCACGGTGCCCCAGTCCATCGCCGCGACCTCAACATTGAGGCCGGCCTGCTTGAGCATGTCGGCCGCCACGTCGCCCAGCGTCTTCACGGAGGAAAGGTCGGTGGCATGCAGCAGCACGATCCGCTCGCCTTTGTAGCCGGCGGCCTCCAGCTCGCGCTTGGCGGCGGCGTAGTCGGGCTTGGCCGGGATCGACTCGAAACCGGCGGTGCTGGCCATCGGCGTGCCGGGCGGGAAGAAGCCCGACGGGACCGTGTACATCGAGGGATCGCCGGCGGAGGCGGCCTCCATGAAATCGGTCTGGTTCAACGCCTTGAACAGCGCCCGGCGGGCGGCCGGGTTGCTGAACGGCGGCTGCAGGAAGTTCAGCCGCATGCAGCCCATGGAGCCCGCGGGATCGAGCACATGCACGTTGAGCCCGGCGCGCGTGAGCAGCTGGCGGAAATCGCCGCCGACCGACTCCCACCAATCGACCTCGCCGGACTGCAGCGCGGCGGCCGCCGTGCCCTGGTCGGGGATGATGCGCCATTCGATGCGATCGAAATGCGCCACCTTGGGGCCGGACGTGCCGTTCGGCGTGCCGGAGGCGCGCGGCACGTAGTCGGCGAACTTTTCATAGGCCACGAGATGCCCGGCATTGCGCTCGCGCGCCAGGAAGCGGAACGGGCCGCTGCCGACCACCTCGGTGATCTGGGTGAAGGCATCCGTCTTGGCCAGCCGCTCCGGCATCATCGCCGCGAAGTTGCTCGGCGGCTTGGCCAGCGCATCGGGCAGCAGCGGGAAGGCGCGCTTGAGGCGGAACTGGATCGTCTTGTCGTCGGTGGCGCTCACCTCGTCGGTGACGGCCATCAGCGTTTGGCCGAAGGTGTCGCGCCGGCCCCAGCGTTGGATGGAGGCGACGCAATCGCGCGCCAGAACCTTCTCTCCGTCGTGGAATTTCAGGCCGTCGCGCAACGTGATGCGCACCAGCTTGCCGTCATTCTCGACGGTCATGCCCTCGGCCATCTGCGGCGTGGTCTTGTAGTCGCTGTCCATGCCGAACAGCGTGTCGTACACGAGGTAGCCGTGGTTGCGCGTGACGTAGGCCGTGGTCCAGATCGGATCGAGCACGGTGAGATCGGCGTGCGGGATGAACTTGAGCACCCGCGCACCCTGCGCTGCGGCAATGGACGGGGCGGCAAGGCCAACACTCGCGGCCCCCAATCCCTTGAGCAGACTGCGTCGCTTCATATGGTAGTTCCCTGTGGTGAAGCCTGTTCCAACCGAAGGCGGTCCGCGCCCGGCGTTGTGCCGTGGCGTGGGCTGGCGGTCCCTGTCATGGCAGCCTAGCGGAATTCGCATCGCGCATGCACCCCCTATCATTCCGCTTGTTGGGCTTCCCTTGGCCGCGATGGCGGATTACTCCGGCCCCTATGCAAGCTGTGCTCGAACGACTCCTGGGAGAAGCGCTGGCGCGGCTGGCGATGCAGTTCCTGCGGTTCGGGACCGTGGGTGCGGCAGGCTTCGTGGTCGACACGGCCGTGGTCTATGGGCTGCGCGGCGCGATCGGGATTTATGCCGCTGGCGCCGCGGCCTACTGTGTGGCGGCAACATTCACGTGGTTTTTCAACCGACTGTGGACGTTCCGCTCAGCACCGCGCGGTGCCGCCGGGCGGCAGTGGATGCTGTTTCTCGCCACGCAATGCGCCGGATTCGTGGTGAACCGGGGCGTGTTTGCCCTGCTGGTGACCTTCAGCCCGTTCTGCGCCACCTACCCGGTGGTAGCGATTGCCGCCGGAGTCGCCGCCGGCATGTTCCTGAATTTCGCTGCTGCGAAGCGGTTCGTCTTCGCGCAAGGATAGTGGACTTACCGGCCCAGACGTCCGGTCGCTCTTCACGAAGGACAAGACTGATGAACCTCTACCCCGGCCTCGTGGCGCTCCAGGACGAGATGACGGCGTGGCGGCGCGATTTCCATGCCCATCCGGAGATCGGATTCGAGGAGCATCGGACCAGTGCGCTTGTGGCCGAGCGGCTGGAATCCTGGGGCATCGAGGTTCATCGTGGGCTCGGCGGCACTGGTGTTGTTGGTGTGCTGCGCGGCACCAAGAGTTCTGGCGGCGGGAACAGGGCCATTGGATTGCGGGCGGATATGGACGCGCTGCCGATGGACGAGGCGAATACCTTCGAGCATCGCTCCCGCACGCCTGGCCGGATGCACGCCTGTGGGCACGATGGGCATACGACCATGCTGCTGGGGGCGGCGAAGTATCTTGCGGAGACCCGCAACTTCTCTGGGACCGTCCACTTCGTGTTCCAGCCGGCCGAAGAGGGCCTGGCGGGCGCCAAGCGCATGCTGGATGACGGGTTGTTCGAACGGTTTCCGTGCGACTCAATGTACGGCATCCACAACTCGCCGGATGTGCCGTTGGGGAAGGTGCGAGCCATCACGGGCACGGCGCTGGCGGCCATCGACTATTTCGTGGTGACGCTGCGCGGCAAGTCGACCCATGGCGCCACGCCGCAGAACGGCATCGACACGGTTTCCATCGCCGCCCAGGTGATCGGTGTGATCAATGCGATTCCGTCGCGCCATGTGAATGCGCTGGAGTCCGCGATCATCAGCATCGGCATGATCCATGGCGGGACGTCCAACATCGTGATCCCCGAGACCGTGGAGATCCGCGGATCGGTGCGCACCCTCAAGCCTCAGGTTCGCGATCTCGTGGAGGAGCTGTTTCATCGTGGGGTTGGGCATTGCGCCGCGGCGCATGGTGGGACGGCGGAGATCGCCTACAACCGCGCCTATCCGCCGACGATCAATACGGCGGCCGAAACCGACCGGGCGGCGCAGGCGGCGGCCGCGGTGCTGGGTGAGTCGAACGTTCTGCGGGGCGGGCAACCGATCCTGGCTGGAGAGGACTTCGCCTTCTACCTGGAGCGGACACCAGGCTCGTTCCTGTTGTTCGGACAGGGCGAGGAGGATCGCTTTCGCGTGACGCCGCACAACTCGTACTACGAGTTCAACGACAGTCTGCTGCCGATCGGTTCGAGCTTCTTTGCTCGCATGGTAGAGCAGGAGCTTGGCTAGGCGGTCCGGACATGCAAACGCCCCGGTGGCGGTGCCATCGGGGCGTTTGGGATCTCTGATGTTGGTTGCGGGGACAGGATTTGAACCTGTGACCTTCAGGTTATGAGCCTGACGAGCTACCGGGCTGCTCCACCCCGCGTGGGTGATTTGGGTGATGGTGTTGGGTGCATT
>JBIKOJ010000267.1:0-6162 GCA_044358135.1 Acetobacteraceae bacterium | reverse complement strand
CTCCGCTTCCAGGGATCGCCGGAACTCCGCCGCATCGCCCGAATACGCCCCCGTCATCGTCGCCGGCAGCCCGATCTCCTCCTGCGCCTTCGCCACCGCCTGCACCGCCTGCCCCAGCGAGAAGCCGGGTGCCAGGTTGAAGCTGATGGTAGCCGACGGAAACTGATCCTCCCGCGTGATCGAAAGCGGCGCCGTCGTCCGCGAGATCGTCGCGAACCCCGCCAGCGGCACCTGCGCGCCCCCCGCGCCCGGCACCCGCAGCCGCAGCAGCGAATTCGGATCGGCCTGCCAGGAAGGATCGGCCTCCAGCACCACGCGATACTGGTTCGACTGCGCAAAAATCGTCGAGATCTGCCGCTGCCCGAAGGCGTTGTACAGCGTGTCCTGCACCGCCTGCATCGAAACGCCCAGCCGCATCGCGGCATCGCGGTCCACCTGCACCAGCACGCGGAACCCCTCGCCCTGCTGGTCGGAATTCACCTCCCGCAGCCCGGGCTCCGCCCGCAGCCGGTCCAGCAGCTTCGGCGCCCATTCCGCCAGCGTCGCCGCCTCGGTATCCACCAGCGTGTACTGGAACTGCGTCCGGCTCACCCGCGTGCCGATCTGGATGTCCTGCACCGGCTGCATGTAGGTCACCAGGCCCGGGATCGGATACAGCGCCGCCTGCAGCCGCTCGGCGATCTGCTGCGCAGTGGCCACCCGCTCCCGCCGCGGCTTCAGCACGATCGTCATCCGCCCCGCATTCGCCGTCGCATTCACGCTGCCCGCGCCCACGAACACCACCACGCTGGCCACATCCGGGTCCCGCCGCACCACCTGCGCCGCCTGGCCCTGCAGCTGCGCCATCCGCGCGAAGCTCACCGACTGCGCCGCCTCGCTCACCGCCACGATCACCCCGGTATCCTGCAGTGGCAGGAACCCCTTGGGCATCACCACATACAGCCACCCCGTCCCCGCCAGCGTCAGCCCGAACACCACCAGCACCGCCCGCTGCCGCCGCATCGCCCAACCCAACGAAACCCGATACCAATCCAGCGTCGCCTCGAACCCGCGCTCGAACATCCGCGAAACCACGCCCGGCTTCGCCTCCCCCTGCGGCTTCAGCAGATAGGCGCACATCATCGGCGTCACCGTCAGCGAAACCACCGCCGAGACAATCACCGCCACGCTCAGCGTCACCGCAAACGTGCTGAACAGCCGCCCGATCACCCCGGTCATGAACAGCAGCGGGATGAACACCGCGATCAGCGAAACCGTCAGCGAGATGATCGTGAACCCGATCTGCGCCGCCCCCTCATAGGCCGCGGCGAGGGGCTTCTTCCCCTCCTCGATATGGCGCACCACGTTCTCGATCATCACGATCGCATCGTCCACCACGAACCCCGTCGCGATGGTCAGCGCCATCAGGGAAAGGTTGTCGAGCGAATACCCCAGCAGGTGCATCACCCCGAACGTCGCCACCAGCGAAAGCGGCAGCGCCACCGCCGGGATCATCGTCGCCCGCGCCGAGCGCAGGAACAGGAAGATCACCGCCACCACCAGCCCCACCGCCAACAGCAGCGTGAACTGCACGTCGCTCACGCTGGCGCGGATCGTCTCGGTGCGGTCCGCCACCACCACCATGCGCAACTGCGCCGGCAATGTGCGCCGCAGCTGGGGCAGGGCGGCCCGCACCCGCTCCACCGTCTCCACGATATTGGCCCCGGGCTGGCGCTGGATATCCACCACCACCGCCGGAATCGCCGGCGTCGGGCTGCCATCCGGCCGCGTGCCGAAATACCACGCCCCGGCCCGCACATTCTCCAGCCCGCCCACCACCGTGCCGATATCCGAAAGCCGCACCGGCGCGCCCCCGCGCCACGAAACCACCAGGTCGCGATAAGCCTCCGGCGACATCAGCTGGTCGTTCGCCCCCAGCGCGATCGCCTGCCGCGGCCCATCGAACCCGCCCTTGGCCCCGTTCACATTCGCCGCCGCAATCGCCAGCCGCACGTCATCGAGCGATAGCCCGTAGGACGCCACCCGCGCCGGATCCACTCGCACCCGCACCGCCGGCCGCATGTTCCCCAGCACGGAAACCCGCCCCACGCCCGAGATTTCCGAAAGCTTCGGCTGCAGCAGCGTATCCGCCGCATCGCTCACCCGGTCCATCGTCATCGCGTCGGAAAACAGCGCCAGCGTCAGCACCGGCGCATCCGCCGGGTTCACCTTCGCATACACCGGCGGATACGGCAGGCTCGCCGGCAATGTTCCCGCCGCCGCATTGATCGCCGCCTGCACATCCTGCGCCGCCGCATCGATGCTGCGCCCCAGCGTGAAGGTCAGCGTGATCTGGCTGGTCCGCTCCGAACTCACGGAGGTCATGGATTCCAGCCCCTGGATCTGCCCGAACTGCCGCTCCAGCGGCGCCGTGATCAGGTTGGAGACCACCTCCGGCGAGGCGCCGGGCATCTGCGTGGTAATCTGGATGGTCGGGAAATCCACCTGCGGCAGCGCGGAAACCGGCAGCACCCGATACCCCAGCGCACCCGCCAGCAGCACCGCCAGCGCCAGCAGCGTGGTGGCGATCGGCCGCGCAATGAACGGGGCTGAGATATTCATGCCCTACCCCGGCGGCCGCTCACGCCCACCCGCCACCGGCCGCGGCCCGGCCGGCCGCTGCGGCGTCGTCACCGTCACCTTCGTCCCGTCCGAAAGCCGCGAAGCCCCATCCACCACCACCCGCTCGCCGGCTTTCAGCCCATCGGACACGATCGCCACCGTCAGGTCCTCATGCCCCACCGTCACCGGCCGACGCTCCGCCTTCAGCTCGTCGCCCACCACGAACACGAACGCCCCGCGCGGCCCGCGATGCACCGCCACCGGCGGCACCGTCACCGCATCGCGCCACACCCGCGCCCGCAGCCGCACCGTGGCGAAGGCGCCGGGCCACAGCACCAGCCGGTCATTGGCGAAGGTCGCTTTCAGCTTGATCGTCCCGGTCGCCGGGTCCACCTGGTTGTCCAGCACCGTCAGCGTGCCGCGGTCCAGCACCTCGCGCTCCGTCACCGGCGCATTGGCCTGCGGCAGCGCCAGCACCTCCACCGCGCCTTCCGCCATCGCCGCCCTCACCGCCGCCAGCGCCTGCTGCGGCAAGGTGAACTGCACGTTGATCGGCCGCAGCGTCGCAATCGTCGCCAGCCCGTTCGCATCCCCCGCGCGCACGATATTGCCCACATCCACGTTGCGGATGCCCACCCTTCCGGCAATCGGCGCCGTGATCGTGGTGTAGCTCAGCTGCGTCCGCGCCTGGTCGATCTGCGCCTGGTCGCCCGCCACCTGCGCCTCCAGCTGTGCCACCTGCGCCCGCGCCGTATCGGCCTGCTGGGCAGAGGTATAGGCGGTGGCTGCCAGCCGCGCGTAGCGCGCCGCATCCAGCCGCGCATTGGCCAGCTGCGCCTCGTTCTGCTGCTTGCGCGCCAGCGCCGCATCCAGGCTCGCCTGGTAGCTGCGGCTGTCGATCCGCGCCAGCACGTCGCCCACCGCCACGTCCTGCCCCTCGCGGTAGCGCAGCTCCACCAGCGGCCCATCCACCATCGGCCGCACCACCACGCTGGCCGAAGCCTGCACCGTCCCCAGCCCATCCAGCCAGATCGGCACGTTGCGCGCCTCGGCCTGGGCCAGCAGCACCGGAATGCTGTCCGGCGGCGCGAACCGACGACGCCCGCCCGCCGCGGGGCTGCCCGCGGTCTCAGCCGGCACACGAACGTAGTACCACCAATAGGCGCCGCCACCCGCGGCCGCCACCAGCAGCACCAGCAGAAGGATCAGTCGGCGCATGCTGTGCTCATGCTTCGGTATATGGGGTCATGCCGGCGGCACCGCCATGTCCGCCGTGCTCCACCCCCCACCCAGCGCCTTGTACAGCGCCAGCAAGGACTGGAACCGCGCCAGCCGCACCTGCGCCAGCGCATCCAAATTGCTGAACAGCGTCGTCTGCGCATTCAGCGTCGCCACGATATCGATCGTCCCCGCCAGAAGCTGCGCCCGCGCGATATCCGCCGCCCGCTGGCTGATCGCCACCGCCTGGCGCGTCAACGCCTCCTGCTCGCTGCTGTAGCGATAGGCCTGCACCGCGTCCTCCACATCCGTGAACGCCTGGATCACCACCCGCCGGTATTCCGCCAGCAGCTCCTCCTCCCGCGCCTGGTTGCGCGCCAGCACCGCCCGCCGCGCCCCCCCATCGAAAATCGCCTGGGACGCCGACCCCACCGCCGACACGAACAACGATCCCGGCCCGAACAACGTCGCCAGCGCGATATTCTGAAACCCCGCCTGCCCGGAGAGCGTCACATTGGGCAGGAACGCCGCCCGCGCCGCGCGGATATTCGCATTCGCCCCGCGCAGATCCGCCTCCGCCGCCGCGATATCCGGCCGCCGCGCCAACAACTCGGACGGCAACCCCGGCGCCACCTCCGGCAGCCGCAACGCCGAAAGTGTCCCCGGCCGCACCGTGATCGCCGAAGGCGGCCGCCCCGTCAGCACCCCCAGCGCGTTCAACTGCTGCTCCAACTGGCTGCGCAGCCCCGGCACCCGCGCCCGCAGGCTCGCCACCAGCGCCGCCTGCTGCGCCACATCCAGCTGGTTCGCCGTCCCCACCTGCGCCCGCGCCGTCACCGCCGCCAGCACCCGCTCGGAATCCGCCAGGTTCCGCTCGGCCACATCCAGCCGGTCCTGCAGCGCCAGCGCCTGGAACCACGTGCCCGCCACCGCGGACACCACTGATAACGCCACGCTGCGCGCATCCAACGCCGTGGCCAGCGCCACCGCCTCCGCCGCCTCGCGCCCAGCCGCCAGCCGCCCCCACAAATCCACTTCCCAGGAGATGCTTGGCCCGATCCCGTAGCTGCGGCTCTCCGCATACCGTCCGCTCGGCACCGACTGGCTGCCCACCCGGCGCGGAATGGAAGACCGCGCCCACTGCGCATCCGCCGAAACCCCCACCGTCGGCCACAGCGACGCCCCGGCCAGCCGCAGCGACGCCTCCGCCTGCCGCACCCTTGCCACCGCCGCCAGGATATCCGGCGAATTCGCCCGCGCCTCCGCGATCAGCGCGTCCAGCTCCACGGAACCGAACCCCCGCCACCACTCCGCCCCCGGCCAAACCGGCGCCGCCGGCCCGCCCGCCCGATACGCCACCGGCACCTCGGCCTGCGGCGGCGCGAACACCGGCCCCACCGAGCACCCGGCCAGCATCAACAGCGCAACGCACACACGGGGCAGGGCAGCATTCATGCCCCAATCTCTACCCCGTCCCCCGCCCACACGCGAGTTAAGCCTCAGAGAGCCACCTCCACCACCTCGGACGAAAGCGCATCCCCATCCACCGTCACCACCCGATACTGCGGCGGCCGCAACACATACAGCCACTCATCCCCCGCCTGCGCGAAGGAGAAATGGGTGGACCGCAACCCCAGCACCTTCACCCCCGCCAGCGCCGTCTCCACCGTCAAATGCGTATGCCCATGCAGCACCGCCAGCACCTTCCCGCCCGCCAACACCTCCGCGAACCCCGCGGTATCGTCCGCCGCCAGCCCGTCCAGCCGCGCCACCCCCACCGGCCCCACATTGTGATGGCTCAACACCACCACCGGCATCCCATCCGCCAGGCACGCCGCCAGATGCGCCACCATCTCCGCCGTCGCCACCGCCTTGTTCGCCGGCCCCCAATCGACGCAGACGAACCGGATGCCCTTGTGCTCGAACGCCACATTCATCGCCGGCGGGGCAGGGACCTCCACCGGAAACATCCCCCGAAAGAACACCTCCCGCGGATCATGATTCCCCGGCAGGAAATACATCGGCACGTCCCGCAACCCCTCGCCACTCGCCAACTGCGGCCCTGGCGCCGCCGAGGCATTGCGCAACCCCACCAGCCCGCGGAACGTCCGGTATTCCTCGTCCAGCCCCCGATCCACGAGATCCCCAGTGCTGACGATGAAATCCACATCCCCATGATGCCGCGCGATATGCCGCAGCACCGCCCGCAAGGCATGGCTCGGCGAATAGCCGCGCGACAGCATCGCCTCGCTGGCCATCAGATGGTGGTCGGTGATCTGCACGAAACTGAACGCCATCTCCATCTCCAAGAAAGAGTCTTCTTTTTCTGAAGAAAAAGAAGCA
>JBIKOJ010000266.1:0-6182 GCA_044358135.1 Acetobacteraceae bacterium | reverse complement strand
AAGGAAGTCAGAAAGTAAGAAAGTGGCCACAGAGACACGGAGACACAGAGGAGCAAGGCAAGGGAGAGCAAGAAAGATCGCGGAACCGCTTCGCGTTCGCCCTACGCTGGGTGGGGGAGTGCGTAGTTTAGAAGTCTTTTTGCTTCTTTTTCTTCAGAAAAAGAAGAGCTTTATTGTTAGGGGTGGCCGGGGTCCCGGGGGGCGTAGCGGGCGCGGAGGGCGGCGGCGGTGGCTCGGACGACGCTGTCCCAGTCGTTGGGGACGGCCTGGCGGAACAGGCGGAGCGAGGCGTACCAGGGGGAGTCGGTGCGGGTGAGTTGCCAGCGCCAGTCAGGGGCGTGGGGGAGCATGACCCAGGCGGGGCGGCCGAGGGCGCCGGCGAGGTGGGCGACGGCGGTGTCCACGGTGATGACGAGGTCCAGCGCCGAGATCAGGGCGGCGGTTTCGGACCAGTCGGCGAGGGTGGCGGAGAGGTCGGGGATGCCGAGGGGGGCGAGTTCGGCGTGGCGCGGGCCGTGCTGCAGGGCGACGAGGCGCAGGCGGGGCACGGCGGCGGCGAGGCGCTGCAGCGGGCGCAGCAGGCGGGCGGCGGCCCCTTGCGGCAGGGAGCGGTGGCGGTCGTTGGCGTGGGCGGGGTTGCCGGCCCAGACCAGGCCGATGCGCACGCCGAGGCCGATTTCGCGGCGCCAGGCGGCGATGCGGTCTGGGTTGGCGGCCAGGTAGCCCTGGGCGCGGGGGATCGGCTCGAACCCGCCGGCGGGCGGGGGGAGCAGGCGCGACAGGCTCATCTGGTCGATCCAGAGGTCGTGCGGCGGCAGGCCTTCGGCGCGGGGCACGGCGGCGATGCCGTGGCTGGCCAGCAGCGGGATGAGCGAGGCGGCGCAGGCCAGGGTGACGCGGGCGGCGCCTTCGGCGGCGGCGCGGGCGGCGAGCGGGGCGAGGTAGCGGGCGAACATGATGGTGTCGCCCATGCCCTGCCCGGCGTGGACCAGGAGGTGGCGGCCCTGGAGCGGTTCGCCCTGCCATTCCGGCCGGGCGCCGGGGGCGGTGGTGAGGGCGGCGAAATCCGGGGCGAAGCGGGGGTGGCGCTTGCGCCATTCGGCGTCTTCGAAGCCGCCTTCGAGATCGCCGGCGAGGAGGCGGGCGATGGCGCGGTTCCAGTAGGCGGGCGCGTAGCCGGGGGCGGCGGCGATGGCGGCGGTGCAGGCGGCGACGGCTTCGGGGAGGCGGGCTTCGGCGGTGAGGACGGCGCCGAGGCTGGCATAGGCCTCGGCGAGGCCGGGCGGGGGCGTGCCGGGGGTGGGGGCGGGGAGTGTTGTGGGGGTGGGTGTGGCGCGGGCGATGGCCTGGCGGAGCAGGTCCAGCGCGGTGGCGGTATCGCCGGAATCGGCGCGGGCATTGGCCATGGCGAGCAGGATGGGGGCCTGGTCTGGCGCGAGGTTGGCGGCGCGATCGAGGGCGGCGACGGCTTCGGCGGCGCGGCCGAGGGCGCGCAGGGCGACGCCGCGGGCGAGCCAGGCATCGGCCATGTCGCCGCGGCGGGCGAGGCCGGCCTCGGCTTCCACCAGGGCGGCTTCCGGCTGGCCGGCGGCGACGAGGTGGCAGGCCAGGGCGGCGCGGGCGCGCGGGTCATCGGGTGCGAGGCCGACGGCCTGGCGGGCGGTGGCGACGGCGGCGCGGGGATCCCCGGCGCGGGCCTGGAGCTGGGCGAGGGCGAGGCGCAGGGCGACATCGCGCGGGCGGGTGGCGAGCACATGCTCCATCAGGGCGATGGCTTCGGGCAGCTCGCCGCACTCGGCGCAGGCGCGGGCCAGGGCGGTGGCGGTATCGGCGTGGCCGGGGCGCAGGGCGGCAGCCTGGCGCAGCAGGGCGGCGGCTTCCTGCGGGCGGCCGGTTTCGGTGAGCAGGATGCCGAGGAGGTAGGGGGCCTGGGGGAGGCTCGGCGCTTCGGCGAGCACTTCGCGGTAGAGGGCTTCGGCGCGGGCGACGCCGCCGGCACGATGGGCGGCGAGCGCCTCCGACAGCCGGGCGAGGGCTTCGGCCGAGGGCGCGGGTTCGCGTGGCAGGGGGGCTGGGCCCGAAACGGCATCGAAGGGCAAGGCTGGGACTGCCTGGGGGGGCAGTTGCGCGGCAGTGGGGTCGGACATGGCTGGCTCTCCGGGAGCCAACCTGACGCGCAAAGGTGAAGGGACCCCTACCGGAGGGTCGTGCCAGGTCTTGGTGGCCTCGGCCTTTCTGAGAAAGGCAAGGCTGGGCTCTGCCCAGACCCGCCTTGTCTGTTGCGCGCCTTCGCGCGACGGGCCAGGCCCCTGGACCTTATCCGTTTGGGGATCAAAGGGCCGCCGGCCCTTTGCGGGTCCAGGGCAGAGCCCTGGCCTTGCTTGGGTTCTGGGAGTTGGAGTGAACTAGATTTGGTGTCGTTTCAACCAGTATCATCAATGAAAGATGCTACGTGGAAATAAAAAACTGGATTGCTTCGCTTCGCTCGCAATGACGGGGACGTCATGGGCCGGTGATTATTGATGTTGGTGTCATGTGCCCCAGCGGGCGGCGGCGGCTTCGTCGGTTTCGCGGGCGTCGACCCAGCTATGGGTGCCGTCGGCGAAGGTTTCCTTCTTCCAGAACGGGGCCTTGGTTTTCAGCCAGTCGATGAGGAAGGCGGTGGCTTCCAGCGCGTCGTGCCGGTGGGGGGAGGCGGCGAGGACGAGGACGATGGTCTCGCCGGGGGCCATGGGGCCGACGCGGTGGATGATGGTGGCGGCGAGCAGGTTCCAGCGGGCGGCGGCCTGGTCGGCGATGGCGGACAGGGCGCGTTCCGTCATGCCCGGGTAGTGTTCGAGGGCCATTTCGGTGATCGGGCGGCCCTTGGCGGTGCCGCGGACGGTGCCGATGAAGCTGCCGACTCCCCCTATATCAGTGCGGGTGGCGCCGTGGGCGTCGGACATCAGGGCGGCGAATTCGGCGCCGACGTCGATGGGTTCGTGCTGGACGCGGATGGTGGCCATGGGATCAGCCCCCGGTGACCGGCGGGAAGAAGGCGACCTCGTCGCCAGGGGCGATGGTGGCCTCCGGCTGGGCGAAATCCTGGTTGATGGCGCAGCGGACCGGGGCGGTGGTGCCGAAGGCGGCCTCGTAGCCCGGGCCGCGGGTGCGCAGCCAGGCGACGAGCGCGGCCACGGTTTTGGTGCCCGGCGGGGGGGTGAGTTCCTCCTCCGCCGTGCCGATGCGTTCGCGCAGCCAGGCGAAGTAGAGCAGGCGGAGGGGACGGGGCTCGGGCATGGGGCTCCGGGGTGGGCTCAGCGGGGGGCGGTGATGGTTTGCGTGGTGCCGTCGGGGCCGATCAGGGTGAGGGTGCCGTTGGCGTTGGGCATGACGATGCCGGTGCGGCCGCCGGGCAGGGTGAAGGTTTCGACGCCGTTGCCGCCGATGATGGTGGTGGCGGGGCCCTGGGGGGTTTGCAGGACGCGGCCGGCGGGGGCGGGCTGCGGGGCCGGCGGGAGGGTGGGGGCGGTGGCGCGCGGCGCGGAGAGGGAGGCCGGGCTGGCGGGCGGCGGCGGGAAGCCGCTGCCGCGCGGCGTGGGTGCGTCGATCGGCGGGAGGGGGTTGCCCATCTCGCGCTGCATGTCGGACATGGTGCGCGGCGGGGGGAGCGGGCCGGGCCAGACATTGCCGGGCTCGGTCTGCAGGGGTTCGACCTCCTCGCTGGTGCCGGTGACGCGGCGGGCGTTGGGGCTGTCGATGGTGGGGCGGTTGGGGGCGCCGCGCCAGGAGAAGACGTCGCCCAGGAAGCCGCCCATGCCGTCGGCGGGGTTGCCCACGTAGGAGGCGCAGCCGGAGAGCAGCAGGGTGGCGGCGAAGGCATAGGCCGCAGGACGGAGGGCGGTGCGCCGCATGGGGGTCTTTTCCTTGTCGGGGCGGGTCCGGGGACGGCGAGGGGCCGGCCGGGGGGCGGGGTACGGTGTGCCGGGGTGCAATGTGCCCGTGCGGAGGCTCGGGCTCAAGCGCCGGGTGGCAGGGTGGGCAGGGCGGCTGCGATCCAGGCGGCGATGGCGGGGGGATCGGAGAGGGGGAGGCAGAGGCGGTCGCAGCCCTGGAGGGGCGTGTCGGCGGCGACGGCGATGATGTCTGGCCGGCCGGGCCAGATCGGGGGCTTGCCGAGGGACGGGCGGTGGACCTCCAGCTTCGGGTGCGGGGAGGCCTTGTAGCCTTCGACCAGGACGAGGTCGACGGGGGCGAGGCGGCCGACGAGGTCGGCGAGATCGGGTTCCTCGCCGTGGTTCTCGTGCAGCAGGGCCCAGCGGCGGCCGGCGGCGATCAGGACCTCCTGCGCGCCGGCGGCTCGGTGGCGCCAGCTGTCCTTGCCCGGCTGGTCGAGATCGAAATCGTGGTGGGCGTGCTTGATCGTGGAGACCGAGAGGCCGCTTGCGGCGAGGGCGGGGATGAGGGCGGTGAGCAGGGTGGTCTTGCCGCTGCCGGACCAGCCGGTGATGCCCAAAAGCTTCATGGCGGCTATTCGCGGACGGGATCGGCGGCGCGGCCGGGCTGGGGCTGGGGCTGGGAGGCGTGGCGCAGGCCGGCCAGAAGGTAGTCCCACCCGGTGATGAGGGTGAGTGCCGCGGCGGTGAAGAGCATCGCCTCGCCGATGATGGCGACCGGGAGCCAGGAGATGCCGAGGAACTGGGCCGAGGGGTTGCCGGCGAGAAGCGTGCCGAGGGCGCCCATCTGGACGCCGGTTTTCCACTTGGCGAGCTGGGTGACGGGCAGGCCGATGCGCATGCCGGCGAGGTATTCGCGCAGGCCGCTGACCAGGAGCTCGCGCAGCATGATGACGATGGCGGGGTAGAGGCCGAAGGCGCTGAGGCGGTCGGTGCCCACGAGCATCATGAGGGCGGCGGCGACCAGGAGCTTGTCTGCGATCGGGTCGAGCATGCGGCCGAGATCGGAGGTTTGGCCGTAGTCGCGGGCGAGCTTGCCGTCGAAATAGTCGGTGATGCCGGCCAGGCCGAAGACGACGCAGGCGGCGAAATCGGTGGCGGGGCTGCGGATGGAGGCGAGCACCACCATCACCGGAATGGCGGCGATGCGCGACAGCGTCAGGACGTTGGGCAGGTCGGTCATCATGCGGGGCGGACAGTAGAGGGAAATTCGCGCGCGGTCAGCCCGCGGTGTTTGACGATTGGGGGATGCTGGCGTAGCGGGGCGGCATGACCCAAGCGCCCGCCGGCATCTGGCCGATCCTGTATGCGTTCTTCACCCGCGAGGGGGGGCTCGATCGCGCGGCGATGCGGTTGCAGGCGCGGGCGGTGCTGGCGGCCGGGGCGCCGGGGATGGCGGTGATGGGGCTCGCCACCGAGGTGGGCAAGCTCTCGCCGGCCGAGCGGCGGCAGGTGGTGGAATGGGCGGCCGAGGATCTCGGCGGGCGGATTCCGCTGGCGGTGACGATCTTCGGGGCGACGGTGGCGGAGCAGAGCGAGGCGGTGCGCCAGGCGGCTGCGTGCGGGGCGGCGTGGGTGGTGCTGCAGCCGCCGCGGATCCCGGGGATCTCCGAGGCCGCGCTGGTGGATTTCTTTGCCGCCGTGATCGACCGGTCGCCGGTGCCGGCGGGGATCCAGAATGCGCCGGAGCTGATCGGGATCGGGCTGGGGCCGGCGGCGATCGCGGAGCTGGCGCGGCGCTGCGCGAACTTCACCGTGCTCAAGGGCGAGGGGCCGGCGACGCTGATCGCGCGGGTGGTGGAGGAGACGGACGGCACGCTCGCGGTGTTCAACGGGCGCGGCGGGCTGGAGTTGCCGGACAATCTCCGCGCCGGCTGCGCCGGGCTGATCCCGGCGCCCGATTGCTTCGAGGCGCAGATCGCCATCTACGACGCCATGCGGCGGGGGGACGAGGCGGAGGCCGAACGGCTGTACCGGGAAATCCTGCCGGCGATCGTGTTCGTGATGCAGTCCGTGGATCACCTGATCTGCTACGGCAAACGACTGACCGCGGCGCGGCTGGGGCTGACCGTGTTCGACCGGGGGCCGGGCCTGGCCCCCAACGCCTTCGGCCTCGCCGCCGTCGACCGGTTCGCCCGGGCGCTGGGGGCGATGAAGACGTAGGAAGGCAAGGCCAGGGCTCTGCCCTGGACCCGCTGGGGCCTTAGGCCCCAGACCCCTCGACCTTTTTCCGCCTTCGGCGGGGAG
>JBIKOJ010000265.1:0-6186 GCA_044358135.1 Acetobacteraceae bacterium | reverse complement strand
GGCGGGCGAGGGCGGGGGGGGCCAGGCTGGCGCCGTGGCCGCCGCGGTGGGGGCGGCGGGTGGGCATGGCTGGGTTCCTCCGTTGCGTCTGCGCGCTTGGGGCCGCAGGGTAATGGGCCACGCGCTTTGCGCCAATGCAGGAGATTTCGATGCCGCATCCGCCTGTCGCCCGTTCGATCACCTGGATCTACACGCCCGATCTTGCCTCGACGGCGGCGTTCTATGCCGAGGTGGTGGGGCTGGAGCTGATGGCGGAGCAGAAGGGGGAGAACGGGGGCGGGTGCAAGATCTTCCAGAAGGGGCCGGCCTGCTATCTGGGCGTGTGCCAGGTGCGGCCGGGGCGGTATGTGGAGCCGAAGGGGGTGATCGTGAGCTTCGTGACGCCGGACCCGGAGGCGTGGCATGCGCATCTGGTCGCCAACGGGGTGACGCCGGAGGGGCCGGTGCGGTTCAGCGAGGCGTATCAGGTGAAGGGGTTCATGGCGAAGGACCCGAACGGCTACATGCTGGAATTCCAGACCTTGCCGGTGCTGGGGGTGGTGGAGGACCAAAGCGGGCGTTGACTGCTGCGCTGCAGCAACCCTAGCCTTCGGTGTCCCAGCCGGAGAAGAGACCGATGCGCCTTTCCCGCCGCGCCGTGCTTGGGGGCGCCGCCGCGTTGGCCGCGCCCCGGATTGCTGCTGCCCAGGGCAGCCGGGTGCTGAAATTCGTGCCGCATGCGGATTTGACGATCGTCGATCCGTCGTGGACCACGGCCTATATCACCCGCAACCACGCGATGATGGCGTACGACACGCTGTTCGGCACGGACAATGCCGGGACGGTGTCGCACCAGATGCTGGACGGGCATGTGGTGGAGAATGACGGCAAGACCTGGCGGCTGACCCTGCGCGAGGGGCTGAAGTTCCATGACGGCGAGCCGGTGCGCGGGCGCGACGTGATCGCCTCCATCACGCGCTGGGGGCGGCGGGACAATTTCGGGCGCACCGTGGCCGCGGTGACCGAGGAGATGACGGCGCCGGACGACAAGACCATCGTGATCCGGCTGAAGCGGCCTTTCGCGCTGCTGCCGGCGGCGCTGGGCAAGCCGGGTTCGGCGGTGTGCGCGATCATGCCGGAGCGGCTGGCGACGCAGGATCCGGGCAAGCCGATCACGGAGGTGGTGGGTTCTGGCCCGTATCGCTTCGTGCCGGGGGAGCGGGTGGTGGGCGCGCGCGTGGTGTATGCGCGCAACGAGGCCTATGTGCCGCGGCAGGGCGGCACGCCGAGCTTCACCGCCGGGCCGAAGGTGGTGCATTTCGACCGCGTGGAGTGGCACATCATCCCCGACCAGGGGACCGCCGCCGCGGCGCTGCAGGCGGGCGAGGTGGATTGGTGGGAGAACCCTTCCGCCGACCTGTTCCCGGTGATCCGCGGCAATGCGCGCCTGGTGCTGGCGCCGCATGACAAGACCGGGTTCATGGGCTTCATGCGGCTGAACCACCTGACCGCGCCGTTCAACAATCCGGCGATCCGCCAGGCCCTGTTCGGGGCGATCGACCAGGAAGACTTCATGCAGGCGGTGACGGGGGACGATCCGAAGCTGCGGCACACGCCGATCGGGTTCTTCTGCCCGTCCTCGCCGATGGCCAACGATGCCGGGATGGAGGTGCTGACCGGCAAGCGCGACCTGGCGGCGGCGAAGGCGGCGATCATCGCGGCCGGCTACAAGGGCGAAAAGGTGGTGGTGCTGATCCCGTCGGACGTGCCGAGCCTGAAGTCCCTGGCCGAGGTGGGGGCGGATACGCTGAAGCGCGTGGGGCTGAACGTGGACGCGCAGTTCATGGACTGGGGCACGCTGGTGCAGCGGTTGACCCGGGTGGATCTGGGCGACCAGGGCGGATGGAACGCGTATCACTCCTACTGGTCCGGCGTGGACCAGTGGGACCCGGCGGTGAACGCCTCCTTGCGCACGCTGGGGCGGGCGGGCACGGCGGGGTGGCCGGACAGCCCGAAGATCGAGGCGCTGCGCGAGGAGTGGCTCGCGGCACCCGACCAGGCGGCGCAGAAGCGGATCGCGCGCGAGATCCAGGCCGAGGCGTTCAAGGTGGTGCCCTATGTGCCGCTGGGGCAGATGTTCGCGCCGATGGCCTACAAGAAGGACCTGAGCGGGGTGCTGGATGGGTATTCGCTGTTCTGGAATGTGAAGCGGGGATAAGGAAGAGTCTTCTTTTTCTGAAGAAAAAGAAGCAAAAAGACTTTTATTACTTGGCGCCCGTTCTTCCCAGGGGAGGAACGGGCGCTTCCACATCAGATTCATAAAAGTTTTTTGGTTCTTTTTTTCAAAAAAGAACTTCTTACTTAAATCTGTCCTTCCAAGCCGGCACCCCGGGCGGATACGGCAGCGCGGTCGCCTCATAGACGCCGCGGGCGATGGCACGGGCGAAGACCTGGGTGGCGAGGTGGCCGATCAGGGTGAGGTCCATCGGGTCTGCCAGGGGCACGGCGCCGGTGGCGGCGGCGAAGACGGTATCGCCGTCGCCGGGGGCGTGGGCGGGGAAGATGGCGCGGGCCAGGCCGTCGTTGGCCATGATGGCGAGGCGCTTGCATTCGGCCTTGGTGAGCGTGGCGTTGGTGGCGATGAGGCCGATGGTGGTGGCGGTGGCGGGCGGGGGCAGGCCCTTGAGGCGGGGGCGGAGGTCGAAGCTGGCGGGGAGGCCGAGGCCGCCGAACTCGTTGCCTTGTTCGAAGGGGGCGGCCCAGAAATGCGGGCCGTCGCCGATGGTGGCGGTGCCGACGGCGTTGACGGCGACGAGGGCGGCCACGGTGTAGCCGGCGATGGTGGCGCTGGCGGAGCCGATGCCGCCCTTCACGGTGGAGGTGGTCGCACCCGTGCCGGCGCCGACGGTGCCCAGGGCGAAGTCGCCGTGGGTGGCGGCAACGGCCGCCTGCCAGCCGAGGTCGCGGTAGGGGGAGAAGCGGCCCCAGTTCTTGTTGCCGCCGTTCAGCAGGTCGAAGACGATCGCCTGGGGGACGATGGGGATCAGGGCGTCGCGCAGGCGCTGGCCGCGGTTGTGTTCGCGCAGCCAGGCCTGGACGCCGCCGGCGGCATCGAGGCCGTAGATGGAGCCGCCGGAGAGGACGAAGGCGTTGACCTTCTGCTGGGTCATCTCGGGTTCGAGCAGCGCCGTGTCCCGGCTGCCGGGGGCGCCGCCGAGGATGACGGCCGAGGCGGTGGCGCCTTCGTCGAACAGGATGGCGGTGGCGCCGGTGCCGGTGGCGATGTCTGTGGCATGGCCGACGGCGATGCCGGGGATGTCGGTGAGGAGATTGCGCATGGGGGGAGGGTAATCGGCCGGGCGGGCGGTTGGCCAGGGGGTGCGCCTCCGGGTTCCGGGCTGGCCGAGAAATGGCGCGGGCAACGGTTGGTTTACGATGCGGGCCCTAGACTTGGGTGTAACATTTCGACGGACGAACCCATGACCTCAATGGCTGCAAACCGCGTCGGCCGCCTGGCGACGCTGGCTTTTGTGCTCAAGGGGGCGATCATTGCCATTGCGGCGGTGACCTGCGTGCTGGGGTTGGTGATGGCATCCGCGGCGTGGCGGGATTACCGCCTGGCTGGGCAGATCGAGACGTTGAACGCGGCGGCGGACAGGCTGCTGGTCTCTGCCGAGCAGATGGCGTTGGAACGCGGGTTGACCCAGACGGCGCTGCTGGCGGCGGACCCGGTGGCGGCACCGGCGCGTGAGGCGATCCTGGCCCGGCGCCAGGCCATGGGCGAGGCGGCCGCGGCCTCCATGGCGCAGCTGGCGGTGCTGGAGTTCGATGGCAAGGCGAAGCTGGCGGCGGCGGTGACGCAGGCGATGGCGCAGGTGGACACGCTGCGGGCCGCGGCGGACCGGGCGATGGCCCAGCCGCGTGCCGCGCGGCCGGAGGCGCTGGTGAAGGCGTGGTATCCGGGCGCCACGGGGCTGGTGGAGGCGATGGTGACGCTGTGGACCGCAGCGGCCAATGACGGCTCCGCGCTGGACCCCACGATCGGGCGGCTCAACGAGATCAAGAGCCTTGCCACGGCGATGCGGGAGTTTGCGGGGCGCGAGCGGGCGTCGATGGGGGCTGCGGTGGCGGGGACCGCGGCGCTGACGCCGGCGCGGCAGCTGGACATGGCGGGGTGGCGGGCGCGGGCCGACCAGGCGTGGCAGCGGGTGCTGGAGCTGGGCGGTGGCGGGCCGGGGATGCCGGAGATTGCGGCGGCGGCGGTTGAGGTGCGGCGGCTGTTCCACGATGCCTATGTGCCGGTGCGCGACCGGGCGCTGGCGGCGCTGGCGGGCGGGCAGCCGGCAGGCGTGACGGCGGCGGAGTGGGCCGCGATTTCGAACCCGGCGCTGGCGGCGCTGGTGGGGGTGCGTGACGGCGCGATCGCGGCCAGCACGCGCCATCTGGCGGCGCGTTCGGCGGAGGCTCTGCGCGGGCTGGTGCTGGACATGGCGCTGCTGGGCGTGGCGGTGGTGGTGGCAGGGTTCGCGCTGCTGGTGGTGGACCGGCGGGTGGTGCGGCCGCTGGCGCGGGTGACGGCGGCGATGCGCCGGCTGGCCGAGGGCGACACGGAAGCGACGCTGAACGGCATGGCGGGGCGCGACGAGATCGGGGCGATGGCCGCGGCGGTGGAGGTGTTCCGGCAGGATCGGCTGCGCGCCGACGCGCTGGGCGCCGAGCAGGCGGCGCAGCAGGAGGCAAAGGCCCGGCGGCAGGCAGTGGTGGAGACGATGGTGCGCGGCTTCGAGGCGGAGGTGGCGGGCGCGCTGGGCGGGCTGGCCTCGGCCGCGGCGGAGCTGGATGCCTCGGCTTCGTCGATGCAGACCTTGGCGGTTTCGACGGCGACCCGGTCTGGCGCGGTGGCGGCGGCCTCTGATGCGGCGTCCGGCAAGGTGGGCGCGGTGGCGGAGGCGGTGGCGGGGCTGACGCAGTCGGTGGCGGAGATCGGGCGCGAGGTGGAGGCTTCGGCGCGGATCGCCCGGCAGGCCGTGGCCGAGGTGGAGACGACCGACGCGGCGATGCGCGAGCTGGCCGAAGCGGCGCGGCGGATCGGCGCGGTGGTGAGCCTGATCGGCGATGTGGCGGCGCAGACCAACCTGCTGGCGCTGAATGCGACGATCGAGGCGGCGCGGGCGGGCGAGGCCGGCAAGGGGTTCGCGGTGGTGGCCGGGGAGGTGAAGCAGCTGGCGGGGCAGACCGCGCGGGCGACGGAGGAGATCTCAACCCAGGTGGGGGCGATGCAGGCAGCGACGGCGGCTTCGGTGGAGCGGATCGCGGCGATTGCGCGGACCATCACGGCAACCAGCGAGATCGCCGGGAAGATTGCCGCGGTGGTGGCCGGGCAGGCGGAGGCGACCCGGGCGATCGCACGGCATACCGAGGATGTGGCGGGGGATTCGCGGGAGGTGTTCGCGAACATCGCCGAGGTGCGGCAGGCGACGGACGAGACAGGTGCTGCGGCCGGGCAGGTGCGAACGGCCTCCAGCGACGTGGCGCGGCAGAGCGCGATGCTGCAGGCGGAGGTGGACCGGTTCCTGATGGGAATTCGGGCGGCTTGAGGAAGGAAGCGGTTCTTTTTTGAAAAAAAGAACCAAAAAATTTTTATCACTGGCACGCGTGCCGGAAGGGACAGACGCGCGCCAGTGGATAAAGTCATTTTGTTTCTTTTTTCTTCGGCGAGATCTCAGTGAAACGCGGCATTTTGGGGCTGTGTGTGTCTCGTTCTGACTTCTCTCATCCGGTATGGGCGGTTTTCGAAGGCTGATTTGCGCCGAGGCAAGTCACGCCACAAACGAATGAAAGTTTTTTGGTTCTTTTTTTCAAAAAAGAACATTCTTTCTTCCTTACTCCGCCTGCGCCAGCAGTTCGGCGCGGGTGGCGTTCGCCGGCGGGTAGATGATCTGGGTGTTGATGGTGCGCTTGAGGGTTTTGGCTGCGGGGCCGGCCTCGATCACGTCGCGGTTCCAGCCGGCGGTGCGGACGGCGCCGAAGCGGCCGAGGTCGAGGCAGGTGACGTAGCGGAGCTGGCGGTAGGGTTCGAGGGGCAGGCCGAGCAGGTCGCTTGCGGCGTTGGCGCCGGCGGCGCGGCCCATGCGCAGGGCGTGCTGGCAGGATTGCAGGGCGATGTGGCCGTCTCCGGTGTCGGCCGCCGCGGCGTCGCCGGTGACG
>JBIKOJ010000089.1:0-20583 GCA_044358135.1 Acetobacteraceae bacterium | reverse complement strand
CGTCCTCGCCCAACCCCGGGCAATGCGGGCAGCGCACATCCAGCGCCTTGTGCCCCGTGGCCACCACCAGGCGCATCAGCACATCGAACGCATCGGCCCCATCGTCTTCCAGCCCCGCCGCCCGCGGCCCCTCGCGCCAGTCGGGATGCGACTGTCCGGGCCGCCGGTGCGGCGCGGCCCAGAGGCGCAGCGTCGCCAGGGCCAGCAGCTCGGCCGCCACCAGGCCTTCCACCGCGGCGTCGGTGATCAGCGGGGGCAGGGCGGGGATCGGATGGATCGAGACATGCATGGCAGGGCTCCCGAAGCGATGGCGGCATATAAATGCGAATGCCTCGCAATTGCAAGTATGGTTGGCCTTGCCACGCAAGGTGCCGCCGCGCAGCGTCGGGGGAGGGAGATTCGCATGATCGATCCACACACAAGCGCCGCCATCGTCGGCATCGCCGGCCCCACTCTCCTGCCGGAGGAGGCAGCCCTGCTGCGCGCCCATCCGCCCGCCGGCGCGATCCTTTTTCGCCGCAACATCGAATCGCCTGCCCAGCTGCGCCTGCTCGTCGCCGCCCTGCGCGACGCACTCCCCGCCGAGGCCGTGCTGATGCTGGACCAGGAGGGCGGGCGCGTTGCCCGGCTGCGCCCGCCGCACTGGCGTGCCCACCCGCCCTGCGGTGCGCTCGGCGCCCTGCCGGCGCCCCAGGCGCTGCGCGCCGCCTGGCTCCAGGGCGCGCTGATCGGCCTGCAATGCGCCGAGGCCGGGTTCGACACGGTGTGCGCGCCGATCCTGGATCGCCGCCTGCCCGGTGCCAGCGCGGTGATCGGCGACCGCGCCTTCGCCGAGGACCCGGCCGAGGTCGCCCGGCTTGCCCGCGCCATGGCCGGCGGGCTGCTCGCTGCCGGGGTGCAGCCGGTGGGCAAGCACGCGCCGGGCCATGGCCGTGCGATGGTGGATTCGCACCTCGCCCTGCCCACCGTGGCCGCCAACGACATGCAGGCCGACCTGCTGCCGTTTGCCGCCAATGCCGACCTGCCCTGGCTGATGACCTCCCACATCCTCTACCCCGCCTGGGACCGGCAGCGCCCCGCCACCCTCTCTCCCACCATCATCGCGCAGGTGATCCGCGGCGAGATCGGCTTCCGCGGCGTGCTGGTCAGTGACGACCTGGCCATGCACGCGCTGGAGGGCGCGCCCGAGACCCGCGCGCTCGCCTGCCTGGAGGCCGGCTGCGACGTGGCGCTGTATTGCCCCGGGGATGCGGAGGGCACCGAAGCGGTGCTGAAGGCAGTCCCGCCGCTGACCGAGGCCGCCCGTGCCCGCCTGGCCGCCGCCCGTGCCACCGCCGCCGCGCGCGCCGTGCCGCTCGATGAAGCCGCCCTGGCCGGGGAGCGGGACCGGCTGCTGGCCACTGCCTGACCTTGCGCCGGGGCGCCGCTGGTATACTTACCGCCGGGCGGCGCTGCGCCCGCATGCGTGAAAGGGCCACCTTGTCCGAGATCGTCCTGCCGCTGCTGGCCGCCATCGCCGCGATCGTGCTGCACGAGGTGGCGCACGGCTATGCCGCGCTCGCGCTGGGCGACGACACCGCGCGCCGCGCCGGCCGCCTCACCCTCAACCCCATCGCCCATGTCGATCGCGTCGGCACGCTGATCGTGCCCGGCATCCTGCTGATCCTGAACAGCTTCACCGGCAGCCGCTTCATGTTCGGCTGGGCCAAGCCGGTGCCGGTCGATCCCACGTATTTCCGGGACCCGCGGCGCGGCATGATGCTGGTGGCCATGGCGGGGCCGGCGATCAACTTCGCCCTGGCCGCCATCGCCTCCCTGGCCTTGAACCTGGACGACGACCCCGTGGCCACCATCGCCACCCTGCTGGGCGTGCCGGGGGCGGAGCGTGGTGCGGCGGTGTTGTGGGCGGTGGAGTTCACCGTCTCCTTCATCCTGTTCAACATCGTGTTGGGGCTGTTCAACCTGTTGCCGATCCCGCCGCTGGATGGCGGGCGCATCGTGGTCGGCATCCTGCCCCTGCGGCTGGCCATGGCCTGGGCGCGGCTGGAGCGGGCGGGCATCTTCATCGTGCTCGCCCTGCTGTTCCTGCTGCCCATGCTGCTGCGCGACCTCGGCATGCCGTTCGATCCCGTGCGCTCCCTGCTGGTGGATGGCGTGGGCTGGATGCTGGCGCACCTGCCGCTGCCGGAGCTGTACGAGAAGTTCCTGCTGCATGACCTCTGACGCCCCGCAGGAGCCGGCCCAAGGGGCTGTTCAGTACGAGCTTCCGGTCCGCCCGGAGGATGCGCTCGTGCTGCGGCTGGACGGGTTCGAGGGCCCGCTGGACCTGCTGCTGGAACTCGCCCGCGGCCAGAAGCTCGATCTGGCCAAGATCTCCATCCTGTCGCTGGTGGAGCAGTACCTGGCCGTGATCGAGGGGGCCCGGCGCATTCGGCTGGAACTGGCCGCGGATTGGCTGGTGATGGCCGCCTGGCTCACCTGGCTCAAATCCCGCCTGCTGCTGCCCAAGGGGCACGAGGCGGCCGATGAGGCGGAAACGGCCGCCGAGGTGCTCGCCGCCCGGCTGCGCAGCCTGCAGGCCATGCGCCTGGCCGCCGCCTGGCTCGGCGCCCGCCCGCAGCTGGGGCAGGACGTGTTCATCCGCGGCCTGCCGGAAGACCTGGTGGAGACCGATCGCACCAAGCTGCTGCTGGACGTGCCCGGGCTGCTGCGCGCCTATCTCGCTGCCATGCGCCGGGCGGGTGCCCGCCGCCGCTACCGGCCGCAGGCGCTGACGGTGTGGACGGTGCGCGATGCGCTGTCTCGCCTCGCCCTGCTGGTGGGCAATCTGCCGGACTGGTCCAGCCTGGAGCAGTTCCTGCCGGAGGACCTGACCTCCCCGCTGCAGCGCCGGGCCGCCCTGTCCTCCACCTTGCTCGCCGGGCTGGAGATGGCGCGCGGCGGCGCGGTGCGGTTGCGCCAGGAGGAGGAGTTCGGCCCCATCCTGGTCCGCCGCGGCGATACCGAGACTGTGGCCGACCCTGGGGCCGAGGAAGCACGACCCGATGCCTGATCCCGAATCGTTGCCCGAAGACTCCGCCGTTCCCGATTCGGACATGGTGGACATGGACGCATTGCTGCGGCTGGCAGAGGCGATGATCTTCGCCGCCACCGCCCCGGTGACCGCGCGCCAGTTGGGCCAGCTGCTGCCGAACGGGGCCGATTCGGATGCGGTGCTCGCCGCCCTGCAGGCGCGCTATGCCGGGCGGGGCGTGGAGCTGGTGGAGGTGGGCGGCGGCTGGCAGTTCCGCACCGCACCCGATCTGGCGCCGAAGCTGCGCCGCGTGGTGCAGGTGCCGCGCCGTCTGCCGCGCGTGGCGATGGAGACGCTGGCGATCATCGCCTACCACCAGCCAGTGACGCGCCCGGAGATCGAGGAGCTGCGCGGTGCCGCGCTGGGGCAGGGCACGCTGGACCAGCTGCTGGAAGCAGGTTTGGTGGCCCCGCGCGGCCGCAAGGAGACGCCGGGGCGGCCGACGCTGTGGGGCACCACGCCGGCCTTCCTTTCCCAGTTCGGCCTGCAGCAGCTGCGCGACCTGCCGCGGCGCGAGGATCTGCTGGTGGAGCCCGCGGCGCTGCCGATGGACGCGCCGCCCCTGCCGGAGCCGGAGCCGGAGCCGTCGCCCGACCCTGGGGCCGGGGAGCCTGCGCCATGAGCGCGTGCCGGTTTCCCAGCCGACCGGTTTCCTGCTAGCAAACCGGCTCAGGAGAAACCCCTCGCCCATGCCACGCCCGTTCCGCATCGCTGGTGGCTGCCATGTTTGATTTCGCATGGTCCGAACTCGCCGTGATCGGCGTGGTGGCGCTGCTTGTGATCGGCCCGAAGGACCTGCCCAAGGCGATCAAGGCGGTCGGCGACTTCGTGCGCAAGGCGCGCGGCATGGCCGCGGAGTTCCGCACCCATGTGGACGAGATGGTCAAGGATGCCGACCTCAAGGAGGTCCGCGACCAGATCAACGAAATCCGCAACATGGACATCAAGGGTGCGCTGGAGCGCGAGATTGACAAGGACGGCTCGATCCGCTCCGCGCTGAACGACCCCTTCGCCAACACGGCGCAGCCGCTGACGCCGGCCGAGCCCACTTCGTACACCCCGATCGACCTGCCGCCGCCGGAGGAGCCGGTGCCGGTGACGGCGGCCGAGCTGGCGCCGGTGGATGACGGCATGCCGGCCTTCATCCCGCCCTCGATCGCCAACCCGCCGCCGGTGCCGGATTTCCTCCCGCCGGCCACCGCCCGCCCGCCGCTCGTTGGCGCTTAGACCCGGGGATCAGGACGTGGCCGACACCGCGAAAGAAGACACGATCGACGACAAGCCCATGCCGCTGCTCGATCACCTGATCGAGCTGCGCACGCGGCTGATGTGGTCGCTGGGTACGGTGGTGATTGCGGTGATCGGGTGCTGGTTCGCCTCCCAGCACATCTACGCCTTCCTGGCGCAGCCGCTGATCGACATCCTGATGGAGAAATCGGGCGGGGAGCCGCGGCGGCTGATCTTCACCGCGCTGACCGAGGCGTTCTTCACCTACCTGAAGGTGGCGATCTTCGGGGGCATGTTCATCTCCTTCCCGATCATTGCCCACCAGGTGTGGCTGTTCATCGCGCCGGGGCTGTACCGCAGCGAGAAGCGGGCGCTGCTGCCGTTCCTGCTCGCCTCGCCGGTGATGTTCATCCTGGGGGCGGCGCTGGCGTACTATTTCATCTTCCCGGCCGCCTTCAAGTTCTTCGTCAGCTTCGAAACGCCGGCCACCCAGGGCGGCGTGCCGATCCAGCTGGAAGCCAAGGTGGGCGAGTATCTCGACCTCGTGATGAAACTGATCTTCGCCTTCGGCATCGCCTTCCAGATGCCTGTGGCGCTGTCGCTGATGGCCAAGGTGGGGATCGTGTCCTCCAAGGGCCTGCGCGGCGCACGGCGCTATGCCATCGTGGGCATCTTCGTGTTTGCCGCCATCGTGACGCCGCCGGACCCGATGAGCCAGATCGGCCTCGCCATTCCGCTGATCGGGCTGTACGAATTGTCGATCTTTGCCGCCAAGCTGGTGGAGCCCAAGCCCGTGGAAGAGGACGACGCCTGATGCGTATCGCCTGCCTGCACACCGTGGAAAGCAACGTGCCGGTGTTCGAGGCGGCGGTCGCCTCGCTTTCGGGGGTGACGCTGTCGCATGTGGTGCGGCCGGACCTGCTGAAGCGGGCGGAGGCCGAGGGCGGGCTGACCGATGCGATCCGCGACGAGGCGGCCGAATTGCTGCGCGAGCTGGCGGGCGGGGCGGATGCGGTGCTGCTGACCTGCTCCACCGTGGGGCCGGCGGCCGAGCGGGCCGATCTGCTGGCGCCGGTGCCGGTGCTGCGGGTGGATGGCGCGCTGGCCACCGCCGCGGTGGCCAAGGCGGCCGCCGGCAAGGGCCGGGTGGATGTGCTGTGCACCGTGCAGACCACGGTGGAGCCGACGCGCGCACTGTTCGAGCGGGTGGCGGACGGCACTGATGTGTCCATCGCGATGCACATCGCGCCGGGCGCCTGGGAGGCGTTCCGCGGGGGCGACGTGCCGGGATACAATCGGCTGATCGCCGAGGCGGCCGATTCGCTGTTCGCCAAGGGGGCCGGGGTGGTGGCCTTCGCCCAGGCCTCCATGGCCGGGGCGGCCGGGCTGTGCACCAAGGGCGTGCCGCTGACCAGTCCGGGTGCCGGGCTGGCGGCGGCGGCGCGATCGTGACGCTTCGCCGATCCGCCTGACCCTGCGCTAAGCTCACTGTATTCGCGGCCCGCCGCCGCCCCTTTCGGGGAACCGACATGCACGACATCCGCACCCTTCGCGACGACGCGACGTTGTTCGACGCCGCCATGGCCCGCCGTGGCCTGCCGCCTGCTGCCGCCGCCATCCTGGCCCAGGACAGCGAGCGCCGGGCGGCGCAGACGGCGCTGCAGGAGATCCAGTCCTTCCGCAACGCGCTGTCGAAGCGTATCGGCGAGGCGCGCCGCAAGGGCGAGGACAGCGCTGCGCTGGAGGCCGAGGTTTCCGCCAAGCGGGCGGAGATGGAGGCGCTGGAGAAGAAGGTGGCCGGGCTGGACAAGTCCATCTTCGACACGCTGGCAGCCCTGCCGAACGTGCTGGATGGCGATGTGCCCGATGGGCCGGACGAGAGTGCGAATGTGGTGCTGAAGCAGGTGGGCACACCGGCTGACCTCGGCTTCGAGCCCAGGCAGCATTTCGAGCTCGGCGAGGCGCTGGGCATGATGGATTTCGAGACGGCGACCAAGATGGCCGGCAGCCGGTTCACCATCCTGCGCGGTGGGCTGGCGCGGCTGGAGCGGGCGCTGGGGCAGTTCATGCTGGACACCCACACCACGCAGCACGGCTATACCGAGCATACCGTGCCGTTCCTGGTGAACGACGCCACCATGTTCGGCACCAACCAGCTGCCCAAGTTCGCCGAGGATAGCTTCCGCACCACCGATGGGCGCTGGCTGATCGCCACCAGCGAGATTCCGCTGACCAACACGGTGGCCGGCGAGATCGTGCCGGAGGCGAAGCTGCCGATCCGGCTGACGGCGCTGAGCGACTGCTTCCGCAGCGAGGCGGGCGCCTCCGGGCGCGATACGCGCGGCATGCTGCGCCAGCACCAGTTCCGCAAGGTGGAGCTGGTTTCCATCGTGCATCCGGAGCAGAGCGTGGCCGAGCAGGAGCGGATGACCGCCTGTGCCGAGAAGGTGCTGGAGCTGCTGGGGCTGCCGTTTAGGCGGGTGGTGCTGTCCAGCGGCGACACTGGGTTCGGGGCGGTGCGGACCTTCGACCTGGAGGTGTGGCTGCCGGGGCAGCAGATGTGGCGCGAGATTTCCTCCTGCTCCAACACGCGCGATTTCCAGGCGCGGCGGATGAATGCGCGGTTCCGCAATGCCGAGGGCAAGGTGGGCGGGTTTGTGCATACGCTGAACGGCTCCGGCGTGGCGGTGGGGCGCGCGCTGATCGCGGTGATGGAGAACTACCAGCAGGCGGACGGGTCGATCCGGGTGCCGGAGGCGCTGGTGCCCTGGATGGGTGGGGTGGAGTTCATCCGGAAGAACTGAACCCAGGCGCGCCGTTCGCGTTGCCCCGCTGAATTCAGGCGGAGGTGGTGCCATGGTGTCGCGGTTCTTTGGGTCCGGCGATCCCTTCAGCGTGTTGCAGCGCGAGGTGAACCGAGTGTTCGACGAGGTGTTCCGCACCGCGCCGGCGCGGGCGGGGTTCGGCGGGTTCGCGCCCGACCTGGACGTGCACGAGACCGGCCAGGGGTTGGAGATGACGGCGGAACTGCCGGGCCTGGCCGAGGAGGACATCGAGCTGCGGCTGGAGGGCGACCTGCTGACGCTGTCGGGCGAGAAGCGCGACGGGCGGGAGAAGGCCGAGGGCGCGCGGCATATGAGCGAGCGCAGCTTCGGGCGGTTCCAGCGCAGCTTCCGGCTACCCTTTGCGCCCGATGCGAGCCAGGTGGAGGCGCGGTTCGAGAAGGGCGTGCTGCACGTGGCGCTGCCGCGGCCGGCGCAGATGCAGGCGGGCGGGCGGATTCCGATCCGGGCGCAGGCAGATGCCGCGCAGGGGCAGGGTGGCTACCCGGGCGGCAGCCCCCACGGTGCGTCCGGCGGGTCTGCGCAGGGGGCCGTGCCGGAGCATAAATCGGACCAGGCGGAGCATACGGCGAACCGGCAGGCGAAGGACAAGGTGGGCGAGGCCGGGCGCGAGAGCTTCCCGGCGAGCGATCCGCCGGCGTATTCCGGGATTACCGGCGTGGTGGTGGTGCCGCCACAGGCGTAGGTGTTGGGGCGCGGAAGGAAGGGTCTTCTTTTTCTGAAGAAAAAGAAGGAAAAAGACTTTTATTCATGGTGGCGGGTAACCCCGGCGACAACACCGCAAATGGATAAAAATTTTTTGGTTCTTTTTTTCGAAAAAGAACGCGCTTTCTTCCTGCGCCACGGATCCTGGTGAGCCCGGTGGGGCTCGAACCCACGACCACCAGATTAAAAGTCCGGTGCTCTACCAACTGAGCTACAGGCTCGCCGGGAGCCTTGAACGACAGGTGGCGCCCGGGGTCAAGACGTGATGCTGGCCGTTGTGCCGTAGGGCACGTTTTCCGTGCGGCGCAGGCGCGCGCCTTCGCGCTCCACGGCGCGGAAGGTGCGGATGAAGTTGCCGCCGGCCAGGCCGATCACGTGATCTTCCGACCAGCCGCGGCGCAGCATCTCGGCCAGCAGGTTGGGGAATCGGCGCACATCCTCCAGCCCCGTGGGGGTGGTGGCGACGCCGAAGAAGTCGCTGCCGATGCCGCAGTTCTGCGCGCCGACCTTGCCGGCGATGTATTCGATGTGGTCGGCCACGTCCTCCAGCCGCGCCAGCGGGCGGGGGCCGTGTTTCTTCTCGTGGGCCGCGATCTTGGACAGGCGCTCGGCTTCCGTGTGCAGCACGAAGCTGGCGCGCAGCGGGCCCATCCACTGGCGAACGGCTTCGCTGAGGAAATCCGGGATGAAGGTGGCCATGACGAGGCCGCCCTTCTGGCGCACCATGTCCAGCACGTCGTCCGGCACGTTGCGCGGGTGGTCGCACAGGGCGCGGGCGTTGCTGTGGCTGAAGACGATGGGGGCGGTGCTGATCTCCAGCACCTGGCGCATGACGCTGGGGGCGACATGGGCGCAATCGACGATCATGCCCAGGCGGTTCAGCTCCCGCACCACTGCGCGGCCGAAGGCGGTGAGGCCGTTGTGGCGGGCTTCATCCGTGGCGCTGTCGCACCAGTCGAGCGTGCCGTTGTGGCAGAGGGTCATGAGCCGGGCGCCGGCGGCGTGCCAGACGCGCAGCGGGGCGAGCGCGTTTTCCAGCCCCACGCCGCCTTCCACGGCCAGCATGGAGGCGATCTTGCCCGCCTGCTTGGCGCGGGCGAAATCGGCGGCGCGCTTCACCGGCAGGAAGACATCGGGGTGGGCGGCGTTCATCTGCAGCACGATGTCGATCTGTTCCAGCACGGCGCGGCCGGGGTGCTCGATCTCGGTGGGGATGTAGGCGGCCCAGACCTGGCCGCTGACCCGGCCTTCCCGCAGGCGGGGGATGTCGGTGTCGCCGTCGTTGCGCTGGCGGGCGAGGTTGTAGGCCGCGACGTCCCCTTTGGCATGGGCGTCGTTGCGGATGACCCAGGGGAGGTCGTTGTGGCCATCGATGAAGGGGATGGATTCCAGCAGGGCGAGGGCGCGCTTGAGGTGGCGGTCTGGCTTGGCCATGGCATCCGGCTCCGGGTCGTGCGACCGGAAGTATGGTCCCACCTGGGAGAAAGCGCCAAGCAGGCGGGTGGCCATGGCCAAGGATGGGGCGGCCCCGGTTACGGCGCCTCCTCCGGCGCTGCCGACGGCCGATAGGGCTCCAGCATTGCCGCCACGCCGGCCTCCGCCAGTGCTTCCTCCGTGCCGGCCGTGGCGCCGCTGACGCCCACGGCGCCGACCACCTCGCCCTCGAATTCCAGCTTCACGCCGCCGATCAGCCCGGTGATGCGCGCATCGGCGAAGCCTGCCAGGTCGAACCCCGTCTTCGGGTTGCGCGAGGCGGATTCGATGTCGCGCGTGTTCTGGCCCAGCCGCGCGGCGGTGTAGGCCTTGGCGATGGCCGGGGCGATATCGCCGGGCCCCGCGCCATCCATGCGCAGCAGTGCCAGCAATTCGCCATAGGCATCGGCGATGGCCACCACCACCGCCGCATCCCGCCGCTCGGCCGCAGCCCGCACCGCCGCGATGCCGCGCCGGGCGTCGTCCGCCCCGATCGTCTTGACCTCGCGCATGGCTTGCGTTCTCCCTTGCTGCCAGACGCGCAGATGTAGGAGCCCGCATGCCAGACCCCAAGCCATTCCGTGTCGCGGGCCTGATCGGCTGGC
Organism: Acetobacteraceae bacterium; assembly: GCA_044358135.1. Lineage (GTDB taxonomy): Bacteria > Pseudomonadota > Alphaproteobacteria > Acetobacterales > Acetobacteraceae > CAMDGX01. The sequence goes on along the minus strand of JBIKOJ010000089.1, from coordinate 10,657 downwards.
CGGTGTCGCAATCCCGTTCGCCGATGCTGCATGGCCATTGGCTGGCGGAGCACGGGATTCCCGGCACCTATGTGCCGCTGCCAGTGGCGCCGGGCCGGTTGGCCGAGGCGTTGCGCGGGCTGGTGGCACTGGGCTTCGCCGGCGCCAATGTGACCGTGCCGCACAAGGAGGAAGCCGCAAGGCTGGTGGATCGCGTGGACCCGGTCGGCCGGCGCATGGGCGCGATCAACCTGATCGTGGTGGAGGCCGACGGCACGCTCAGCGGCTACAACAAGGACGGCTACGGCTTCATCGAATCCCTGCGCGAGGGCCAGCCAGGCTGGCGTGGCGATGCCGGCCCTGCCGTGGTGCTGGGCGCCGGCGGCGGCGCGCGCAGCGTGGTGGTGAGCCTGCTGGAGGAGGGGGCCCCCGGCGTGCGCCTGCTCAACCGCACCCGCGCCCGGGCAGAGCAGCTGAAGGCCGAGTTCGGCGGCCCGATCGAGGTGATCGACTGGGACGCCCGCAACGAGGCCCTCGCGGGTGCTGCCCTGCTGGTCAACACCACCACCCAGGGCATGACCGGCCAGAAGCCGCTGGAGATCGCGCTGGATGCCCTGCCCACCAGCGCCTTGGTGTGCGACATCGTCTACAACCCGCTCATCCCGCCCCTGCTTGCCGCCGCGCGCGCCCGCGGCAACCCGATCGTCGGCGGGCTCGGCATGCTGCTGCACCAGGCCCGCCCGGCCTTCGAGAAGTGGTTCGGCGTGTTGCCCAGCGTCACGCCCGAACTGCGCGCGAAGATCGAAGCCACGATCGGCCCCAAATGACCGCCTCGCCCTGGCGGGAGCTGCTGCACCCGCCCCATCTGGCGCCGCTGGCCATGCTCTCGCTCGGCATCGGCCTGTATGCCTTCAACACCTTCCTGGTCGCCACCGCCCTGCCCAGCGCGGTGCTGGAGATCGGCGGCGTGGCGTTGATCGCCTGGGCCTCCACGCTGTTCCTGGTCAGCGCCATCGTGGCCGGCGCGGGCGGCGCCACGCTGAAGGCGCGGCTGGGCGCCCGCACCGCCCTGCTGCTCGGCGGCGCCACCTTTCTGGCCGGCACCCTGGCCTGCGGCCTTGCACCCGCCATGCCCGTGCTGCTGCTCGGCCGCGCCCTGCAGGGGGCGGGGGAGGGCTGCGTCGCGGCCATCAGCTATGCCCTGATCCCCGCCCTGTTCCCCGCCCGCCTGGTGCCGAAGGTGTTTGCCGTGGAGGCGCTGGTCTGGGCGCTGGCCGGCCTCGCCGGGCCGGTGGTGGGTGGCGCGCTGACGGAGGCGCTGTCCTGGCGCGCCGCCTTCCTGGTGAACGCCCCGCTCGGCCTGCTCTTCCTCGCGCTGGTGCTGGCCACCGTGCCGCGCGCCCTGGCGGGCAGCGGCGCTCCCGCCCCGGTCGCCCGCCTCGTCGCGCTGGCCGCCGGCATCCTGCTGATTGCCGCCTCTTCGCTTGCCGGGCAGCAGGGCGGGGCCGCGCTGCTGGTGGCCGCCGGGGCCGCCGTGCTGGTGGCCCTGGTGGTGTTCGATGCCCGCACCGCATCGCCGCTGTTCCCGCGCCATGGCTTCAACCCCGCCACCGCGCTGGGCGCCGGGCTGCTGGTGGTGCTGCTGATGCCGGTGGCGCATTCCTTCGGCACCATCCACCTCACTCTCGCGCTGCAGCAGGGCTGGGGGTTCACGCCCACCCTGGCGGGCGCCTTCTTCGCCCTGGGCCCGCTGGCCTGGAGCGGGGCGATGTTCCTGGTCGCGAATCTGCGCCACCCCGCCGTCCCGGCGCTGGGCATCCGCCTCGGCCCGCCCGCGCTGCTCCTGGGCCTCGCCGGCCAGCTTGCCGCCACCGCGCTGGGCGCGCCCTGGGCCATGCTGCCCTTCCTGCTGGCCATCGGCGCCAGCTTCGGCATCGGCTGGGCGTTCCTGTCGATCGCCGTGATGAACGCCGCCGAGCCGGCCGACCGCGACCGCGCCGCCGGCCTTGTTCCCACCGTGCAATCCGCCGGCTACGCCATCGGCGCGGCCCTCACCGGCCTCGCCGCCTCCGTGGCCGGGCTGGACGGCCACGACCCCGCCGGACTGCCCCCGGCCTTCGCCCTGGTCACCGCCTGCGGCCTGGTGCCGGCGGCGCTGGCCAGCTGGATCGCCCTGCGCCGCCGCAATTGGCCCACGCAGGCGCAATCGCGTTGACAGGCAACCCAGCCGGCACCTAGCCTTTTCCCCAAGGACGCAAGGTCCACCAAAGGGGAAACGCCATGGCTGCCACGAAGCAGACCGGCCGACTGTCGCGTCGCGCCGCCCTTGGCGGCGCCACCACACTCGCTGCCACCCTCGCCGCCCCATCGCTCTCCAAGGCCCAGCGCCGCGACCCGCGCGTGCTGAAGTTCATCCCCAACACCGGCCTTACCGTGCTCGATCCGGTCTGGACCGCCTCGCTGGTGACCGGCAACCACGGCTACCACGTGTGGGACACGCTGTATGGCACCCGCGGCGACTACTCGCCGGCGCCGCAGATGGCCGAGGGCCACACGGTGAACGCCGACTACACCGACTGGACCATCAAACTGCGCGAAAACCTGTGGTTCCACGACGGCACGCCGGTGCTGGCGCGGGACTGCATCGCGTCGCTCCGCCGCTGGGCCAAGCGCGACAGCTTCGGCGCCGTGATGTGGCCGCAGATCGACGACATCTCCGCGCCCGATGACCGCACCATCCGCATCCGCTTCAAGCGCCGCTTCCCGCGCCTGCTGGAAGCGCTCGGCCGCACCTCCGGCCTGCCTGCCTTCATCATGCCGGCGCGCTTCGGCGACATCGACGCCTTCACCGCCATCAAGGAGGTCGTCGGCTCCGGCCCCTACCGCTTCAAGGCCGACGAGTTCATTGCCGGCACCAACGTGGTCTATACCAAGTTCGACAAATACGTGCCGCGCCAGGACGCGCCGAACCGCACTGCCGGCGCCAAGATCGCCTACATGGACCGCGTGGAATGGCACACCATGGCCGACCACGGCACCGCCATGTCCGCCATGCGCTCCGGCGAGATGGATTGGTGGGAAAGCACGCCGGCCGATCTGCGCGACCTCGTCACGCGCAGCCGCAACCTGCGGCTGGAGGTGAAGGACGAGTACGGCTGGATGGGCGTGCTGCGCTTCAACCTGCTGCAGCCGCCCTTCAACAACGTGAAGCTGCGCCGCGCCTTCATCGCCGCCGCCAACCAGTACGATTTCCTGCGCGCGGCGGCCGGCGAGGGCGACAAGGCCTGGCAGATCTGCCGCGCCTACTTCCCCTGCGGCGCCCCCCACGTGACGGAAACCGCCGGCACCCAGGCCATGCCGATGCCGGAGAACCTCGATGCCGCCAAGCGCGCCATCGCGGAGGCCGGCTACAACGGCGAGAAGATCGCGCTGCTGGTGCCCACCGACATTCACCACCACAACGCTTTCGGCCAAGTCAGCGGCGACCTCATCCGCCGGCTGGGCATGAACCTCGATTTCCAGGCGATGGACTGGGGCACGATGATCCAGCGCATCACCAACAAGGGCCCGGTGGACAAGGGCGGCTGGAGCCTGTTCCACACCGCCGGCTCCAACGTCTCCATGGCCTCGCCCGCGCTCAACTTCTTCATCCGCGGCGATGGCGGCTGGACCGGGTGGTACGAGAACCCGGAAATCTCCAAGCTGACACAGGATTGGCGCGATACGGCACCGGAGCAGAACGTGCAGCCGATCTACGACGCGATCCAGGCCTCCCTGTTCAACGACCCGCCCTTCGTGCCGCTGGGCCAGTACAGCACCTTCACCACCTATGGCCGGGACATTGCCGGCATCCTCCCCGGCATCGGCTCCTATCCCTGGAACATTCGGCGCGTGTAAGTACCGCCCCGTAGTCTCCCCAGGTAGACGGGGCACGTGCCCCCGCCCTCTACTCGCTCGCAGGCAACGCGCGCTTAGCGATGCTTCCTGGCCGGCCCGCCGTCGCGCCGGCTGTTGGGGCCTTCGGGGCTTTGGCGCCAGGCTCGCCGTAGGAGGACCGAGACGATGATGCGTGCCAGCGCAGCGTCGGCGCCGCGTGCACGCCCCGCCTTCTCCATCCGCCTGCTGATGATGCTGTTCGCCGCCGCGGTCACGCTGCCGCTGCTGCTTTATCTTGCCGTCCTCATCGCCCACTCCTTCCAGTCCGCCCGGCAGATTGCGGAGGAGGACCGGCTTCACGCTGCCCGCCAGGCGGCCCAGGACGTGGACACGCGCCTTGCCGCGATCCGCGCCGGCATCGCGCTCTCAGCCGGCTCTACCGCACTCGCCCGCGGCGACTTCGCCGGCTATGCGGCCGAGCTGCGCCTTGCCGTCGGAATCCAGGGGGTGCAGGCGGCCACCCTGCTCGATACGCAAGGCGCCGTTGTGCCCGGCCTTGACCGGATCATGGGCGCCTTGCCCGATGCGGCCGGGCTGGCGGCCCGCGCACAGGGCCTGCATGGCGGCGTCGGTGACCTCGCCGATGGCCCGGTACCCGGCACAGCCATGTTCCATGTCTCCGGCACCGCCACCTTTCCCGGCGGTGAGCCAGGCATGGTGGTGTTCCGCATCGGGCCCGACATCTTCGCCCCTCTCGGCGCCGGCAATGCGCTCGCCAAGGGTGAGGTACTGACCGTGCGCGATCGCGCCGGCCGGTTGCTGTGGCGCAGCGCCCCCCATGTGGTCGGCGAGCCACTGCCGCAAAATCTGGTCCAGGCGATGGCGGGGCGGGAGGACGGCGTGCTGCCCGATGCGGAAACGCATTGGGGCGGCCGGCGCTCGGTCGGGTTTGCCCATGCGCCCGTCAGCGGCTTCCTGGTCACCAGCGGCGTGCCCTCGCGCGACCACTACGACAGCATGCCGCTCGGCGCCGAAGGCACCCTGCTCCTGGCCGCCGCCTCCATCGGCGGCTCCTTCGGCCTTGCCGCCTTCCTCGGCCGCTATGTCCGCCGCGCCTTCCGCCGCGCCGTGCTGGGGCGCACCGCCCTGGGTATCGGGCTGCTGGAGGCCGACGCGCTGGGCACGGAACTGCGTGCGGACCGCGATGCCCTGCTGGGCACGCTGTCCACCGTTGCCCTGCTGGAGCTGCGGCGGCTGGACATCGGCGATGGGCTGCGCCTGCACGCCAGCCCCTCCGCGCTGTTCCAGTCCTTCATGGGCATCGGCCCGCAGGACATCGAATCCGCCACCGACATCGTGCAGATGGTGGAGGAACCCGACCGCCGGGCGCTGGAGGCGGCACTCGCCGGCGCACTGGCGCATGGCGGCAGCTTCTCGCAGGAGGTGCACCGCCTCCATCCCGTGCACGGCCCCAGGCTGCTGCGCATGGTCGGCGCCACCGACATCGACCGCAACGGCCGCATTCGCCGTCTTGTTCTCACCGTGGAGGACATCACCGGCGCCCAGCGCGCCGCCCGCGCGCTGATGGAGCGCGAGGCCCGGTTCCGCCTCGCGCTCGATGCCGCCGGGCTGGGCCTGTTCACCATCGACCTCGCCACCGGCGCCATCGAGCGCTCGCCCGAATACCTGCGGATGATGGGCCGGCCCGAGACCGAGGCGGAGATCCACAGGCCCTTCGATCCCAGGGACATCCATCCCGATGACCTCGCCACGGTCCAGGCGGCGCTCAACGGATGGCGGCAGGGCGACGCCGAAGGGCGCCAGCGAATCTCCTACCGCGCCATGCATCGCGACGGCTCGGTGCGCCACCTCGAAACACTGCCCACGGTAGAGCATGGCCCGGACGGCACGCCCGCGCGCATTGTCGGCGCCGTGCGCGACGTGACCGAAATGCGCCTCGCCGCGCAGGCCATCCAAAACAGTGAGGCCCGCCTCCGCCTCGCCACCGAAGCCGCCGACCTCGGCATCTGGGATATCGACCTCGCCACGGGCGAGCGCGTGATCTCCCCGCGCATGTGGGGCATGTTCGGCATGGAGCCGCGCGAGGGCGCGCCCGCGCGCGAGGAGCTCCTGGCAGTGGTGTTCCCGCAGGACCACGCGACCCTGCGCCGCGCCTGGGCCGACATCGCCGCCGCGCGCGACGTGATCGACTACGAATACCGCATCCGCCTGCCCGGCGGCGAAATCCGCCACCTGCACGGCCACGGCCGCACCTTGCGCGGTGAAGACGGCACGGCGCTGCGCATCACCGGCATCTGCGCCGATGTCACGGAGCGGCGCCAGGCGGAACAGGCGCTGGCGGAACGCTCGGCCATCCTGGAACTGGCGATGGATACCGCGGATCTCGGCGTCTGGCATCGCGACCTCGACTCCGACACCGGCACGATGTCCCCGCGCATCTGGACCATGCTCGGCCTGGAGCCGCGCGAAGGCTGGCATACGCGCGAGGAATTCCTGGCCGCGGTCCATCCTGATGACCGCGCGCGCGTGGAGCGCGACTGGGTGGCCACACCGCCGACGCAACACGGCGTTCCCTACGACATCGAGTACCGCGTGCAATGGCCGGACGGCAGCGTGCGCCATATTTCGTCGCGCCGCATGCTGGTCATGGCGTCGGAGATGAATGTCCGGCGCGTGATCGGCATCCATGCCGATGTCACACAGGCACGCCGCGCCACCCAGGCCCTGGCGGACAGCGAGGCGCGGATGCGCCTGGCCGTCGATGCCGCCGATATCGGCGTGTTCGAATTCAATGCCGCGGGCGAGGGCTACTGGTCCGAACGCGCCTGGCGCATGCGCGGGCTGGAACCGCGCGAGGGCATTCCGCACCCCGCCGAGACCAAGGCGCTGGTCCATCCAGAGGACGTTGAAAGCGCCATGCGGAACCTGCAATTGCAGTTCCACAACCCCAATGGCGCCGGCAACGAGCACGAATTCCGGGTCGTCTGGGCCGATGGCACCATCCGCCACCTGATGTCGCGCAGCATCACCCAGCGCGACGCGGAAGGCGCGCTGGTGAAGGTCGTCGGCATCAACATCGACATCACCGAGCGCCGTCGGGTGGATGACATGATCCGCCGCAGCGAGGCACGCTTCCGCCTGGCGATCGAGACCGCGCAGCTGGGCGTGTGGGACTACGACCCCTCCACGGCCGAGACGGTCTGGTCTGCCCGGATGTGGGACATGCGCGGCCTGCCGGCGGAGGATGCGCCGGTGACCATCGACGAGATCATCGCCTCCACCCACCCGCAGGATCGCGCGCGCATCGAAGCCGCCGTGCGGGCCCAACGCGCCGGGGAACGCCCGGGCGTGATCGATCACGAATACCGCGTGATGCACCCGAACGGCAGCGAACGCCTGGTGCGATCCCGCTCCGTGGCCGTTCACGACGCGTGCGGCCGGTTGCAGCGGATCATCGGCGTCAACCACGACATCACCGACCAGCGCGCGGCCGAGACGGCCCTGCGCGAGAACGAGGCGCTGTTCCGCCTGGCCGCCGAAACCGCCTCCCTCGGCGTGTACCAGATCAACCTGCCGGACCGCACCGGCACGTGGTCGGAGCTGATGTACACCATGCGCGGCCTGGCGCCCCGGCCCGGCATGCCACCCATCGACGCCATGCTGGCGATGGTGCACCCCGACGACCGTGACACCGTCTTCGCCAACATGAAGGCGCACAGCACGCGCGAGGTCGGCGAGGTCTCGCAGTACGAGTTCCGCATCGTCCGGCCGGATGGCACCGTGCGGCAGTTGCTGGCGCGCGCCTTCTCCATGCGCGACGAGGAAGGCGTGCTGCGCAAGGTGATCGGCATCAACCAGGACATCACCGACCAACGCGCGGCCGAGACGGCCCTGCGCGAGAACGAGGCCATGTTCCGCCTGGCCATCGAAACCGCTTCCCTCGGCGTGTACCAGATGAACATGCCGGACCGCACCGGCATCTGGTCGGAGCGCATGTACACCATGCGCGGCCTGACGCCGCGGCCCGGCATGCCGGGGATCGACGAGATGATGGAGATGATCCATCCGGATGACCGGCAGGCGCTGCTCGCCAACCGGATCGGCCACCGCACCCGCGCCTCTGGCGACGTATCCGAATACGAGTTCCGCGTGATCTGGCCCGACGGCTCCGTGCATCACCTGCTGGCGCGCGCCTTTCCCCTGCGCGCCGACGACGGCACCCTGCTCAAGATCGTCGGGGTCAACCTCGACATCACCGGGCAGAAGCGCGTGGAACAGGAACTGCGCGATGCCGCAACGCGCTTCGAACTGGCCACCAAGGCAGCCGGTCTCGCGGTGTGGGAATGGCATGTCCCAAGCAACGCGCGCCACTGGTCCGCCGACATGTGGGCCCTGCGCGGCCTGCCCCCGCGCGCCGAGGCGCCGACCGACCTGGAAGTGATGGCCACCATCCATCCGGACGACCGGCCGGCGGCGGAACACTTCGTTGCGGCCGTGCGCGAGAACCCCGGCACCCCCGCCGAGGGCGAATACCGCGTGCTGATGCCCGACCGCACCGCCCGCTACATCAACCTGCGCACCGCGGCGCTGCGCGATGCCGACGGGCAGGTGGTGCGCGTCACCGGCGTCGCCTCCGACGTGACGGAGCGCCGCATCGCAACCCGCGCCCTGCAGGAAAGCGAGTCGCTGTTCCGCCTTGCCGCCGAGGCCGCCTCGCAAGGCGTGTGGGACCAGGACATCCGCACCGGCCATGTTCGCTGGTCCCATCGCATGTGGCTGATCTACGGCATCCTGCCGTGCGACAACCCGCCCTCGCGCGCGGAATGGGAAGCGCTGCTCCATCCCGACGATCGCGCCGAGGTGCTGGCCACGTTCAAGCGGCTGCTGGCGCACCCCGGCGACCACGTGGAAAGCGGGCAGTACCGCATCGTCTGGCCGGGCGGCGGCATTCGCCACCTGGAAATGCGCGCCATGTCGGTCCACGACGAGACCGGCGCGCTGGTGCGGCTGATCGGCGTGGTGGTGGACATCACGGAAGTGCAGGAGCTGCGCGCCCAGGCCACCATCGCCGGCAACGTGGCCACGCTGGCCCAGCTGGCCGGCGGCATCGCCCATGAACTGGCCCAGCCGCTGCAGGCCATGATCGCCACCGCCGACACCGCGGCGCTGCGCCTTACCCTGTCCGACGACGCCGACACCATCGGCACCGTGCGCAACAGGCTCACCCATATCAGCGCGCTCGCCGCCCGCGCCGGCAAGACCATCCAGCATCTGCTGGCCTTCAGCCGCGGCACCAGCACCAGCGGCGTCTCGCTGCTGTCCGATGCCGTGGCCGGCACGCTGGAACTGGTCGGCCGCAACCTGACCCACGCCCAGGTTTTCGTCTCGGTGGATGTGCCCGCGGACCTCCCGCTGGTGCTGGGCGGCCTGGTTGAGATCGAGCAGGTGCTCGTCAACCTGCTGCTGAACGCCCGCGATGCGATGGAAGGCCAGGCGGAACGCCGGGTGGAGATCCGCGCCTACCAGCAGGCCCGGGACGTGGTGCTCAGCATCACCGACACCGGCACCGGCATCCCGCCGGAACTGCTCAGCCGCATCTTCGACCCGTTCTTCACCACCAAGCCCTCCGGCAAGGGCACCGGGCTGGGGCTGGCGATCTCGCGCAAGACCATGGTGGCCATCGGCGGCTCGATCGAGGCCCGCAACACCGGCACGGGCACCGAATTCATCCTGGTGTTCCCGACGATGGAACTCGCGGACTAGATCGAGAGCCCCTTCAGGAACCCCACCACCGCGGCATTGAAATCGCGCGGGTTCTCATACGGCAGCCCATGCGTGGCATCCGGAACCACCGCCACCTGGGATCCCGCAATCGCGCCGGACAGCGCCTGCACATTGGCCACGAAGGCTGGCTCCGTGTTGGCGCCATACAGGAACAGCGTCGGCGTGCGGACCGTGGCGGCCGTGGCGCGCGAGAACGGGCGACGCTCCTCGTTGCGCTGGCCCAGCATGGTGCGCGCATTGGCCCGGCTGAGCGCCTTGCGCGACTCCGGCCGCTTGTCCCACGCGCCAGGGCCGCCGGTATGGTCGGCCACCACGCGCAGCCCGCCTTCCTCGTCGCCGGCCGCGATCAGGTCGGCCGCCCTGGTGAAGGCGGTGGCATTCGCCGCCGCGCCGGGCTTGCCGCCCAGGCTCTCATCCCGCTCGCCGCCCGGCTCGGCCAGGATCAGCGCGCGCAGCAGCGCCGGGTGCCGCTCCGCCACGCGCAGGGCGATATGCCCGCCGCGCGAATGGCCCAGCAGCGCCACGGGGCCCTTGCCCAGCGCGGCGATGAAGGCCGCCACGTCGGCCACATGCGTGTCGATGCGGAAATCCCCGCCCTCCGCCGGCCAGGAACCGGGCCAGCAATGCCGCAGGGAGATCGCGATGGCATGGAACCCGGCGGCCGCCAGCGGCGCCATCTGGGCGCCGAAGCTGCGCTGGTCGCCCAGCGTGCCATGCACCATCACCAGCGGCAGGCCGCCGGCGCCGGCCTCCGCGTAGTGGATTTCCACCCCGTTTACCTGCAGGCTCGGCATCGCACTGTTCTCCCGACGGACGGCGGCAGCATTCCCGGGGTGCGGGAAGGAAGCAAGGCCAGGGCTCTGCCCTGGACCCGCCAGGGACCTGAGGTCCCTGGACCCACATGAGTCTATCCGCCTTCGGCGGGAGGGGCCGTCTCGGCGCGCGACACAGACCGGGTCGGCCCCTCCCGCCGAAGGCGGAAAAGGTCCGGGGGTCT
>JBIKOJ010000264.1:0-6203 GCA_044358135.1 Acetobacteraceae bacterium | reverse complement strand
CGCGGCGCCATAGCGGGGAGCCACCATGCTCGCCCGCGGCGCCGCCTCGGCGATGATCGCCAGCACGCGCTGCTGCACCGCCATCGCCCGCTCCAGCAGCAGCCGGTTCTCCGCCGCCAGCTCGCCCAGCCGCCGCACCACATCCGGCACCGCCACCGGGCCGGAACCGGACGCCCCCATGGTCGCGGCACGGGCATGCGCCGCCACGAAGGCATCCGTCGCCGCCCGCTTGGCCTCCACCAGTGCGGTCGCCGTCGGCAGGTCCATCGCCGCCAGCGCCGCGTTCTCACGCGCCAGCAGATCCGCCAGCCCCTCGGCCGCCATCATCGCGTTCACGGTCATTCCTTCGCCTCCTGCAAAGCGGCCTTCTTCGCCGCATCGGCCGCTTCCTGCGCCCGCAGCATCTGGTGGTACACCGGCACCGCCAGCCCCAGCCCGCCGCCCTTGGCCACGTGCTTGCCGATCTCCTGGGACATCATTGGCCGCCACTGCTCCTCCGCCGCCCCGCCGCCGAACAAGCCCTTCGATGTCTCCACGGTCGCGAACATCGGCGCCACCAGCTGCCCCAGCACCATCGCCTCGAAATCCTGGGCCGTCTTCCACACCTTCGCCTTGGCCGGATCGGCCAGCTCCGCCACGCCGGGCTTCGCGCCCTGGATCACCACGCCCGAACTCATCGCACCACCAGCTCCGCCTGCAGCGCACCCGCCGCCTTGATCGATTGCAGGATCGTGATCATGTCCCGCGGACCCACCCCCAGCGCGTTCAGCCCCGCCACCAGGTCGCGCAGCGTCACGTTCTGCGGCAGGATCCCCAGGCGCCGGTCGCTCTGATCGTCGATCTGCACCTGGCTCCGCGGCGTCACCACCGTCTGCCCCTGGGACAGCAGCCCGGGCTGGGACACATCGGCACTCTCCGTCACCCGGATCGTGAGGTTGCCCTGCGCGATCGCCACGGTGCTGATCCGCACATTCGCCCCCATCACGATGGTGCCGGAGGCCTCGTCGATCACCACCACTGCCGGGCTGTCCGGCTCCACCCGCAGCACCTCGATCCGCGCCAGCGCATCCACCACGTCCCGCCCGGCCAGGTTCAACGCCACCGTGCGCGGATCGGTCGCCGTCGCCGTGCCACCGCCCAGCGCCCGGTTGATGGCATCGGCCATCCGCCGCGCCGTCGTCAGGTCCGGGTTGCGCAACCCCAGCCGCGGCGCCTGCCGGCTCGCCAGCTGGAACGCCACCTCGCGCTCCACCGTCGCCCCGTTCGGGATCCGTCCGGCGGTCGGCACCCCGCGCGTCACCGAAGCCGCCGCGCCCCCGGCCGCGATCGCCCCGGTCGCCAGCGCCCCCTGCGCCACCGCATAAACTTCCCCATCCGCCGCCAGCAGCGGCGTCACCAGCAGCGTCCCGCCTGTCAGGTTCGTCGCATCGCCCAGCGCCGAGACCGCAACATCGATCCGGCTCCCGGTGCGCCCGAACGGCGGCAGCTCCGCCGTCACCATCACCGCCGCGACGTTCTTGGTCTTGAGCTTGGCCTCCTGGTCGCGCGTGTTCACGCCCAGCCGCTCCAGCATGCCGATCAGCGATTGCCGGGTGAACACCGAGGAATCCAGCTTGTCCCCGGTGCCGTTCAGCCCCACCACCAGCCCGTACCCCACCAGCTGGTTGCCGCGGATCCCCTCCATGTCCGCGATGTCCTTGATCCGCACCTGCCCCAGCACCGGGGAGGCGGCGAACAGCACGAACAGCATGAAAACAAGTCGGATCACGGCAGGCGCTCCAGGAACACGGGAACGGTTCGGCAATCTTTGCATCGCAGTCTTCCCCTCGCTCCCGCTTCGCAATCCCCGTGCCATCCGCAACCCCTTGATATCAGGGAGCCACTGCGGAAGACCCAGGGGAGGGCAGGGCGCCCGCCACCCGGCAATCCCTGCCGGGAGGCACGCCCTGCCGGCTTCGGGAGGCCGTTGAGAAGGAAATGCCGTCATGTCGATGAACGATTCCTTGGCGTTCCCCCTACCGCCGGCAGCGCCCGGCGCGCGCCCGACATGATCCGCGGCGTCGGCGCCCCGCCGCCCGTCTCCGGCGGCACCCGCCAGGTGCGCGATGCCGGCGGGTTCCGCATGCCCAAAGCCGAATCCGCCCCCGCCAGCGGCATCTCCGGTCCGGCCGCGATCGGCGCCCCCTCCATGCTCGCCCTGCAGGAGATGCCCGACCCCCACCTGGCCGACCGCGAGGCGCGCCGCCGCGGGCAGGACATCCTGGCCGCCCTGGCCGCCCTGCAGCGCGCCCTGCTCGGCGCCGGCCCGATCGACGCCGACGCCCTGGCCCGCCTGGCCCAGGATGTGCCCCAGGCCTCCGATCCCGCCCTGCGCGCCGCCGTCTCCGCCCTCGTCCTGCGTGCCCGCATCGAAGCCGCGCGCCTCGAAGCGCCGGGCCAATCGCCCCCCCGGGGGGCCTGACCCGGAATCGTCATGGCGAGATGTCGACAACCCCTTGGCGCCGCATCATCGCCCCGTTATAAGCCGCCCCGTCTGGAAGGCCCGGGGGGGCCCTGGATGGCACCCTGATCCCTGGGGGGCCATCGCTGCGACCCCTGCCGGCCGCAACGCCGCAGGAACGCCCCACGATGATGGTCACGCTCCCGCCTGATTACGTGCCGTCGGATACCGAGGATTTCATGAATCCGCTTCAGGTGGAGTTCTTCCGCCAGAAGCTCCTCCGCTGGAGGGCCGACCTGCTGCGCGAGGCAGACGGCACGCTGGCAAGCCTCTCCGAGGGCGGGATCACCGAGGCCGACATCACCGACCGCGCCTCCGTCGAAACCGACCGGGCGCTGGAGCTTCGCACCCGCGACCGCGCCCGCAAGCTCATCAACAAGATCGACCAGGCGCTCCAGCGCATCGAGAACGGCAGCTACGGCTATTGCGAGGAAACCGGCGAGCCCATCGGCCTGCGCCGCCTCAACGCCCGCCCCATCGCCACCCTGTCCATCGAAGCCCAGGAACGCCACGAACGCATGGAGCGCGTCCACCGCGACGACTAGGCTCCGACCGCGCGCTCCCCGCCTCCCTGTTCCACTTCGGGATGGTTCCACCGCCGCCAAGCGGAACAGGGAGGCGGGGAGCTCGGGAGGGCCGCGCGAATGGTGTGGCAATCCATGGCGGCGTTGTTCGGCAGGCCGCACCGGCATCGGTCCCCTACCGTTTCCCCTTCCGCACGGCGCCGAAACTGCTCTAGAACGCCCGTAATGGCACCCGACCAAGGGTGCGCCATCCGGGAGACGCACCATGATCCGCCGCCGCCATCTGCTCGCCGCCACCGCCGGCGCCCTCGCCGCGCCCGCCATCGTGGAGAAGGTCGGCGCCCAGTCCGCCTTCGACTGGAAGCAGTTCAAGGGCACCCGCATCGAGGTCAACTTCGGCAAGTCGCCGCGCCCCGACGTGCTGCAGGCCAACCAGAAGGAGTTCGAGGAACTCACCGGCATCCGCGTCGGCTTCGAACAGGTGCCGGAACAGCAGCAGCGCCCCAAGATCGCGCTCGAGCTCGCCTCCGGCCGCCCCAGCTTCGATGTCGTCAACGTCTCCATGCACGTGCAGAAGAAGCTGGTTGAGAAGGGCAACTGGCTGGAGGATCTCCGCCCCCTGGTCGCCGACCCCAAGATGACCTCGCCCGAGTTCGACCTCGCCGACTTCTCCGCCCCCGGCATGGCCGCCAACACCGCCGCCGATGGCCGCCTGATGGCGATCCCGGTCAACCAGGACCTCTTCATCCTGTTCTACAACAAGGCCCTGTTCGCCGAGAAAGGCATCAAGCCGCCCGCCACCATGGATGAGATGATGGCCGCGGCCCTGGCGCTCACCGACAAGTCGAAGGGCATCGCCGGCTTCGTCGGCCGCGGCCTCAAGAACGCCAACCTGCCGCTCTACACCACCATCCTCCTCGGCCACGACCAGGAGACCATCTCGGCCGACGGCAAGACCCTGCTGATGGACACCCCCGCCGCCATCGAGGCCGCGACCTTCTACAGCAAGCTGCTGCGTGAGGCCGGGCCGCAGGGCATCGTCGGCTTCAACTGGTCCGAAGCGCAGACCACCTTCGCCCAGGGCCGCGCCGCCATGTGGCTGGATGGCGTCGGCTTCTCCGCCCCGCTGATCGACAAAACCAAGTCCCGCGTGGCCGACACCGTCGGCTTCATGCCCATCCCGCGCGGCCCCAAGGCGCAGCACTCCGCCACCTTCATCGAAGGCGTGGGCGTGGCCCGCGGCGCCAAGAACCGCGGCGGCGCCTGGCTCTATGTCCAGTGGGCCACCAGCAAGGCGATGTGCGCGGAATACCTGCGCACCGGCTCCGGCACGCCGCCGCGCGCCAGCGCCTACAGCGACCCCAAGGTGCTGAACGGCTCGGTCTTCCCCAAGGAGTGGTTCGACACGGTGCAGGCCTCGCTCAAGATCGCCCGCTCCGGCCTGCCCGTCATCGTGGGCGTCACTGAATTCCGCGATGTGTTCGGCGTGGCCCTCACCAACACCATCACCGGCGCCGACCCGAAGGCGGAACTGGCCAAGGCCACCGAAACCTTCAAGCCGATCCTGGCCAAGGAACTCGCCAGCTAGCAAAGCCGCCGAAGAAAGGAAGCAAGCGGTTCTTTTTTGAAAAAAAGAACCAAAAAACTTTTATCACTGGCACCCGTGCCGGGGCTCCTAGCAGCCATGCCAGTAATGAAGTCTTTTTTGCTTCTTTTTTCTTCAGAAAAAAGAAGATGCTTGCTTTCTTTCGAACACCCCAAGGGAGGACCCCTCAAATGATCCGCCGCCGCAGTCTCCTGGCCGCATCCGCCGCCCTGCCGATCTTCAACATTGTCGAAACCGCCAACGCCCAGTCCAAGTTCGACTGGAAGATGGCCCGCGGCGCCAAGATCGAGGTCAACTTCCAGAAGGGCCCCAACGCCGACGTCCTGGAGCGCAACCACAAGAAGTTCGAGGAGCTCACCGGCATCCGCGTCGGCTCGGAGCAGATCCCCGAGCAGCAGCAGCGCCCCAAGGTGGCGCTGGAGATGTCCACCGGCCGCCCCACCTTCGATGTGGTCGCCGTCGCCCTGCATGTGCAGAAGCGCCTGGTGGAGCGCGGCAAGTGGATGGAAGACCTGCGCACCTGGATCCGCAACCCGGATGTCACCTCGCCGGAATTCGATTTCGCCGATTTCGCCGCCCCCGCCCTGCGCTGGGGCACCGGCGCCGATGGCGCCATGC
This sequence comes from Acetobacteraceae bacterium, assembly GCA_044358135.1. GTDB lineage: Bacteria > Pseudomonadota > Alphaproteobacteria > Acetobacterales > Acetobacteraceae > CAMDGX01. The sequence continues at coordinate 955 of JBIKOJ010000264.1, read as the reverse complement.
ACACGCTCGCCAGCAACTACGACGTGTGGCTGATGTTCTGGAACCAGGCGCTGTTCGCGGAAAAGGGCGTCACCTTCCCCAAGACCATGGATGAGATGCTGGCCGCCGCCCGCACCCTCACCGACAAGTCCAAGGGCATCTACGGCATGGTCGGCCGTGGCCTCAAGAACGCCAACCTGCCGCTCTATACCTCGTTCCTGATGGGCATGGACCAGGACACCGTCACGCCCGACGGCAAGTCCCTGCTGATGAACACCGACCAGGCGATCTGGGCCGGCGAGATGTACAAGAAGCTGCTCACCGAAACCGCCCCCCCGGGCACGATCGGCTTCAACTGGAGCGAGAGCCAGACCAGCTTCAGCCAGGGCAAGATCGCCATGTGGATCGACGGCATCGGCTTCTCCGCCCCGCTGATCGACCCGAACAAGAGCCGCATCGCCAAGGATGTGCGCTTCTCCCCGGTCCCGCCGGGCCCCAAGGCGCACCACTCGGCCACCTTCTGCTCGGGCCTGTCGATCCCGGCCGCGTCGAAGAACAAGCTCGCCGCATGGCTCTACATCCAGTGGGCCGCCGGCAAGGAAATGGGCCGCGAGCAGGTACGCCTCGGCGCCGGCACCCCGCCGCGCGCCTCGGTCTGGAAGGACGCGTCCATCCAGCAGGGCTCGCCCTTCCCCAAGGAGTGGTTCGAAACCTCGGCGGAATGCCAGCGCATCGGCCGCCCCGGCCTGCCGGAAATCGTCAGCGTCACGGAATTCCGCGACGTCTATGGCGTGGCCCTCACCAACACCCTGGGCGGTGCAGACGTAAAGACCGAACTGGCCAAGGCCACCGAAGCCTTCAAGCCGATCCTCGACAAGGAAAACGCCTCAGGCTAACGCCAATCACCGAAAGCCCTCTCCCCTTGGGGAGGGCGATCGCATACTCCCCGCAGCCTCCGCTGGCACGGCACAAAAGC
>JBIKOJ010000088.1:0-20586 GCA_044358135.1 Acetobacteraceae bacterium | reverse complement strand
CGGCCTTCGAGGAGGCGTATGACGGGCTGCGCAGCAAGACCATCCAGGAAGGCGTGCAGAAGGTGCTGACCGAGGCGAAGGCCGGGCTGGGGGTGGAACGCTTCAATCTGGACGGCACGCCGCGGCGCGCCACCGATGAGGCACAGCCGCCGCCGGCGCCGGCGCGGAGGTAAGAATCTTCTTTTTCTGAAGAAAAAGAAGCAAAAAGACTTTTATGACTTGGCCCGGGCCTCTCGATGGAGGCTCGGACCAAGGTCAAAAAAGTTTTTTGGTTCTTTTTTTCAAAAAAGAACGCGCTTCACTTTTTCGGCGCCACCCGCAACAGCTTCTCCCGGTCTGGCACGTCGATCCTGCGGTGGGAGACGCGGATCAGGCCGGCGGCTTCCAGCCCGGCCAGGGTGCGGGAGAGGGTTTCCGGGGTCATGCCCAGGCGGGCGGCGATGGTGCCGCGCGGCTCCGGCAGCGCCACGGAGCCGGTGCCGTGGTCTTCCGCCACGCGGCGGGCGAGGAAGCGGGCCACCCGGCGTTCGGCCGAGCGCAGCTTGAGGTCCACCACCTGGTCCACCATCAGGCGCCAGTGGCGCGCCAGCAGTTCCACCGCCGCGCGGGCCAGGGCGGGTTCCTGGGCGATGCCGTCGCGGAACACCTCGGATGGCAGCATCAGCACGCGCACTTCCGTGAGCGCGGTGGCGGAGGCCAGGTAGGGCAGCTGCAGGATGGCGGCGGGGGCGAGGAACAGCTCGCCGGGGCCGAAGATCTCCACCACCGTCTCGGTGCCGAGCTCGTCGCGCGCCATCAGCCCGACGGAGCCTTCCAGCAGCAGGTGCAGGAAATCGGCCTGCTGGTGCTGCTCGAACATCACGGCGCCGCGGGGCAGCACCTGGGTGAAGGAGGGGCGCAGCAGCCGGGCCATGGCGGCCTCGCCGGCGGTGGCAAAGAAGGAGGTGCGGCGAACCAGCTCGATGGTCTGTGGGCGTTCGGGCATCGGCGTCTCCCGGGGAATGCGGTTGCGGGGGGCGTGCAGACGACGGCGGCATGACGGCACGAGAGTTGATGGAGATCAAGGAACTTATTGTGCCTGGTCGTCGGTTATTTTGATTCAAATGGGGGTTTTCCAAAGAAACCCCCCGGCGGCTTGATTGGATTGACCTGAATCAAGCTTTGAGCCACGCAGCTTCGCCACCGTCCGGCCCGTGGATGGCATGGAGCGGGCAATGGGCACGGCAGCGGGGGCCGCAACAGGCGGCGAGGTGATCCGGGAGCGGGACCGGCGCCTGGCATTGTGGTCGAGCACCGGGGCTTTCACCGTGTGCTTCGCCTCCTGGACGATCTTCTCGATCCTGGGCGTGCAGGTGAAGCGCGATCTGGGCCTGAACGACTTCCAGTTCGGCCTGCTGGTGGGCACGCCGATCCTGACCGGCAGCCTGATCCGGCTGATGCTGGGCATCTGGGCGGACCAGTATGGCGGCCGGGTGGTGTTCACCCTGGTGATGCTGGCGGCCGCGGTAGCAACCTTCCTGCTCAGCTTCGCCCATGACTACACGACCTTCCTGCTGGCCGCGCTGGGCGTGGGCATCGCCGGCGGGTCGTTCTCCGTGGGCGTGGCCTACGTTTCCAAGTGGTATCCGAAGGAGAGGCAAGGCACGGCGCTGGGCATCTTCGGGGCCGGCAATGTGGGCTCCGCGGTCACCAAGTTCCTGGCCCCCGCCGTGATGGTGGCGCTGGGCTGGCAGGCGGTGGCCTATCTCTGGGCCGCGGCGCTGGCGGTGACGGCGGTGGTGTTCTGGGTGGTGACGAAGGACGACCCCGACCTGGCGGCGCGGCGCGCGCGCGGGGCGGAGGCGGAGAGCTTCGTGGCGATGATGGCGCCGCTGGCCAAGCTGCAGGTGTGGCGTTTCAGCCTCTACTACTTCTTCGTGTTCGGCGGCTTCGTGGCGCTCGCCCTGTGGCTGCCGCGCTACTACGTCGGCGTGTATGGGCTGGACATCGTGACGGCCGGCATGCTCGGCGCGGCCTATTCCATCCCCGGCAGCCTGTTCCGCGTGCTCGGCGGCACCCTGTCTGACAAGTATGGCGCCCGGGCGGTGATGTACTGGACGTTCATCGGCTCGGCGGTCTGCACCTTCCTGCTCAGCTACCCTGCCACGCACTACGTGGTCTCTGGCATTCGCGGGCCGATCGAGTTCGACATCACGCTGGGCTTCCTGCCCTTCATGGCGCTGACCATGGCGCTGGGCTTCTTCATGAGCCTGGGCAAGGCCGCGGTCTACAAGCACATCCCGGTCTACTACCCCGGCCGGGTGGGCAGCGTGGGCGGCGTGGTCGGCCTGATTGGCGGGCTGGGCGGCTTCATCCTGCCGATGGCCTTCGGCGCCATGAACGATCTCGTCGGCGTGTGGACCAGCTGCTTCATGCTGCTGTTCGTTGTTGTCGCGGTTTCTCTCGCCTGGATGCATGCCGCCATCCGCCGGATGGAGCGCGAGGCGCATCCCGCGCTGGCGGCGCCGCAGGATCTTCCCGAAGCCGCGGCCCTTGCCGCCTCCGCCCGCCCCGCCCCGCCGGTGCTCGCACCCGGGCGCGCGGTGGCCGGCAAGTAAACTCCTCAGAAAGGCAAAGAGATGTCCACCTCAGTACAGGCACCCCGCTCCGTTGCGAGCGGCTCCTGGCTCGCCACCTGGACGCCGGAGGATGCCGGCTTCTGGGCCACTGTGGGGCGCAAGCGTGCCTGGGGCACGCTGACCATCACCACCGCCAGCCTGACCATGGCCTTCATCGCCTGGTTCCTGGTTTCGGCCCTGGTGGTGCGGCTGCCGCAGATCGGTTTCCGCTTCACGCCGGGCCAGCTGTTCTGGCTGGCCGCCATGCCGGGCCTTGCCGGCGGCACGCTGCGCCTGGTGCACATGTTCCTGGTGCCGATCTACGGCTCGCGCCTGGTGGTGACCGTCTCCACCCTGTCGCTGCTGCTGCCGCTGGTGGGCTGGTTCTACGCGGTGCAGGACCCCACGACGCCGTTCTGGGTGCTGATGGTGCTGGCGTTTCTGGCCGGGCTTGGCGGCGGCAATTTCAGCTCCTTCATGCCCTCCACCTCGATGTTCTTTCCCAAGCGGCTGCAGGGCACGGCGCTGGCGATCCAGGCCGGGGTGGGCAATTTCGGGGTCTCGGTGGTGCAGTTCGTCACCCCCTGGGTGATCGGCTTTGCGCTGTTCGGCGGCATGGCCTTCGTGGGCGACAGCCAGACCATGACCCGCGCCGGCACGCAGAGCCAGATCTGGCTGCAGAACGCGCCCCTGGTGATGATCCCCTTCACCCTGGCGTTCGGCGTGGCCGCCTGGTTCCTGCTGCGCTCGATCCCGGTGAAGGCCAACTTCGCTGCCCAGTTCGACATCTTCCGCTCGCGCCACACCTGGGCGCAGACCTCGCTCTACATCATGACCTTTGGCGCCTTCTCGGGCCTGGCCGCAACCTTCCCGCTGCTGATCCGCCAGATCTACGGTGGCTTCCCCGGCGCGCCCGACCCGCTGGCCTGGGCGTTCTACGGCCCGCTGGTGGGTTCGGCGAGCCGCGTGCTGGCAGGCCCGCTGTCGGACCGCCTGGGCGGCGCGCGGGTGACGCACTGGGCCGGGCTCGGGATGCTGGTGTGTGCCGTGCTGGTCACGCTGAACACCCAGCCGACGTCGCTGGACAGCTTCCCAATGTTCGTTGCCGCGATGCTGGCGCTGTTCTTCTTCGCCGGGGTGGGCAACGCCTCCACCTTCAAGCAGATGCCGATGCTGTTCGAGCCGCGCCAGGCCGGCGGGGTGATCGGCTTCACCGCGGCGATTGCCGCCTACGGCCCCTTCATCTTCGGGATGCTGTTCGCCTGGTCGTTCGGTGCCTTCGGGTCGGCCACCCCGATCTTCTACGGCCTGGCCGTCTTCTTCGCCTTCAACGTCGCGCTGAACTGGTGGCTCTACGCCCGCCGCAACGCCCCCCATCCCTGCTGAACCGGAGCGACCCAGATGTCTCACTTCCTCAACCGGCTCGGCTTCTTCAAGCGTGCGCCTGAACCCTTCTCCAACGGCCACGGCCAGGTGGTGGACGAGCCACGCGGCTGGGAGGACGCCTACCGGGCGCGCTGGGCGACCGACAAGATCGTGCGGTCCACCCATGGCGTGAACTGCACCGGCTCCTGCTCCTGGAAGATCCACGTGAAGGGCGGCGTGGTGACCTGGGAGACGCAGCAGACCGATTATCCCCGCACCCGCCCGGGCCTGCCGAACCATGAGCCGCGCGGCTGTGCCCGTGGCGCCAGCTATTCCTGGTACCTCTACAGCGCCAACCGGGTGAAGTACCCGATGATGCGCAAGCGGCTGCTGAAGCTGTGGCGCACCGCGAAAATGACCCATGCCGACCCGGTGGCGGCCTGGGCCAGCATCCAGAACGACCCCGAGCAGCGCCGCAGCTACCAGAAGGTGCGCGGCCTCGGCGGCTTCGTGCGCGTGACCTGGGAGGAGGCGGAGGAGATGATCGCCGCCGCCAACATCCATACCGCCAAGGCGCATGGGCCGGACCGCATCCTCGGCTTCTCGCCGATCCCCGCCATGAGCATGGTCAGCTACGCCGCAGGAAGCCGCTACCTGTCCTTGATCGGCGGCGTGAGCATGAGCTTCTACGACTGGTACTGCGACCTGCCCCCCGCTTCTCCGCAGACCTGGGGCGAGCAGACCGACGTGCCGGAAAGTGCGGACTGGTACAACGCCGGCTTCCTGATGATGTGGGGCAGCAACGTGCCGCAGACGCGCACGCCCGATGCCCATTTCATGACCGAGGCCCGCTACCGCGGCGCCAAGACGGTGGTGGTGTGCCCCGACTATTCCGAGGCCAGCAAGTTCGCCGATCTCTGGCTGCACCCGAAGCAGGGCACCGATGCCGCGCTGGCCATGGCGATGGGCCACGTGATCCTGAGCGAGTGGCATGCGCAGGCAAAGGGCGACTACTTCCAGGATTACTGCCGCCGCTACACCGACATGCCGATGCTGGTGCTGCTGGAGGACAAGGACGGCAAGCTGGTGGCCGGCCGCCAGCTGCGGACCGCCGACCTGCCGGGCGGGCTGGGCGAGACCAACAACGCCAGGTGGAAGACGGTGGCGATCGACGAGGACACCGGCGCGCTCTACGCCCCCACCGGTTCCATCGGCTTCCGCTGGGGCCAGCAGGGCAAGTGGAACCTGGAGGGGCGCGACGCGCAGACGCTCGAAGTGGCGAAGCCGCGCCTGACCCTGCTGGGCGAGGACGTGGCCGAGGTCGGCTTCCCGTATTTCGGCGCCCGCGCGCCGGAGTTCTTCAACCCGACCGCGCATGACGAGGTGATCACCCGCCGCGTGCCGGCGCGGCGCATCACCCTGGCCGATGGCAGCGAGCGCCTGGTGGCCACCGTGCACGACCTGTTCATGGCCAATTACGGCGTGGAGCGTGGCTTCGGCGATGCGGCGGCCAGCTACGACGACAATGCGCCCTACACCCCGGCCTGGGCCGAGAAGGTGTGCGGCGTGCCGCGCGGCCAGATCATCGCCACCGCCCGGGAGTTCGCCGACAACGCCGCCAAGACCAACGGCAAGTCGATGGTGATCCTCGGCGCCGCGGTGAACCACTGGTACCACAGCGACATGACCTATCGCGGCATCATCAACCTGCTGGTGATGTGCGGCTGCATCGGCCAATCCGGTGGCGGCTGGAGCCACTATGTCGGCCAGGAGAAGCTGCGCCCGCAAACCGGTTGGGCGCCGTTGGCCTTTGCCACCGACTGGAACCGCCCGCCGCGGCAGATGAACTCCACCAGTTTCTTCTACGCGCACACCGGCCAGTACCGGTACGAGAAGCTGGGGATCGAGGCGCTTCTGTCGCCCACCGCGCCGGTGCAGATGCACGGCTCGCTGATCGACTTCAACGTGCGGGCGGAACGCATGGGCTGGCTGCCCTCGGCGCCGCAACTGGAGCAGAACCCGCTGTCGATCGCCGCCAGCGCGGCCGAGGCGGGGCAGAGTGCCGCCGAGTATGTCGCTGCCGGATTGAAATCCGGTGCTGTTTCGATGTCCTGCGAGGATCCGGAGAACCCGGCCAACTGGCCGCGCAACATGTTCATCTGGCGCTCCAACCTGCTCGGCTCCTCCGGCAAGGGGCACGAGTATTTCCTGAAATACCTGCTGGGCACCACCAACGGCGTGCAGGGCAAGGACCTCGGCCAGGAAGGCGCGGTGAAGCCCAGCGAGATCCCGTGGAAGGAGGCCCCGGAGGGCAAGCTCGACCTGCTGGTAACGCTCGATTTCCGCATGAGCACCACCTGCGTGCATTCCGACATCGTGCTGCCCACCGCCACCTGGTACGAGAAGCACGACCTCAACACGTCGGACATGCATCCGTTCATCCATCCGCTCTCGGCGGCGGTGGACCCCGCCTGGGAAAGCCGCACGGACTGGGCGATCTTCAAGGGCATCGCCAAGCGCTTCAGCGAAGTTTCCGTGGGCCACCTGGGCGTGGAGAAGGACGTGGTGCTCACGCCGCTGATGCACGACACCGCGCAGGAACTGGCGCAGAACGATGTGGCCGACTGGAAAAAAGGCGAGTGCGAGCCGATCCCCGGCGTGACGATGCCGGCGGTTTCGGTGGTGGAGCGCGACTATCCCCGCACCTATGCCCGCTTCACCGCGCTGGGCCCATTGCTTGAGAAGCTCGGCAACGGCGGCAAGGGCATCGGCTGGAAGACCGGGCACGAGGTGGAATTCCTCGGCCAGCTCAACGGCCTGCGCGAGGTGCCGGATGCCGGCATGCGCCCGCGCATCGAAACCGACATCCAGGCCGCCGAGGTCATTCTCTCCCTCGCCCCCGAGACCAACGGCCACGTGGCGGTGAAGGCCTGGGAAGCCCTGGGCAAGAACACCGGGCGCGACCACACCCACCTGGCGCGCGGGCAGGAGCACACCACGATCCGCTTCCGCGACGTGCAGGCCCAGCCGCGCAAGATCATCTCGTCTCCGACATGGTCTGGGATCGAGAGCGAGGAGGTCTGCTACAACGCCGGCTACACCAACGTGCACGAGTTGATCCCCTGGCGCACGCTGACCGGCCGCCAGCAGCTGTACCAGGACCATCCCTGGATGCTGGCCTTCGGCGAAGGCCTGTGCGTGTACAAGCCGCCGGTGGACCTCAAGGCGCATCTGGCCATGATCGGCGCGAAGCCGAACGGCGAGCCGGAGATTGCGCTCAACTTCATCACCCCGCACCAGAAATGGGGCATCCACAGCACCTACAGCGACAACCTGATCATGCTCACGCTGAACCGCGGCGGGCCGGTGGTGTGGCTGTCGGAGATCGACGCCGCGAAGGTGGGCATCGTCGACAATGACTGGATCGAGGCGTTCAACGTGAACGGCGCGCTCACCGCCCGCGCGGTGGTCAGCCAGCGCGTGCCGGAAGGGATGGTGATGATGTACCACGCCCAGGAGAAGATCGTGAACACGCCGGGCTCCGAGATCATGAAGACCCGGGGCGGCATCCACAATTCCGTGACCAGAACAACACCGAAGCCCACCCACATGATCGGCGGCTACGCGCAGCTGAGCTGGGGCTTCAACTACTACGGCACGATCGGCACCAACCGCGACGAGTTCGTCGTGGTCCGCAAGATGAAGACCGTTGATTGGATGGATGGGCCGGCGACGCCCGTCGAGGAGACCGTGTCATGAAGGTCCGTGCCCAGATTGCGATGGTGCTGAACCTCGACAAGTGCATCGGCTGCCACACCTGTTCCGTCACCTGCAAGCAGGTCTGGACCACGCGCGAGGGCGTGGAATACGCCTGGTTCAACAACGTGGAGACCAAGCCCGGCATTGGCTACCCGAAGGAGTGGGAGAACCAGGCGCGCTGGAAGGGCGGCTGGAAGCGCAAGAAGAATGGCAAGCTGGAACCGCGCATCGGCTCGCGGCTGCGCGTGCTGGCCAAGATCTTCGCCAACCCCGACATGCCGGAGATCGACGACTACTACGAGCCCTTCACCTTCGATTACGGCCACCTGCAGAATGCGCCTGAAAGCAGGGCGATGCCCACCGCGCGCCCGATCTCGCTCATCACCGGCAAGACGATGGGGAAGATCGAGTGGGGCCCGAACTGGGAGGAGCTGCTGGGCGGCGAGTTCGAGAAGCGCGCCAAGGACGCCAACTTCGAGAACATCCAGAAGAAGGTGTACGGCGAGTTCGAGAACACCTTCATGATGTACCTGCCGCGGCTGTGCGAGCACTGCCTCAATCCGGCCTGCGTCGCGGCCTGCCCGTCCGGCTCGATCTACAAGCGCGAGGAGGACGGCATTGTTCTGGTGGACCAGGACAAATGCCGCGGCTGGCGCATGTGCGTCTCCGCCTGCCCGTACAAGAAGATCTACTACAACTGGCAGTCCGGGAAGGCGGAGAAGTGCACCTTCTGCTTCCCGCGCATCGAGGCCGGCGAGCCTACCGTGTGCTCCGAAACCTGCGTGGGGCGGATCCGCTACCTCGGCGTGATGCTCTACGATGCGGACCGCATCGAGGAAGCCGCCAGCGTGGAGCACGACGAGCACCTGTATCGCGCCCAGCTGGATATCTTTCTTGATCCCAACGACCCCAAGGTGATCGCCCAGGCGCGCGAGGATGGCGTGCCGGAACTGTGGCTGGAGGCCGCGCGGCACTCGCCGGTGTACAAGATGGCCATCGAATGGGGCGTCGCCTTCCCGCTGCACCCGGAATACCGCACCCTGCCGATGGTGTGGTACGTGCCGCCGCTCTCGCCTGTGCAGTCCGCGCATGAGGCGGGCTATGTCGGCTGGGACGACAAGGGCCTGCCGGATATCGCCAAGCTGCGCATCCCTGTGCAGTACCTCGCCAACCTTCTTGCCGCCGGGGCCGAGGCACCGGTGCTGCTGGCGCTGCAGCGCATGATGGCGATGCGCATGCACATGCGCGCCCGCACGGTGGAAAACCGTCTGGATGCCGAAATCCTGCGCAGCGTCGGCTTGTCGGTGACGCAGGTGGAGGAGATGTACAAGGTGATGGCACTGGCGGACTATGAAGATCGCTTCGTCATCCCCTCCAGCCACCGCGAGTATGCCGAGAACACCTTCGACCTGAAGTCCTCCTGCGGCTTCACCTTCGGCAATGGCTGCTCCACCACCGGCACCGACAGCGCCAATCTGTTCTCTACCAAGCCGACCTCGGCCGGCCACCAGGCGCCCAAGACCCTGGTGCGCCGCGTGGCCGAGCATGCGCCCAAGCCAGCGGAACCCGCGCTGAACCTGCTGCGCCCGGCGCCCGCGCAACCGCCGGCGCGCACGAAGGAGGAGGCATAGCCATGCGCACCTCCCTGCGCGCCCTCGCCGCCCTGCTGGCCTATCCCACCGCGGAGCAGCACGACGCCCTGCCGGAGATCGTGGATGCCATGGCCGCCGACCCCGCCCTGGCCCCGGCGCTTCCCAGCCTGCTGATGCTGGCCGACCATATCGAGCAGGCCGACCTGCTCGACACGCAGGAAGAATATGTCGGCCTGTTCGACCGCACCCGCTCGCTCTGCCTCAACCTGTTCGAACACGTGCATGGCGACAGCCGCGAGCGCGGCCCGGCCATGGTGGAGCTGCTGGGCATCTACATCGCGGCCGGGCTGGAACCGGCCACCGGCGAGCTGCCGGACTACTTGCCGCTGCTGCTGGAACACGCCGCGGTGGCGCCGGAAGCGGGCCTCGCCCTGCTCGCCAACGCCGCCCCGGTGATCGACCTGCTGCACGGCCGCCTGTTGCAACGCCAAAGCCCCTGGTCCGCCGTGCTGCACGCAACCCTGCTGGCGGCCGGCCACGCCCCCACCTCCATCGCCCAGCCGGAGCCGGAATCGACGCCGGAAGCACTGGACAAGGCGTGGGAGGAATCCGCCGTCATCTTCGGCCCCGGCGCGGACCCGGCCGCCGAATGCGGGCCGGAGGTGATGGCCGCCAAGCTGCGCGCGGCAACACGCGCCCCCAATCCCCATCCGCGCCGGCCGGTCATCCGGTATGCCGGCGCAGGAGCCTGATGCCATGTCCAGCTTCCTCCACCATCTTGCCTTCGGCCTGTACCCCTACATGGCCGTCATCGTGTTCCTGCTCGGCAGCCTGATCCGCTTCGAGCGGGAGCAGTATTCCTGGCGTAGCGGCTCCTCCCAGCTGCTGCGCCGCCGCCAGCTGATGGTCGGCAGCGTGTGCTTCCATGTCGGCATCCTGTTCCTGATGGTGGGCCACACCGTCGGCCTGCTCACGCCGCATGCGCTGTACGGCCTGGTGATCACCGCGCCGCAGAAGCAGCTGCTCGCCATCGTCTCCGGCGGCGTGTTCGGCGTACTGTGCTTCGCGGGTCTCACCATGCTGCTGCACCGCCGCCTGTTCGACGAGCGCATCCGCGCCACATCCTCGTGGGCGGATATCGGCATCCTGGTGCTGCTGTGGCTGCAGCTGGTGCTGGGCCTGGCCACCATCCCGTTCTCGCTCGGCCATAGGGATGGCAGCGTGATGCTGCTGCTGAGCCACTGGGCGCAGGGCATCGTCACCTTCCAGGCCGATGCGGCGAGCCACCTGGAGCATGTGGGCCTCGTCTTCAAGGCGCACATTTTCCTCGGCCTCACGCTGTTCGTCGCCTTCCCGTTCTCGCGCCTGGTGCACATCTGGTCCGCCCCGCTCGGCTATGCCGTGCGCCCCTACCAGCTGGTCCGCCGCCGCGGCCGCAATGCCCGCGCCGCCTGAAGGAGCACGCGCCATGCACCCCCATCCCCACGCCCACTCTCCTGGCCCGCCCCCCGTGCTGCTCGATGGGGTGGAGATCCCCCCCACTGAGATCGCCGCCGAGATGCAGCACCACCCGTCCGACAGCGCGGAGGCGGCCTGGCACGCGGCCGCCGAGGCGCTGGTCCTGCGCCGCCTGCTCGTGGCGGAGGCTCAGCGCCAGGCGATCGACGCCACGCCCGAAGGGACGGAAACGGCCGAGGAAGCCCAGGTGCGCCGGCTGCTGGACCGTGAACTGCGCATCCCCGAGGCCGACGAGGAAACCTGCCGCCGCTGGTTCACCGCCAACCGGGCCCGCTTCCGCACCAAGCCGGTGTGGCACGCCGCCCATATCCTGCTCGCCGCCGACCCGGCCAACCCGCAGGCCCGTGCCGCGGCCCGCGCAGATGCGGAGCGTCTGCTGGCCGAGGTGCAGGCCGACCCGCTCCGCCTGCCTTCCCTGGCCGCCGCCCATTCCGATTGCCCTTCCCGCAGCCAGGGCGGCGACCTCGGTGCCATCGAGCCCGGCACCACCGTGCCGGCGTTCGAGGCCGCCCTGCGCGCCACCGCCCCCGGCGCCATCCACGAAGCCGTGGTGGAAACACGCTACGGCTTCCACGTGATCCAGCTGCAGGCCCGCGAGGTTGGCCACCAGCAACCCTTCCAGGCGGTGCACCCCCGCATCGCCGCCTGGCTGCAGGAGGCCAGCTTCCGCCGCGCCGCGCACCAGTTCATGGCCCTGCTGGCCGCGAAGGCAAAGCTGGAAGGCCTGGTGCTCTCCGCGGGCACCGACGGCCCGCTGGTGCAGTAGAAAAGGAACGCGCAAGGCCCAGGCCAGCCGTCTTGCACCATCCGAGAGGCGGCCAGCCCGGCGTCCCGCGGGATATTGATGCATCCTGCGGCCAATCGCCGTTCGTAGCGCTTGGCGGAACCGCGTCTTGGGCGCACAATGGAGTGGCTGATCCCGCTGTGGCGCCGCACCGGTCCAGGGGCGTGGCATTTCGCCTTGCCAGACGACGCACCACCCTTCCGGAGTCCCGCCATGGCGGTCGCTGAACGCATCATCTTCCAGCCCTACGTCCAGGGCCGCCGCGGTGGCCTGAAGCCGGGCCAGCCCGTAGCCTGCCGCAACGCCGCCGATGCCGAGCGCCGTGCGGAGAAGGCGATGGCCAGCGGCATGGCGGTCGGTGCCCATGTTGTCCGCGTCATGGCCGACGAGGAGGCCGGCGACTATGGCGAGCCGGAATTCCTGGGCGTGTTCGGTCAGGTGCCGGAGGCGGCGTGACCGGGATGTGCCACACACGCCCCGCCGAGCCTTGGGCGCTTGGCGGCCTCGCGCATTCATCACGTGTCGGGGCTTCAAGAATGACCGTTAGATCGCTATCTAGCGCTGCTGATGCCACTTGGACCGGCACTGGCTACGTGAACGAAGGAAGTCTCAGCCTTGCATAGATCGAAAGAGCACCGGCAGCGGCAGTCCCGCGGTTGGAACGACGATGACAGCAGCCGGTTCGGCAATGCCCCGGAGATGCCGTCCTTCCCGTCGTTCGCCCCCAGCAGCTCGGCCCCCGAGGAAGCGGCAACGGTCAATTGGTACAACGCCGAGAAGGGCTTCGGCTTCGTATCGCTGGCCAGCGGCAAGGGCGATGCCTTCCTGCACATGAGCGCGCTGCGGGCCAGCGGTGTGCAGTCTGTGGCGCCGGGTTCGGTGCTGAAGGTGCGCGTCAGCAAGGGCCAGAAGGGGCTGCAGGTAGACGAAGTGCTGTCCATCACCGAAGGGACCGGCACGGAGCAGCCGGCCCGCCGGGCGCCGGCAGGCCCCCGCCCCGAACGCAGCGACCGTCCCCGCCGGCAGCTGGACATGAGCGATGCCACCGAGGTTGTGGGCATCGTGAAATGGTACAACGCCCAGAAGGGCTTCGGCTTCGTCACGCCGGATACGGGCGGCAAGGACGTTTTCGTCCACGCTACCGCGCTCGAACGGGCGGGCCTCACCACGCTGAACGAAGGCCAGTCGGTACGAATGAGCGTTGTGACAGGCTCAAAGGGGCCGGAGGCCGCTTCGGTCAGCGTGGCCTAGCCCAGGCCAAGCAGCCCACCTTGCGACGGTCGGGGTCGATTCGATCCCTGGGCGAGGGGTAACGCAACCCATGTTGGATTGCGATATCCCCGCTTGGCCGCCCCGGTCCGGCCGCCCCTGAGCATCATCGAACAAAGATCCGACATCACGCGCTTCTTCGACCGGGACCGGATCACGCGCAAAAAAAATCTGCGCATGCAGCCGAGCAAGACCGCCCCGACATCCTGAGGCGGGGTTGGGATTGGTTCGAGGCACAGCCTGACCTCGATCCCGACCGCCTGGTTTTCATCGATGGTTGAGCTCCGCAGGAGATCAACGGGGCCTCGACGAAGATGGCCCGAACGCACGGCCGGGCCCCTCGCGGCGAATGCCTGCGCGCGACGGTCCCGCATGGTCACTGGAAGACGACCACCTTCGCCGCTGCATTGAGCAACAGCGGCGTTGCCGCGCCGATGGTGCTGGACGGACCGATCAACGGCGTCGCCAAGCTCAAGGCGCATGTTGCGCAAAGCAGGCGAACGCAGTGTCCATGGGCTCTGGTCAGCCATCGGACGCATCATCGACACCCTCACGTCAGAAGAGTGCGCCAACGACTTCGCCGCCGCAGGGTATGATCTGGACTGATCGGAAACTGCTCTAGAGCGGTAGCCGACCTGATAGGCGGTCGGCCACCGCTCTAGCTCTTTGTCTGAGCGAGCAACTTTAGCCCACCAGACGATTCCGTCTGATGGGCTGTTGCTCTAGCGGCGCCCCGAGCGTACGCCGCAAACCCCCGAAAAACTTGGAGTTTTCCAGCCCGTCTCGCCAGCGGAGAGCGGTTCGCCCCTAGGATGGTGGCGTGCCGGGTGCGATGAAGTTGGGCACTGGAAGAGTTCGATCACAATCCCCTGGAACACGGCCGAGACGAAGATGTCCTGACCGCTAGATTGGACATACCTGCCCAATTCCTCCGGTGTACAGCTGAATGGTGTCCATCGACTGAATGTACCGATTCAGTCGCGTCGTCTTCTCCCATCCGCCAATGAGCCCAGGGTGGATTGCCGCACGATGAGCGCGGAGCCGACCGAGACGTGCAGCGGTGGCGCCGTAGTCGTTCCATCCAACCGATCCTGGAGTAGGCGCACCGCCATCCGCCCAACGACCTGCGGGAACGTGTCGACGCTGGTCAATGGGGGATCGATCGACCGAGCCAGCAGGCTGTTGTTGATGCCGGCCACGGCGACGTCGCTAGGCACCTTCAGTCCCGCCGCGCGCAACGCGCGGATGACACCCGCAGCGGTGACGTCGTTGCGCGCGAGCACGGCGGTGAAGCGCACCCTGGACGCGAGCAGGGCCGCAATTGCTTCGGCGCCAGCCTCCTCCGACGGCAGGTCGAGAATGCGGACCAGCTCGGGATCGCTGTCGATACTCACCTCGGCCAATGCGGCCCGGTAGCCGTCGCCTGGGGAGAATCCCGGCAGGTTCGGGAGTCCTTCGACATAGGCGATGCGGCGGTGGCCACGTTCCAACAGGTGGCTGGTCGCCTGTCGGGCCGCCTGGCGGTAGTCGGGGCCGATGCTGTCCGCAACCGGGGCTCCGGCCCCGGGCCAGCGGCCAAGATACACCAGCGGCTTGCCCGCGGCGGCGAAGGCCCCCGCACCGGACGTGGCGGCGGTCACGGCGGTTGGCACCACGATGGCGCCGTGCGTGACCGCATCGCGCGCCGCAGCGGCGAGCATCCGCGATTCCGCCTCGCTGCTGTAGTCGGACTGGGCGGCGATCAGGCTGAGCCCGCTGCGTCGCGCCTCATGCTCGATCGCCTTCAGCAGTTCGCCGTAATAGGGATCGGACAGGGTGGGCACCACCAGCAGCAGGGCGCGGGTGCCGGACTCCGCCCCTGCCGCCGTGCCGGCGGGCCGGCAGACGAAGCTGCCAATACCGGCCTGGGACTTTACCAGACCACTATGGGATAGCTCAGCCAGACCGCGCCGGATGGTGGTGCGCGACAGGGAGAACTCCGCCATCAGGAGTCTTTCGGCGGGCAGGGCCGATCCGTCCGGATAGAGGCCGCTCTCGATGCGCTGCCGCAGAGTTCGCACGACCAGACCGGTCTTATCCCGCATTGTGCTTGCCCTATCCACTCAGACGAGTCAGACTATTGAAGATACCATTAAAATACAAGTGGCACCAAAGCCACTGGACCGGCTCGTTCCTAGAGACACCAAGCGGAGGACACGCCATGAGACTGAAAGCAACCCCATCGGCCCGGCTGCGGATGTTCGGCGCGGCCCTGATCGCCGGCCTTGCCATGGCCGCGCCCGGCCCGGCCGGCGCCTACACCTTCAAGTATCCCAGCTGGATGTGGGAGGAAGGCGATGTCGGCGTGTGGCACAAGAAGCGCCTGGCGGAGTTCGAGGCCGCCCGCCCAGGCGTGAAGGTGCAGCCGACCCAGATCCCCAGCACCAACTTCGAGAACACCATCCAGACCCAGATCGCCGCCGGCGATCCGCCGGACCTGCTGCCGGTGCTGACCAACATGCTCGCCCCGCTGGTGGATGCCGGCGTGCTCGCCCCGCTCGACGACTGCATCGCCGCATCGCCGTGGAAGGACCGGATGCTGGCCTCGGTGAGCTACGCGAAGTTCAACGGCAAGACCTATGGCGTGCCGCTGACCATGAGCCCGCAATCGCTGCTGTACAACAAGGCGATGCTGGACGAGGCCGGGGTCGCGGTGCCGAAGACGCTGGAGGAGTTCTATGCCGCGGTGAAGGCGGTGAAGGCGAAGACCGGCAACTGGGGCTACGCCTTCCCCAACAATGTCTCGAGCCCGCTGTTCATCTACATGCAGTCGATGCAGTGGGTCATCGGCATGGGCAGCGACTGGTCCACGCCGGACCGCAAGATCACCGCCAACGCGCCGCGCACGGTGGAGGCGATCACCTGGATCAAGCGCTACCTCGATGAAGGGTTGAGCCCGCGCGGGCTGGATGCCAACGCCGCACGCACCCTGTTCGCCCAGGGCAAGGCGGCGTTCCTGTTCGACGGCCCCTGGGTGATGACCCAGGTGCAGCGGACGAACCCGGCGCTGATGAAGGATGTCGGCTTCGCCGTGATGCCGACGCCGACCCACGCCGCCGTCACCGGCGGGGCGTTCTACACCATTCCCGTAGGCTCGAAGAACAAGGCCGATGCCTGCGCCTATCTCGGCATCATCAACGCCGAGGCGGCGCAGCGCGAATGGCTGGAGGGGCTGCTGCAGATCCCCGGCACCACCGTGCAGCCCAGCCCCGCCTTCCTCCAGGCCAATCCCTGGGTCGGCACCATGGCCGAGATCGCCGCGAAGTATCCCAGCGGCCTCGGCTATGCCCCGCCAGGCTTCGCCGTGGGCGCGGCCGAGTTCCGCCAGATCGTGGCCGACCACCTGGCGCAGATCTATGCCGGCCGCACCAGCGTGAAGGACGGGCTGGACGCGGCACAGAAGGCGCTGGAACGCTGGGCCACGCAGCGATGACGGCACGGCAATGACGGCACGGCGGCGCCGCATCGATTGGCTGCCGCCGGCGCTGATCGCGCCGGCGGGGCTCATCATGGGGGTGCTGCTGGCCTGGCCCGTGCTGCGCGGCATCACGCTCAGCTTCTTCGACACGCGGCTGCTGCGCTACGCCCAGGGCAGGTTCATCGGGCTGGACAACTACGTCCGGCTCGCGGGCGATCCGTATTTCTGGAACTCCGTCTGGGTCACGCTGGTCTACAGCACCGCGGTCACCGCCGGTACCTATGCGATCGGGCTCGGGCTCGCGCTGCTGCTGAACCGCAGCATGCCGGGGCGCGGGCTGCTGCGCACGATCATCATCATGCCCTGGGCGATCCCGGAGGTGGTGGCCGTGCTGATCTTCGTCTGGCTGCTCGATGCGCAGTACGGCGTGATCAACTACGCGCTGGTGGAGGCCGGGCTGCTGCGCGCGCCGGCGGCGTGGCTGTCGGATGCCGACCTCGCCATGCCGGCGCTGGTGCTGGTCACCTGCTGGCAGCAATTCCCGCTGGCCATGTTGATCCTGCTCGCCGGGCTGCAGACCGTGCCGCGTGAGCTGTACGAGGCGGCGATGAGCGACGGGGCCGGGCGCTGGGCCACGTTCCGCCACGTGACGATGCCCGGGCTGCGCACGGTCAACCTCGTGCTGGTGCTGATGCTGGTGCTGAACTCGTTCCGGCGCGTGACAGTGATCTATGCCATGACCGCCGGCGGCCCGGCGCGCGCCACCGAGACGCTATCGATCCTGACCTACAACACCGCGTTCCAGTATCAGCGTCTCGGCTATGCCGCGGCGATCGGCACCATGCTGCTGCTGATCCTGCTGGTGCTGAGCCTCGTCTACATGCGCGCGGCCCGCATGAACCAGCCGCCATGAGAGCGCGCCGCCGCCTCTTCGCCACGGCCGGCGTGCTGCTGTTCACGATGGTCTGCGCCGGGCTCATCATCTTCCCCTACTACTGGATGATCGTCTCCTCCGTGGCGCCGACCGCGCTGCACGAATGGCCGCCGCAGCTCTGGCCGCGCGGCGCCACGCTGGACGCCTATCGCCGCATCTTCGCCGAGCGGCCGATGCTGGTCTGGCTGCAGAACACCTCGGTCGTCGCCGGCTGTACCGCCGCGCTGTGCTGCATCGTCTCGATCAACGCCGGCTATGCCCTCTCCCGCTTCCGCGGCCGCCTGCCCACCGGCTTCGGCATCTTCGTGCTGGTGACGCAGATGCTGCCCGCCACGCTGATCGTGGTGCCGCTCTACGTCATCTTCCGCCAGCTCGGCCTCTACAATTCGCTCACCGGCCTGATCATTGCCGACACCGCCTTCACCCTGCCGCTCGCCACCTGGCTGATGCGCGGCTTCTTCGACCGCATCCCGACAGACCTGGAGCAGCAGGCCGAGATCGACGGCTGCACACGGCTCGGCGCCTTCTACCGCATCACCCTGCCCCTCAGCGTGCCGGGGATCGTGGTGGTGACGGTATTCGCCTTCATCTCCGCCTGGGATGAATTCTTCCTCGCCCGCACCCTGATCTCCTCGCAGGACAACTGGGTGCTGTCGGTGGCCCTGACCTCCTTCGAGGGGCAATACTCCATCGCCTGGGACGAGATGATGGCCACCTCCGTCATCTTCGCCCTGCCGGTCGCGGTGTTCTTCCTGTTCATCCAGCGCTACCTCGTCGACGGCATGACCAGCGGGGCGCTGAAGGGATGAACGCCGGCCCCCAGCTGCGCTGCATCGCCTGCGACGCCACCTTCCCTGCAGTGGAGCACTACGCTTGCCCGGATTGCGGCGGCGAGCTCGACGTTACCTACGACCTCGCCCGCATCCGGGCCGAAGGAAGCTTCGCGCGGGCCTGGGCGCGCCCCGGCCCCATCGCCCACCGCTTCGCACCACTGCTGCCCCTGGCGCACCCCGAGCGTGCGATCACGCTGGGCGAGGGCCAGACGCCGCTGATCCGCTCCCACCGCCTGGCCGCGCGGCTCGGCCTCCACCACCTCTACTTCAAGCTCGAGGGCAGCAACCCGACCGGCTCCTTCAAGGACCGGCAGATGGCCATCGGCCTGTCCAAGGCGCGGGAGTGGGGCGCCACCCGGTTCGCCACGGTCTCATCGGGCAATGTCGGCGTCGCCCTGTCCGCCTACGCCGCGCGCGCCGGGGCCGAGGCGCTGGTATGGGTCTCGCATGAAACGCCGGCCGCCAAGCTGCAACAGATCCAGGTCTATGGCGCGCGGCTGTTCCTGCTGCCCTCGCCGGTCGACCATGGGGCGGACGCCTATTTCGGCGCCGTCACCGGCCTGTCCGCCTTCTGCCGGCCGCGCGGCCTGACGCCGATGATCTCCGCCCGCCCGGTCAACCCCTACATGGTCGAAGGCGGCAAGACCCTGGCCTTTGAGACCGCCTGCGAGCTTGGCCGTGCGCCCGATCTCGTCATCCTGCCGGCCGGCGGCGGCGGGCTTGTCGGCGGCGTGCACAAGGGCTTCGGCGAACTTGCCGCGCTCGGCCTTGCCGGCCCCCCGCCGCGCCTGCTGGCCGCCCAGCGCCGCGCCTACTTCGTCCCGATCGACGACCTCGGCGCGCCGGGATACGAAACCGGCTTCTACCGCCCGATGGACGGGCGCTGGGCGTGGGACAGCATCCGCGCCTCCGGCGGCACCCTGCGCCACATGGACGATGCCGCTATTCACGCCGCGCAATCCGTGCTGGCGTGCGAGGAAGGCATCTTTGCCGAGCCGCACGGGGCCTATGCCGCCGCTGCCCTGCTGGAAGCCGCCCATGAAGGCGCGCTCGACCCCGATGCGCTGACCGTCTGCGTCATCTCCGGCCATGGACTGAAGGACGCCGAGGCCGCCGCCGGCATGGTCCGGCGCCTGTCCACCCCGCCGCCGCTCGATGTGCCCACCCTGGCAGAAACCCCGTTGGGCCCATCGACCGCCATCTCGACCACCGACCAGACGAAAGGATTTTCCCCATGAGCGCATTGCGCATCGCCGTCCTCGGCGCCGGCATCCTCGGCGCCCGCCATGCGCGCGTGTTCAGCGAGCAGGAGGGCGCCGAGGTCGTCGCCGTCGTCGACCCCAACCCCACCCGCGCCACCACGGTCGCCGAGCGCGTGGGCGCCGCCAGTTTCGCCACGCTGGACGACATGTGGAACGCGGTCGAGTGCGATGCCCTTGCCATCGCCACGCCGGACCACCTGCACCGTGATGCCGCCGTCGCCGGCCTCGATCGCGGCAAGCACGTCTTCATCGAGAAGCCGCTGGCCACCACGCCAGAGGACATGGACGCCATCGTCGCCGCCGCCGCGCGCTCCTCCGCGGTGGCGATGGTGAATTTCAGCCAGCGCTACGTCGCCGAATACGCCTGGATCCGCCAGGCCGTGCTGGATGGCGCGATCGGCACCCCGCGCATGGTCACAACCCACAAATTCGACCGCATCTACGTGCCGACCAAGATGATCGCTTGGGGCGCCAGCACCTCGCCGATCTACTTCATGTCCAGCCACGACCTGGATCTCGTCCACTGGTATCTCGGCACCGACCCGGTGGAAGTCGTCGCGCAGGACACGCGCGGCGTGCTCGACGAAAAGGGCGTGCGTGTGCACGACGGCCTGAACGCCCTGATCCGCTTCGCCGATGGCGCCATCGCCAATGTCCACTCCTCCTGGATTCATCCCGACAGCTACCCGGTGCTGGCCGACGGCATGATGCAGATCATCGGCTCCACCGGCACGCTGACGTTGGACAATTCCGCCCGCCGGATCCTCGCCTACACCGCGCGCGGCAGCGTCGAACAAATCTTCCGCGGCCCTCACACCGCCGATGAGGTCGACGGCCGAATCGTCGGCGCCTTCGCCGAGTCAGTAGGCGGCTTCCTCGCAAGCATCCGCACCGGGACGGAACCGGACACTTCGCCTCGGCGCAGCCTGCCCGTGGCGCGCGCGCAGGCTGCCGTCATCCAGTCGATCTCTGAGCGCGGACCAGTCCGGATCCGCGCGGCCGACGCGTGACCGGCTACTTTGGCGGCGCGACAGGGCTGATGTCCGTCGCTGCATACGATGGCGTAGGATAGGGAACTGGGAGCGAAAACTCTCTGTGCGCCGGGAGGCCGCACGTCGCGCTGTTGCTACGTCTTCCAGGGATTGACCACGGTGATCCCGGCTCGGACGAAATCGTCGACATTTCTGGTGACGACCGCGAGGTCATGAACGATGGC
>JBIKOJ010000372.1:0-2678 GCA_044358135.1 Acetobacteraceae bacterium | reverse complement strand
GCCGGGGTGGGGAGGGATGCGGTGCTCATGGGTGGGAATATAACTAACTTACGTTAGCGATGCAAGGGGTGTCGTGGATATTTTTTCGGGAGGGAGAGGCGTCATACCGGCCCCTCTTTGCATCGACGCATGAAGAATGGGCCGATGCGGGCTGGTATGAGTCTTTGTTTTGCGCGCCGCCACCAGCCAGCCCGGCGCGCGATACCAAACCGGCAATCGCCGGAAGAGTCGGCGATTGCCGGGGCTGGTATCAGATTGGCAGCCGGCCGTGGTCGGCGGCGGCGTTTGCGAGGCGGATGGTTGGGGGCAGGCTCGGACGCTACCACGCCAGGGGGGGATCGCCTTCACGACAGGATGAGAGGGCGATCCGCGGGGTGGCGTGGCTTGGCGTGGCGGTTCAGCCGTGCTGGCCGCCGTTGACGTGGAGGGTTTCGCCGGTGATCCAGCCGGCATCGTCGGAGGCGAGGAAGGCGATGACGGGGGCGATGTCCTCGACCTGGCCCAGGCGGCCGAGGGGGTTGCGGGCCGCGGCATCGGCGAGGATCTGGGCCGGGATGGCGCGGCGCAGCATTTCCGTGTCGGTCATGCCCGGGGCGACCGCGACGACGCGGATGCGGCGCGGGGCGAGGGCGCGGGCCATGGACAGGGTCATGGTTTCCACGGCGGCCTTGGTGGCCGCATAGACGACGAAGCGTGGAGTGGCCATGCGGGTGCCGACCGAGCTGAGGTTGATGATGACGCTGCCGGGGGCCATGGCGCGGGCGGCTGCCTGGGAGAGGAACAGCACCGACTTCATGTTGGTGGCCACCATGCGGTCGAAATCCGCCTCGGTGATCGCATCGAGGTCGAGGCCCATGCTGACGGCGGCGTTGTTCACCAGGATATCCAGGCGGCCGAGGCGGCTGATGGTTTCGGCGACCAGCGGGGCGGCGGTGGCGACCTGGCTGACATCGCCCTGGATGGCTTCGGCGGTGCCGCCGGCGGCGCGGATGCGGGCGACGACGGCGTGGGCGGCGGCTTCGCTGGCGACGTAGTTGACGGCGATGGCGGCCCCTTCGGCGGCGAGGCGCTCGGCGATGGCGACGCCGATGCCGCGGGAGGCGCCGGTGACGAGGGCGACCTTGCCCGACAGGCGGGCGGCGATGGGCTGGGACATGGGGGCATCCTCCACGGGCGATCCTGCCCTGCTGAGGACGGGTGCCATCGGTGCCGGATATTATGGCAAGAAATCAAACCGCTGTCGTAATTTAATGTGGCAAATGATTGCGGCGCGCCTGGAGGTGGGGACCGCGTGCGAGGTCATGGGGTCTGGGGCCTAAGGCCCCAGCGGGGTCGAGGGGCGGCGCCCCTCGCCTTGCCTTGCTTTGGTGTTGGCGGGTGCGTCAGTCCTGGGCGGCGAGGTCGGTGTGGCCGAGGCCGGGGATGCCCATTTCGTGCATGGTTTCGGCGACGGCGGTCATGGCTTCGGCCATGTCCATTTCGTGGACGTCGCCCATGCAGCCGATGCGGAAGGTGTCGGCCAGGGCCAAGCGGCCGGGGAAGATGACGAAGCCGCGGCGCTGCATGCCTTCGAACAGGGCCTGGAAGCTGAAGGCGGGGTGTTTGGGGTTGTGGAAGGTGGCGACGATGGGCGAGGCGTTGGCATCGGGCACCACGGTGGCGAAGCCCATCTGGCGCATGCCATCCACCAGGCGCTTCCAGTTGGCGGTGTAGCGGGCGAGGCGGGCCGGGGTGCCGCCTTCCGCCTGATGCTCGCGGCAGGCCTGGGCGAAGGCGGCGAGGACCTGGGTGGGGGGCGTGAAGCGGAAGCTGTTGGTGCGGTCCATGTGCTGGTTCTGGTCCCAGAGGTCCAGGGTGAGGGCGCGGCAGTTGCCACGGTTGTTTTCGAGCGCGGTTTTCTGCACCACGGACCAGCCGATCCCTGGCACGCCCTGCATGCATTTGTTCGATGAGACGGTGATGGCCTGCAGGCCGAGGGCCGGCGCGTCGATGGGGATGGCGCCGAAGGAGGCGACGGCATCGACGAACAGGCCCTTGGTGTGGGCGCGGCAGACGGCGGCGATCTCCTCCAGCGGGTTGAGCACGCCGGTGCTGGTTTCGCAGTGCACGACCATGACGTGGGTGATGGCGGGGTCGGCGAGGATCGCGGCTTCGAACTGGGCGGCGGTGGGGGGCGTGAAGGGGGCGGTGCGGATGACGGCGTGGGGGACGCCGGTGTGGGCGCAGATCTCGATGAGGCGGTCGCCATAGACGCCGTTGGTGTGGACGAGGAGCTTGCCGCCGGGGGGGACGAGGCCGGCGATGACTGCCTCGTTGGCGTAGGTGGCGCTGCCGGGCAGGGGGATGGCGGTGTAGGCGCCCTGGCCGTTGACGAGGGCGACCATGTAGCTGCGGGCCAGGGTGAGGTCGCGGACGAATTCGGTGCCGCCGGAGGCGCGGTCTTTCAGCATGACCTCCTTGGTGGAGCGGGAGACGCTGACGGGGCCGGGGGTGAGCAGGAGCGGATCGCTGGCATCGCGGGGCATGTCTAACTCCTGGGCATTGGTGCACAGAGGCTAGCTGGGTGGGGGCTGGTGTAAAGGGGGATTGCCTATGTGAGAGTCATAAAATCGGCGGTGGGTTCGATAAATGGGCAAAATATAGGCTCAATGATGATTAAACGCGCGTAATATGATATT
>JBIKOJ010000105.1:0-17983 GCA_044358135.1 Acetobacteraceae bacterium | reverse complement strand
CCGAGAAAATTTGCAAGGGCGCTTGACGGAGGGGAGGCGGGGCTGCCTAGGTTTGAGGCGTTGGCGGTTGCCCGCCGGGTGAGCAGGAGGCCAGGATGAAGCGACGCACGGTGTTGAAGATGGCGGGCGGCGCGGCGGCGGCCTCGTTCACCGCATTGCCCGGCTTCGAGGCGCGGGCGGCGACGCGGGGGGGCACGCTGACCTTTGCGCGGGCGGCGGACAGCACCTATCTCGATCCGATCAAGACCGAGCAGAACGCCGATATCTGGATCTCCCTGAACATCTACGAGACGCTGATCCAGCCGAGTGCCGATGGGAAGAGCCTGGTGCCGGCGCTGGCCGAGAGCTGGGCGATGGACCCGGCGGGGAAGACCATCACGCTGAAGCTGCGGCCGGGGCTGAAGTTCGGCGATGGGTCGCCGATCGCGGTTTCTGACGTGAAGTGGTCCCTGGATCGGGCGCGCAGCAAGGAGGAGGGCGGGGATTTCGCCTTCATGCTGCAGGCGATCGGGGACATCGCGACGCCGGCGGCGGATACGGTGGTGATCACGCTGGCGCGGCCGGACCCCGCGATCCTGCAGGCTCTGGCGACGTTCAATGCCGGGATCATGCCGGAGAAGCTGATGATGGCGGCCCCGGGGGCGGATCTGGGCGCGAAATCCAAGGCGTTCGCGGAGAAGCCGGTGGGCTCCGGCCCGTTCATGATGGGGAGCTGGACGCGCAACAGCGAGATGGTGCTGGTGCGCAACCCGCATTACTGGCGGAAGGGGGCCGATGGGCAGCCGCTGCCGTATCTGGACCGGATCCGGTTCCTGATCATTCCCGATGATGCCACGCGCATCCTGAAGCTGAAGGCGGGGGAGATCGATGCGACGGAGTTCGTGCCGTTCTCGCGCGTGGCGGAGCTGCGCGCGGACCGGAAGCTGAACATGGTGCTGTTTCCGTCGGCCAAGGTTGTGTACCTCAACATGAATGTGCGGCCGACCTTCAAGGATGGCACGAAGAACCCGATGGCGGATGTGCGGGTGCGGCAGGCGCTGAACTTCGCCACCGACAAGCGCGGCATCAACCAGGTGATGAGCTATGGGGCGGGCACGGCCTCGCCGACCTTCATGCCGATTTCGACGCCGCTGTCGCATGGTGAGAAGGAGCCGTATCCGTACGATCTGGCGAAGGCGCGGAAGCTGTTGGCCGATGCCGGGTATGCCGCGGGGTTCGAGGTTTCCTGCATGGCGCTGGCCGGCAATGTGGACGACGTGGCGCAGCTTTCGGCGATCCAGCAGATGTGGGGGCAGATCGGCGTTCGGTTGAAGATCGAGCAGCTGGAGAGTGCGACACGGCTGGCGCGGTTCCGGGCCACCGACTACCAGATGCGGACCTCGCTGTGGACGAACGACATCAATGATCCCAGCCAGATTACGTCGTATTTTGCGTATTTCCCGACGATCCAATCGAACCGGTCCGGCTGGCAGAACAAGGAGGTGGATGCGCTGTTCGTGGAGAGCCAGTCTGAGCTGGATGTGGCCAAGCGGACGGCGCTGTATGCGAAGATTCAGCAGATCTACAACGACGAGGCGCCGATCATCTTTCTGCTGAACGTGCCGTATCCGGTGGCGACGTCGGCGAAGGTGAAGGACTTCCTGCAGATTCCGTTGGGCAACAACATCTTCGTCAACACGTATGTGGAAGGCTAAGGTGGGCGTGGAAGGCTGACCGCGGCGATGCATGCGCTGGGGCATGCGGGTAGCCGGCTGCTGCAGATCATTCCCACGGTGATCCTGGTGGCGGTGCTGATGTTCGGGCTGCTGCGGCTGCTGCCGGGGGATCCGGCGGTGGTGCTGCTGGGGGACCGGGCGACCGAGGTTTCGATCGCGCGGATGCGCAAGGAGATGGGGCTGGACCAGCCGGTGGCGGTGCAGTTCCTGACTTATCTCGGGAACATTGCGCGTGGGAGTTTTGGGGATTCGGTGACGCTGCGGGTGCCGGTTTCCCGGCTGATCGTGGAGCGGCTGCCGCATACGCTGATGCTGACGGCGATGGCGACCGTGATCGCGCTGGTGCTGGCGGTGCCGCTGGCCTTCGCGGCGGCGTTGCGCGAGGGCGGGGTGGTGGATGGGTGCATCCGGGTGTTCTGCCAGGTGGGGCTTTCGATGCCGGTGTTCTACCTGGGCCTGATCCTGCTGATCACGCTGGCGGCGGGGCTGGGGTGGTTTCCGGTGGGGGGGATCGGCGAGGGGTTCTGGGAGAATTTGTACTATCTGTTCCTGCCGGCGGTGACGTTGGCGTTGAGCTTTGCCGCGATCCTGATGCGCAATCTGCGTGATGCGCTGATCGGGGTGCTCGGCGCGGAGTTCGTGCAGTTCGCCACCGCGAAGGGGCTGCGGCGCAGCCTGGTGCTGGGGCGGCATGTGCTGCGCAATGCGCTGGTTTCCACCGTGACGCTGCTGGGGCTGCATATCGGCACGCTGGTGGGCGGCGCGGTGGTGACGGAGAGCGTGTTCGCCATCCCGGGGATCGGGCGGCTGATGGTCGATAGCATCTTCGCGCGCGACTACGCGGTGGTGCAGGGGCTGACCATCGTGCTGGCGGTGCTGGTTTCCGTGACCTTTCTGGTGGTGGATACGGTGCAGGCGATGCTGGACCCCAGGGTGGAGGCGTGAGTGCCGCGGTGATGGCGCCGGTGGGGCGGCGGCTGGTGCGGCCTTCGGCTGCGATGCTGGCGGGGGGTGCGATCATCCTGCTGCTGGCGGTGTGCGCGGTGGTGCCGGATTGGGTGGCGCCGTATGACCCGCTGGCGTTCGATTATGGTGCGACGTTGATGGCGCCTTCGTGGGCGCATCCGTTCGGGACGGATAATTTCGGGCGCGATATCCTTTCCCGGATCATCTGGGCGACGCGGGTGGACATGCAGATCGCGGTGTTCGCGACCGTGTTTCCGGCGATCTTCGGGACCATCGTGGGGGCGTTGCTGGGGTATTTCGGCGGGATTGCCGATGCGCTGTTCCGGCGGCTGGTGGACCTGGTGGTGACGGTGCCGTTCCTGGTGCTGGTGATCGCCATCGTGGCGGTGCTGGGCCCCGGCCTGGTGAACATGTACATCGCGATCAGCTCGGTGGGCTGGATTGTGTATGCGCGGCTGATCCGGGCGGAGATTTTGGCGCAGAAGCGGCGTGACTATGCCGCGGCGGGGCGGGTGATGGGGTATCGCTGGCCGCGCATCCTGTTCCTGCATCTGCTGCCGAACGCGGTGACGCCGGTGGTGGTGTATTGGATGACGGATATGGCGCTGGCGATCCTGGTGGGGTCGAGCCTGGGGTATCTCGGCCTGGGCGCGCAGCCGCCGACGGCGGAGTGGGGGGTGCTGATCGCCGACGGCAAGAACTTCATGACGACGGCCTGGTGGATGTCGATCTTTCCGGGGTTGGCGATCGTGCTGGCGGGGATCGGGTTCAGCCTGCTCGGCGACGGGGTGGCCGGGTTGTTGCGGCGGCGGACATGACGGCGGTGCTCTCGGTGCGCGACCTGAGCGTGCGGATCGGTGCGGCGACGCCGGTGGATGGGATCGGGTTCGATGTGGCGGCCGGGGAGATGCTGGGGATTGTGGGGGAGTCCGGGTCTGGCAAGAGCCTGACGCTGCGGGCGCTGCTGCAGTTGCTGCCGCGGCAGGCGGTGACGGCTGGGCAGGCGCTGTGGCAGGGGCGGGATCTGCTGGGGATGGCGGAGGGCGAGATCCGGCGGGTGCGCGGGCGGGAGATCGGGATGGTGTTCCAGGAGCCGATGACGGCGCTGGACCCGGTTCTGCCGATCGGGCTGCAGATCACCGAGAGTTTGCGCGAGCATCTCGGCCTGCGCGGGGCGGCGGCACAGAGGCGGGCGGTGGAGTTGCTGGAGCTGGTGGGGATTCCGGCGGCGGGGCGGCGACTTTCGAGTTTTCCGCATGAGTTCTCCGGCGGCATGCGGCAGCGGGCGATGATCGCGATTGTTTTGGCAGCGGAACCGAAGCTGCTGCTGGCGGATGAGCCGACGACGGCGTTGGACGTGACGATCCAGGACCAGATCCTGCGGCTGCTGTTGCGGCTGAAGGATGAGCTGGCGATGAGCGTGATCCTGGTGACGCATGACCTGGGGATCGTGGCTTCGACCTGCGACCGGGTGGCGGTGCTGTATGCCGGGCGGATGATGGAGCGGGGGACGACGCATGCGCTGTTCACCGCGCCGGCGCATGCCTACACGCTGGGGCTGATGCGCTCGGTGCCGGACCCGGCGCATGCGCGACAGGCGTTGATTTCCATTCCCGGTGCGCCGCCCGATCCCGGACGGCCGCCGCCGGGGTGCCGGTTTGCGCCGCGTTGCAGCCTGGTGCAGGCGGGGTGCGAGGCGGGGGCGCCGCCGATGGTTGAGGCGGGGGCTGGGCATGCGACGTGGTGCCTGCGGGCGGAGGCTGTGCGGGCCGAGCGGATGGCTTCGGCATGAAGGGCGCGCCTTTGCTGGTGGCTGATGACCTCGTGCGCAGCTTCGCGGTGCGGCGCAGCCTCGGCGCGGTGTTGCGCGGTGGGGCGCGGCCGGTGGTGCGGGCGTTGAATGGCGTTTCCCTGGCGATCGGGCGGGGCGAGACGCTGGCGGTGGTGGGGGAATCCGGCTGCGGCAAGTCGACGCTGGCGCGGACGCTGGTGCGGCTGATCGATGCCGATGGCGGGCAGATCATGTTCGACGGGGTGGACGTGCTGGGGCTGCGCGGCGAGGGGCTGCGGCGCTACAACCGGCGGGTTCAGATGGTGTTCCAGGACCCGTATGGGTCCTTGAATCCGCGCATGACGGTGGGGGAGATCCTGGCCGAGGCGCTGCTTGTGCACCGTTTGGTGACGCCGGCGGGCGTTGGGGCGCGGGTGGCGGAGCTGCTGGCGCTGGTGCGGCTGCCGGCCGATGCCGCGGGGTGGTTGCCGCATGAATTCTCCGGCGGGCAGCGGCAGCGGATTGCGATCGCGCGGGCGCTGTCGGTGGAGCCGGAGCTGCTGATTGCGGACGAGGTGGTCTCGGCGCTGGATGTTTCGATCCAGGCGCAGATTTTGAACCTGCTGCTGGATTTGCAGCAGCGGTTGGGGCTGGCGATCCTGTTCGTGTCCCATGACCTGCGCGTGGTGCGGCACCTCGCGCATCGGGTGGCGGTGATGTACCTGGGCCGGGTGGTGGAGCTGGGGCCGGCGGATGCGGTGTTTGCCGCACCGCGCCATCCCTATACGCGGGCGCTGCTGCAGGCGGCGCCGGGGATGGTGCCGCCGGATCCCTCGCGGCCGGTGGTGCGTGGGGCGCCGGCGCTGTCGGGGGAGTTGCCCAGCCCGATGGCGATCCCGCCCGGGTGCCCGTTTCATCCGCGCTGCCCGATGGCGCAGGATGTGTGCCGCAGCGAGGCGCCGCGGGTGGTGGTGCGGGACGATCATGTGGCGGCCTGCCATTTTCCGCTGGGGTAGGCGGGTGGCTGGTGGCTCGTGGCGGCATTGCAAATGCGAATGATTCGCAATATCAGTGGGAATGTCAGCATGAGGGGGCGAGAGATGTGCGAGGATTCGGTGGCAGGCGCGGCGGGCGCCGGGCAGGGGGGCGTGCCGGTGGGTGCGGCCGGTGTGCCGGGCGTTCACTCAGCGGCGTTGCTGCAGGGCGGCCGCGAGGTGTTGATCCACCATGACGGCCAGATCTATCGGTTGCGGCTGACCGCCAGCAACAAGCTGATCCTGGTGAAATAGCAGCCCGACACGTCATTTTCACAATTGCGAGTGACTCTTAATTGCAGTAACTACGGCTCAGCCACGCATCCGCGAAGCCAGGCCTGCCCCCTTTCCCGTCTCTTCGCGGAGCGCATGATGACATCCGATCCCACGCGGCCTTCGGGCCTGCTTCCCACCCTTGGCCTGGCGACGTTCGGGTTTGCCGGGCTGGGACTGGCCGGGGCGTTGCCGGCCAGTGCGCAGCCGGCTGCGCCGCCGGCGCAGGTGCCGGAGGTTTCCGTCTCCGGCGATCGCGGCGCCGGCTACCAGGGCGACATCGCGACCCGGCCGGCGCCGCGCAGCCCGATGCCGATCGCCGAGATGCCGCAATCCGTCACCTCCGTGCCGCGCGAGCTGATGGAGGAGCGCGTGGCGACCACGGTGCGCGACGCGCTGCGCAACGTGACCGGCATTTCGCTGGCCGCCGGCGAGGGCGGGTTTTCCGGCGACAACCTGACGCTGCGCGGCTTTTCCGCCCGCGGCGACTTCTTCATCGACGGCATCCGCGACAGCGGCCAGTACACCCGCGATCCGTTCTTCCTGGAGAGCGTGGATGCGCTGAAGGGGCCCTCGGCCACGCAGTTCGGCCGCGGCTCCACCGGGGGCGCGATCAACCAGGTGTCGCGCCAGCCGCTGGACCGGACGCAGAGCCAGGTGTCGATTTCCGGCTATGCACCGTACGGCGTGCGCGGCACGGCCGATGTGAACGTGCGCCGCGGCAACGTGGCGGTGCGCGTGGTGGCGATGGGCATGGATATCGACGCGGCGCGGCGCGACCACGTGTTCCAGCGCCGCGTTGGCATCGCGCCTTCGATCACCTGGGGCCTGGAGGGGCCGACGCGGGTGACGCTGTCGTACGTGCACCAGCAGGAATGGAACATGCCCGACTATGGCCACCCGTATCTGAACGGGCGGCCGGCCCCGGTTTCGCAGCGTACCTTCTACGGCCTGAAGCAGACCGACTATGAGCGCACCACCACCGACGTGATGACGCTGTTCGCCGAGCATCGCTTCAACGACGACGTGGCTGTGCGCAACACCTTCCGCTACGGCCAGTACCAGCGCGCCCTTTCCGCCACCGCGCCGCGCTTTGCCGGCACGGTGACGCTGGCCAACTTCGCCAATGCCCGCGTGAACCGGCAGTCGCAGGTGCGCGACGGGGTGGATACGCTGCTGGTGAACCAGACCGAGGTGGCGTTGAACGCGCGCACCGGCCCGCTGCAGCACAATGCCGTGGTGGGCGTGGAGCTGGGCCGGGAGACCTCCCAGCTCAACCGCTATTCCCAGACCGGCCGGCCGCAGGCGCTGGCGCTGGCGCCGATCTGGACGACGACCGGCGCCATCGCCACCACGCGCACCTCCGACATCGAGACGGTGGCCGATACGTGGTCGTTGTATGCGACGGACCAGATCAAGATCGGCGAGCAGTTCGAGGTGATCGGCGGGCTGCGCTACGACCATTTCGAAGCCGAGCAGACCAACCGCACCACAAGGCAGCGCTTCCGCCGCACCGATGCCCAGGCCTCCTGGCGGGGGGCGCTGGTGTACAAGCCGGTGGACGGCGTGCGGACCTATGTGGCCGTGGGGACGTCGTTCAATCCTTCGGCGGAATCGCTGACGCTGGCGGCGAACAATGCCCAGCTGCCGCCGGAGCTGGCGGTGAGCTACGAGGCGGGCGGAAGCTGGCAGGTGCATCCGGACCTGCGCCTGGCCGGCGCGGTGTTCCGCATCGAGAAGCAGAATGCCCGCACGTCGGACCCCGCCAATGCCACGCTGCAGGTGCTGGACGGGGTGGTGCGGGTGGACGGGTTCGAGCTTTCGGCCACCGGGCGGCCGGTGGCGGGGCTGAATGTGTTCGCGGGCGTGACCTGGCTTGATTCCACCATCGTCCGGTCGAACAACGCGGCCGAGCGGGGAAAGGATTTTGCCAATGTGGCGCCGCTGACCGGATCGGTGTGGGCGACCTATGACCTGCCGCACGACTGGCAGGTGGGCGGCGGGCTGCAATACGTGGATGCGCGCTTCGGCAACACGACCAACACGGTGAAGGTGCCGTCCTACATGCGCTACGACGCGGCGCTGGCGTGGGCGCCGAGCGAGGGGACGCTGAAGGGCGTTCGCTTCCAGGTGAATGCGCTGAACCTCACCAACACCCGCACCTATGACACCGTCTATACCGGGCACGTGGTGCCGGGGATCGGGCGGACCTTCGTTTTCACAACCTCGGCGAAATTCTGAATGCTGGTGACCATCGAGGGCCTGCTGGGCCCGGAAGACGTGGAGCGGGCGCGCACGGTGCTGGCCGGCGCGCCCTGGGGCGACGGGCGGGTGACCGCGGGGCACCAGTCGGCGCAGGTGAAGCACAACCTGCAGCTTCCGGAGGAGTGTGCCGCGGCGCAGGAGCTGGGGCGGATGGTGCTGGAAGCCCTGGGGCGGAGCGCGCTGTTCATCACGGCGGCGCTGCCGCTGCGGGTGTTTCCGCCGCTGTTCAACCGCTACGACTCCGGTATGGATTTCGGGGCGCATGTGGACAACGCGATGCGCCAGGTGCGCGGCAGCGGGCACACGATCCGCACCGACATATCGTGCACGCTGTTCCTGTCGGACCCCGGAAGCTACGACGGCGGCGAGCTGGTGGTGCAGGACACCTATGGCGAGCAGCGGGTGAAGCTGGCGGCGGGCTCGGCGGTGATCTATCCCGCGACCTCGCTGCACCGGGTGGAACCGGTGACGCGGGGCAGCCGGGTGGCGAGCTTCTTCTGGATGCAATCGATGGTGCGCGACGGCATGCGCCGGCGGCTGCTGTTCGACCTGGACATGGCGATCAACGGGCTGCGCGCGGATGTGCCGGGGCAGCACCCCTCGGTGGTGTCGTTGACCGGGGTGTACCACAACCTGCTGCGCCAGTGGGCCGACGCATGAGGCGGCTGGTTCTGGTTGTGGCCCTGCTGCTGCCGGGTGCGGCGGTGGGCCAGCCCGCTGCGGGGGTGGAGCTGAACCGGCTGGAGGCGCGCGAGGGCGGCTGCCGGGTGTGGCTGGTGCTGCGCAACCCGTCGCCCACCGTGCATGAGCGGCTGCGGCTGGACCTGCTGCTGTTCGGCGGCGATGGGGTGATCGCGCGGCGCATGGTGGTGGAGGCCGGGCCACTGCCGGCGGGCAAGACCATGGCGCGGATCTTCGACACTTCCGGCCTGCCCTGCGATGGCATCGGCAGCGTGCTGCTGAACGATATCCCGGTTTGCGGCGGCGAGAATTGCCTTTCGCTGTTCGCCACGGCCAGCCGCGTGCCGGGCGTGGCGCTGGAGCGCTGAGATGACGCAGCCCGATCTTTCGCTGGCGACGCTGATCCTGAACGCCGACCCGGTGGTGAAGGGGGTAATGGCCAGCCTGGCGCTGGCCTCCGTCGCGTCCTGGGCGATCATCGTCGAGAAGATGGTGGTGCTGTCGCGGCTGGGCCGGGCGGTGGCGGTGCTGCGCCATGTGCGGGCGGGGGATGGCGGCGGCGGGATGGCCGGCGGGATCCTGCGGGCGGGGCTGGCGGAATGGGAGGAGGGGCGCGAGGCGATCGAGACGCGCGGGGCGTTTCGCGAGCGGCTGGAGCACGCGATGCGCGAGGCGCTGGCGGAGCGGTTGCGGGCGGCGGAGCCGGGGCTGCCGTTCCTGGCCAGCGTGGGGGCGGTGGCGCCGTTCGTGGGGCTGTTCGGCACGGTGTGGGGGATCATGAACAGCTTCAGCGGCATTGCGCGTTCCGCCGATACCTCCTTGGCGGTGGTGGCGCCGGGGATTGCGGAGGCGCTGTTCGCGACCGCGATCGGGCTGGCCGCCGCCATTCCGGCGGTGCTGGGTTACAACCGGCTGGGTGTGCGGCTGAACCGGCTGCGGCAGGAGGGCGGGGCGGCGGTTGCGGCGTTGGCGATGGCGCTCGCGCGCCGTGCGCCGAAGGCCTGAGCGATGGCGTTCTCGCAGGGGGAGGGCGGCCCGGGCCAGGTGGGCGGGCCGATGGCCGAGATCAACGTGACGCCGCTGGTGGACGTGATGCTGGTGCTGCTGATCGTGTTCATGGTGGCGGCACCGATGATGGTGGTGGGCGTGCCGGTGGAGTTGCCGCGCACCGCGGCGCCGCGGGCTGCGGCACCTCGGCCGCCGCTGGTGCTGACGGTGGCGCGCGACGGGCGGCTGTTCCTGCGGCAGGAGGAGATCGCCGAGGCCGGGCTGGTGGCGCGGTTGCGGGCCGAGCTGGCGGAGGTGCCGGAGCGGCCGGTGTATGTGCGCGGCGATCGCGAGGCGCCGTATGGCGTGGTGCTGCGGGCGATGGGCCGGCTGTCCCAGGCGGGGATCGCGCGGGTGGCGTTGATCGCCGAGGCCGAGCCGGGCTGAGCCGGCTGGTGCGCACGCTGGTTCGTTGCCTGGTTTGGGCGGGGTCTGTGCTGGCGCATGGCGTGGGCGCCTGGGCGCTGCTGCAGGTGGAGATGGCGGCGGCACCGGCGCCGGCGGTGGAGATGGACGTGGCGATGCCGATGCCGGAGATGGCGGAGGCGGTGGCGGCGCCGCCCCCGGACCCCGCCGCGTCGGCGCCGGCCGAGGCTGGGGCGCGGCCGGTGGAGGAGGCGGTGGCAAGCCAGGCGCCGGAGCCGCCTTTGGAGGCCGCGACGGAGCCGGAGACGGCGGTGGAGGCGCCGGTGGAGCCGGTGATGGAGGAAGCGGTTGCCGCCGAAGCGCCGCCTGAACCTGAACCGCCGCCCCTTGCCTTGGCCGAGCCGACCGATGTGCTGCCGGAGCCGCCGCCCGAGCCTCCGCCGCCGCCGCCGCGGGCCATCCCGCGGGCGGCGCCGGCCAGGGCGGCAGTGCGCCCGGCGGTGCAGCCCGGCCCTGCGGGACCGGCGCCGGCGGATGTAACGCCGACGGCGCCCGGGCCGGTGGCCGCGGCGCCGCCGCCGACATGGCTCGGCGCGGTTTCGGCCGCGCTGGCGCGGCATCGGAGCTATCCCGCGCGACTGCGTGCCGATCGCGTGACGGGGGTTGTGCTGCTGCGGTTCAGCGTGGATCGCGCCGGGCATGTGCTGGCCCGCACGGTGGAGCGCAGCAGCGGGAATGCCGAGCTGGACAACCTGGCGCTGGCGCTGCTGGCCCGCGCCGACCCGCTGCCGCCGCCGCCGGCGGAGCTGCCGGGGCAGAGCGTGGAACTGGTGGTGCCGGTGCGCTACGCGGTGCGGTGACGGGGGGTTGTATCCGCCGCCGGTGATGTCGACAGCAAGGCTGGGCTCTGCCCAGACCCGCCAGGGGCCAAGCCCCTGGACCTTATTCTAGCCAGCACAGTCAATGATCGATGCTACGGCTGGGGGGGAAGAACTGGATTGCTTCGCTTCGCTCGCAATGACGGGGGAGTGAATCGTCGGTGGTTGCGGGCGTTGGTATTGTTATTTTGAAGTATAATGGGGATCAAAGGGCCGCCGGCCCTTTGCGGGTCCAGGGCAGAGCCCTGGCCTTTCTTTGAGCTTACGGGGCATTTCGGGCGTTTGGTGCCAGGGCCTCGGCATGGTGGCAGGCGACCATGCTTTCGCCGAGGGGGCGCCAGGTTGGGACTTCCTGGCGGCAGCGCTCGGTGGCGAAGGGGCAGCGGGTGTGGAAGGTGCAGCCCGGTGGTGGGTTGGACGGGCTGGGGATTTCGCCGGCCAGGGGGATGCGGGGCTTGGCGCGCTGGGCGACCGGGTCGGGTTCCGGCACCGAGGCGAGCAGGGCGCTTGTGTAGGGGTGGCGCGGGGCGGCGAAGAGGGCGTCGCGCGGGGCGAGCTCCACCAGGCGGCCGAGATACATCACGGCGACGCGGTCGCAGACGTGGCGGACGACGGCGAGGTCGTGGCTGACGAAGAGGCTGGCCATGCCGCGGCGGTGCTGGAGTTCCACCAGCAGGTTGAGGATCTGGGCGCGGACGGAGACATCCAGGGCCGAGACCGGTTCGTCGCAGACCAGGAGATCCGGGCGCAGGGCGAGGGCGCGGGCGATGACGATGCGCTGGCGCTGGCCGCCGCTGAACTGGTGCGGATAGCGCTGGGCGTGTTCCGGCCGTAGCCCGACTTCCTCCAGCAGTTCCGAGACCCTGGTGCGGAGGGCGGCGCCGCTTGCGAGGCCGCGGACGAGGAGGGGTTCGCCGACGGCGGCGCCGACGCTCATGCGCGGGTTGAGGGAGGTGACGGGGTCTTGGAAGACCATCTGCACGCGGGCGCGGATCTCGTGCTTGGTGGCGCGGGTGGCGCCGGCCATTTCCGTGCCCATGACGCGCAGGCTGCCGCTTGTGGGGGTGACGAGGCCGACCACGGCGTTGGAGACGGTGGATTTGCCGCAGCCGGATTCGCCGACGAGGCCGAGGGTTTCGCCGGGGGCGACGGCGAAGGAGACGCCATCGACGGCGCGGACGGGGGCGCCGGTGCGGCCGGGGAAGTGGACGGCGAGGTCGGTGACCTCAAGCACGGGGGCGGTCATGGCAGTTGCTCCGCGTGGAAGCAGGCGGAGAGGCGGCCGTCGCCCATGTCGCGCAGGGGTGGGGTGGTGGCGCGGCAGGTGTCGTCGGCCAGGGGGCAGCGCGAGGCGAAGCGGCAGCCGGGGCCGAATTCGGCGGGGGTGGGGACGCGGCCCTCGATGACAGCGAGGGCGGATTTCGGTGCGTCCGACAGGCGGGGGATCGAGGCGAGGAGGAGGGACGTGTAGGGGTGGCGGGGACGGGCGAAGATCTGGGCGGTGGGGCCGGTCTCCGCGATGCGGCCGGCATACATCACGGCGACGCGGTCGGCGATGTCGGCGACCACGCCCATGTCGTGGGTGATGAGCACGACGGCGGTGCGGCGTTCGGCGGCGAGGCGGCGCAGGAGATCGAGGATCTGGGCCTGGATGGTGACATCCAGCGCGGTGGTGGGTTCGTCGGCCAGGAGGACGGCGGGGCGGGAGATGAGGGCGCAGGCGATCATGACGCGCTGGCACATGCCGCCGGAGAGCTCGAAGGGGTACTGGTCGATGCGGCGGGCGGGGTCGGAGATGCCGACCTCGGCGAGCATCTGGAGGACCTGGTCGCGCACCTGGCGCAGCGGGCGGCGCAGGGCCTCGGCGATGTGGGTGCCGACGGTGGCGAGCGGGTCGAGGGCGGCCTGGGGTTCCTGGAAGATCATCGACATGGCCTGGCCGCGGAGCGCGCGCATGGCGCGTTCCGGCAGGGCGGTGATGTCTTGCCCGGCGAGCAGGACGCGGCCGCCGGTTTGGCGGATGACGGGGGCGAGCAGGCGCATGATGGCCTGGGCGGTGACGGACTTGCCGCAGCCGGATTCGCCGACGAGGGCGAGGACCTCGCCGGGGGCGACGGAGAAGCCGACGCCGTCGACCAGGTTGGCGCGGCCGAGGGCGAGGGAGAGGTTCTCGACGATGAGAGCGGGTTGCATGGTCATCGGCCTTGGGACCTCGGGTCGACGCGGTCGCGCAGCCAGTCGCCGAAGAGGTTGACGCAGAGCACCAGCACGAAGAGGCAGGCGCCGGGGAAGACGGTGAGCCACCAGGCGCGTTCGACGTATTGCCGGCCGACGGACATGATGGAGCCCCAGGAGGGGTAGGGCGGCTGGATGCCGAGGCCGAGGAAGGAGAGGCCGGCTTCGAACAGGATCATCAGGCCGAATTCGCTGGTGGCGACGACCATGAGGGGGCCGGCGATGTTGGGCAGGATGTGGCGCCAGAGGATGCGGGCGGAGCCGGCGCCGGCCATCTCGGCGGCGCGGATATAGGGCAGCGTGGCGACCTGCAGGGTTTGGGCGTAGGCGACGCGGGTGTAGCGCGGCCAGCGGGTGAGGCCGAGCACGAGGATGAGGTTGAGGAAGCTGGGGCCCAGCACGGCCACGGTGAGGACCGCCAGCAGGATGGCGGGGATGGACAGCATGGTGTCCACCGACCGCATGATGGCGATGGCGACCCAGCCGCGGAACCAGCCGGCGAGCAGGCCGAGCAGGGTGCCGAAGGCGAGCGAGATCGACACCGACAGGGCGGCGACCGCGATGCTGGCGCGGGCGCCGTGCAGCACGCGGGACAGCAGGTCTCGGCCGAGGTCGTCGGTGCCCAGCAGGTACATGCCGGCGGCGACCGTGGTGCCCGGTGGGCGCAGGCGCAGCAGGAGCGACTGGCGCAGGGGATCGAAGGGCGCGATCCAGGGCGCGGCCAGGGCGGCGACGATGAAGGCCACCAGCAGCAGCAGGATGACGGCCATGCCGGGCGAGATGCCGCGCATCAGCCGCGCCCCCGGATGCGCGGGTCGATCGCGGCGTAGGCGAGGTCTGCCAGCAGGTTCATGGCGATGTAGACCGAGGAGACGAAGAGCACGACGGTTTGCACCACGAGGAAGTCGCGCGCCTGGATGGACTGGATGGCGAGCTGGCCGATGCCCGGCCAGGCGAAGACGGTTTCGACGATGACGGCGCCGGCCAGCAGGTTGCCGATTTCCAGCGCGGCGATGGTGACGACGGGGATGGCGGCGTTGCGCAGGACGTGGCGCGAGACGGCGGCCCAGACGGAGAGGCCGCGGGCGCGGGCGGCGGTGACGTAATCCCGCGAGAGTTCGTCCAGCACCGAGATGCGGGCCATGCGGGCGAAGGTGGACATGGTGAGGGCGCCCAGCGCGATGGCGGGCATGATGAGGGAGGCGGGGCCGTCTGCCCCCGAGGTGGGCAGCCAGCCGAGATAGACGCCGAAGAACAGGATCAGGAGGATGCCGGACCAGAAGGTGGGCAGGCTCTGGCCGGCCAGGACCAGGGCGGCCAGGGCGCGTTCCAGCAGGCCGCCGCGGTGGACGGCCATGAGGATGCCGGCGGGGATGCCGATGCCGAGGGCCACCAGCAGCGCGCCACCGGCGAGGGCCAGGGTGTAGGGGATGCGTTCCCCCACGATCGCCGCCACGGGGGCGCGCTGGACGAGGGATTCGCCGAGATCCAGCCGCAGCAGGTCGCCGAGATAGGCGGCGTATTGCACCGCCAGCGGCCGGTCGAAGCCCAGCGCGGTGCGCAGCTGGGCGACCTGCTCCGCGCTGGCGCCTTCCGGCACCAGCAGCAGGGTGGGGTCGCCGGAGAGGCGCATGACGAAGAAGACGATCGTCAGCACGCCGAAGCTGGCGGCGGCCGCCTGGAGCAGGCGGCCGGCGAGAAGGCGGAGCATCAGAGCGCCGGGATCAGGGGGCCCATTTCATGTCGAACACGAAGAAGGCTTCGTTCGGGGTGGGGGTCCATTTCAGCTCGCGGCGGGCGAGGTAGATGGCGGCATCCTGGAACAGCGGCACGGCGGCGACCTCGTCGCGCAGGATGGTGAAGGCGCGGCGGTAGTGGGTGAGGCGCTCCTTCTCATCAAGCGTGACGCGGGCGGCGTCCACGGCGGTGTCGAACTCGGCGTTGCTGAACTTGGCCCACTGGCTGCCGGAGCGGAACAGCGGGAAGATGACGCCATCGGCATCCTGGCAGGCGCAGGACCAGCGGCCCTGGGCCATGTTCAGCGCCTCCTCCGGCGTGCCCTGGCGGCGGCGCAGGAAGGTGGGCTGGTCCACCATGACGAAGGTGACCTTGAGCCCGACCTCGCCCAGCATCTGCTGCACTGCCTCATTCACGCGGCGGTCGTAGGCCGGGGAGGTGAGGAACGGGATTTCGGCCCCTTCGGCGCCGGCTTCCTTGACGAGCGCCTTGGCGCGGGCGGGATCGTAGGGCCAGAAGGGCACGTCGCCGACCCAGCCGAAGGCGGCTTCGGTCAGCATCACGTCGGCGCGCTTGGGGAAGCCGAGCATGAGGGCGGCGATGATCGCATCGCGGTCGATGGCGTGGGCGATGGCCTGGCGGACGCGCTTATCCCGCGTGGCGCCGATGGCGGGGTTGAGGAACAGGTGGGAGACGCGCTCCGTGGCGACGCTGAGCACCTGGAGGTTGCGTTCGTTCTTGAGCGAGGCGGTGTCATCCGGCGAGAGGCCGCGGGTGATGTCGGCGCGGCCGGTGCGGACATCGGCGATGCGGGTGGCGATATCCGGCACGGCGCGGAAGGTGACGGTCTTGAACGGGGCGGCGCCGCGCCAGTAGCCGGGGTTGGCCTCCAGCGTGCTGGCGACGCCGCGCTGCCAGGTTTTCAGCGTGTAGGGGCCGGAGCCGAGGACCTGCTGGTTGAAGGCCTGGTCGCCGAGCTTCTCCACCACCGCCTGCGGCACGATCGACAGCTTGACGAGCTGGGCGAGCAGCACGGGGTAGGGCGACTTGGTGCGCAGCGTGACCTGGGCGGGGCCGGTGACATCGGCCGCGATGATCTGATCGAACTGGGAGAGCTGCGGGCTGCGGAAGGCAGGGTTGGTGATGCGCTTGATGCTGAACACCACGTCCGCCGGCGTCAGCTTCGAGCCGTCGCTGAAGGTGATGTCGGTGCGCAGGTCGAAGACGATGGTGGTGGGATCGGTGTAGCGCCAGGCGGTGGCGACCTGCGGGACGATCTTGCCTGACGTGTCGCGGGTGACGAGGTTGTCGAAGATGTTGCGGTAGACCGAGTAGCTCTCGGTATCCCACTGGACATGGGGGTCCATCGTGGCGACGTCTCCGGGGAGGTCGACGACCAGCGTGTCCTTGGAGGCCTGGGCGAGGGCCGGGCCGGCCAGGGTGCAGGCGGTGAGCAAGCCGATGGTCCAGCTTCGCAGCATTGAGAGCCCCGTTTTTTTGGTTGTTGCAGCGGCGGGACAGGCCATGGGCACGCAACCCCGGTGGGGGGGCGGCGCGCCCTGGTCGGCCATTCCATCCGAATGGAAGATGCCAGCCTAGCCCTGGATGTGGGTCGGCAGCAAGGAGGGTGGGATGGCTAGGCGAGCAGGCCGACG
The DNA here is from genome assembly GCA_044358135.1 of Acetobacteraceae bacterium. Lineage (GTDB taxonomy): Bacteria > Pseudomonadota > Alphaproteobacteria > Acetobacterales > Acetobacteraceae > CAMDGX01. The sequence continues at coordinate 1,360 of JBIKOJ010000105.1, read as the reverse complement.
CCGCGGATGATGGCTTCGACGCGGGCGGATTCCTCGGCGTTCAGCGAGCGCTGGGGGCGGGCCATGGTGTTGGTGGAAATCAGGCCCATGGCGCGCATGGCGGTCTTGAAGCCGCCGACACCGGAGGCGCCGGCGCTGGTGCGGGGGGTGCCGATCCAGACGATTTCGAACAGGCGGCAAAGGCGTTCCTGTTCGGATTTGGCGACCGCCCAGTTGGACTGGAGGGCGGCGTTGTAGAGGCGGACATAGGCGTGGGGATCGACGTTGCCGAGGCCGGGGACGACGCCGTGGGCGCCCATGAGGAGGGCGCCATCCACATCCAGCTCGCCGCCGGTCATGCCGAAGAAGGTGGGGAGGTCGGCGAGGTCGGAGAGGACGTAGCGCAGGCCGCCGGTATCCCCCGAGGAGTCCTTGAGGCCGATGATGGCGCCTTCGCGGGCGAGGGTGCTGATGGTGTCTCGCGCCAGCTTGGTGTGGACGCTGACCGGGAGGTCGTAGGCGATGACGGGGGTTGGGGAGGCTTCGGCGATATAGCGGAAGTGGTCCACCGTCTCTGGCTGGCTGGTGCGGGTGTAGAACGGGGCGGTGACGACGACGCCGTCGACGCCCAGGGATGCTGCGCGTTTGGCGTGGCCGATGACGCGGTCGGTTGTGGGATCGACCACGCCGGCGAGGACGGGGAGGCGGCCGGCGGTGACTTCGACAGCGTGGGCGAGGATTTTGTCGCGGGTGGCTTCGTCGTGGAAGACGACTTCGCTGGTGGAGCCGAGGAAGAACAGGCCGTGGACGCCGCCGGCGATGAGATGCTCGATGACGCGGGTGAAGCTGGGGTAGTCCACCGTGTAATCGGCGTTGAGCGGGGTGACGACGGGGGGGATCACGCCGCGGAGGGCGTTGAGGTTCTTCGGCATGGTCGTATCCTTCCCGGCGTTGGTGGGGCGGATGGTAGGGGGATCAGATGCGCGTGGGAATCCTGGGCGTGAGCCACTGGCATGCGGGGCATCATGCGGCGGCGATCCGCGAGGCGGGGGCCGTGCTGGCGGGGGTGTGGGACGACGATCCCGGCGTGGCGGGTGCGGTGGCGGCGCGGGAGGGGTGCGGGGTTTTTGGCTCGCTGGATAAGGCGCTGGGGTGCGACCTGGTGTGCGTGCTGGGGCGGGGGCCGCGGGCGGCTTCGCTGGTGGGGGAGTTGCTTGACCGGCCGGGGCCGCCCTTGCTGGTGGACAAGCCGCTGGGGGTGAGCGGCGCGGATGTGGCGCCGCTGATGGCGGCGGCGGAGCGGGCGGGGCGGTTCGTGGCGGTGGCTTTGCCGAGCCGGCAGGCGGGGTTGCTGGGGGAGGTGGCGGCGTTGCGGGCGGCG
>JBIKOJ010000087.1:0-20687 GCA_044358135.1 Acetobacteraceae bacterium | reverse complement strand
GTGGGATCCACCTGCAGGAATTCCTGCTGCGGATGCTTGCGCCCGCCCTGCGGCGGCACGGAGGCCACGGTGCCCTCCATGATCTTCAGCAGCGCCTGCTGCACGCCCTCGCCCGACACGTCGCGCGTGATGGACGGGTTGTCAGACTTGCGGCTGATCTTGTCGACCTCGTCGATATAGACGATGCCGCGCTGTGCCCGCTCCACGTTGTAGTCGGCGGCCTGCAGCAACTTGAGGATGATGTTCTCCACATCCTCGCCGACATAGCCGGCCTCGGTCAGCGTGGTCGCGTCCGCCATGGTGAACGGCACATCGAGGATGCGGGCCAGGGTCTGGGCCAGCAGCGTCTTGCCGGAGCCGGTGGGGCCCAGCAGCAGGATGTTGGACTTCGCGATCTCAACGTCGTTGTTCTTCGCGCCATGCGCCAGGCGCTTGTAGTGGTTGTGCACCGCCACGCTCAGCACGCGCTTGGCGTGAAGCTGCCCGATCACGTAATCGTCAAGGACCTTGCAGATTTCCTTGGGCGTCGGAACCCCATCGCGAGACTTCACAAGGGTGGTCTTGTGCTCCTCGCGGATGATGTCCATGCACAGCTCGACGCATTCGTCGCAGATGAACACCGTCGGGCCCGCAATCAGCTTGCGAACCTCGTGCTGGGACTTGCCGCAGAACGAGCAGTAGAGGGTGTTCTTCGAGTCGCTGGACTTGCTCATGCGCCCTCCTGTCCCGCAGCGGCGGGAACGCTCGGCCTCAAGTCTAGCCCCCGGCCGGAAGCGGGGGCAAGAACCCGCCCGCCGGAACCCAAGGAGCCACGTTCAACGCGATGCACGCAGCGTGCCAGGAATGCCCCGGCACCGATGCCCGCGATCAGGACCGCGCATCCGGATCAACCGGCGGCGGGCGGTTCTCAACCACCTCGTCCACCAGGCCGAACTCGCGCGCTTCCGTGGCGGACATGTAGGTGTCGCGTTCCAGCTTGCGCTCGATCGCTTCGATCGGCTGGCCGGTGTGGCGCACATAGATGCCGTTCAGCAGCGCCCGAGTCTTCAGGATCTCGCGCGCCTGGATCTCGATATCCGTCGCCTGGCCCTGCGCCCCGCCCGAAGGCTGGTGCACCATGATGCGCGAATACGGCAGCGCGAAGCGCTTGCCCTTGGCGCCCGCGGTCAGCAGCAGGCTGCCCATGGAGGCGGCCTGGCCGATGCACACGGTGGAAACCGGGCTGCGGATGTATTGCATCGTGTCGTAGATCGCGAGCCCGGCCGACACCACGCCGCCCGGCGAGTTGATGTAGAACGAGATTTCCTTGGCGGGATTCTCGCTCTCCAGGAACAGCAGCTGGGCGCAGATCAGTGAGCTGACGCCGTCGTAGACCGGCCCGGTCAGAAAGATTATCCGCTCCTTCAGCAGGCGCGAATAGATGTCGAAGGCCCGCTCGCCGCGCGCCGTCTGCTCGACGACCATGGGAACCAAGGCGTTGTTGTAGACGTCTACGGGATCACGATCCCACATGTTCTCGAACCTTCCGATGCTGCCGACCACCCATCAACGGTGAACGCGCCGGCTGACACAACCACGATAACGGCCGCACGTTAAGTAGGCACGAACGCCCCGGCCCGAAAGGGCACAGCCGGGGCCGATGCATGTCGGGGCAGGGCGGCGCTGCATGCGCGGCTGCCGCCCTTGCGCCTCCCCTGCCCTGCCGTTCAGGCCGCGGCGGCGGCCTCGGGCTCGCGCATCAGCTCCTCGGCGGTCACGTCCTGGTTGGTCACCTTCGCCAGCTCCAGGATGAAATCGACCACCTTCTCCTCGAAGATCGGCCCGCGCAGCGTCTCGGCCACGTTCGGATTCTTGCGGAACAGGTCCATGATCTGCTGCTCCTGGCCGGGATAGCGGCCGGCCTCGGCGCGCATCGCCCGCATCATCTCGTCCGGCGTCACCTCGATGGACTTGGAACGGCCGATCTCGGCCAGCAGCAGGCCCAGGCGCACGCGGCGGTCGGCGATCGCCTTGTATTCGGCCTTCAGCGTGTCCTCGTCCTTCGCCTTGTCTTCCTCGTCCAGCTGGCCGCGCTCGCGGTCCTGCTGCAGGCGCTGCCAGATCGCGTCGAACTCGCCGGTCGCCATCGTCTCGGGAATCGGGAAGCTCGCCTGCGCCGCCAGCGCGTCCAGCAGCTGGCGCTTCACGCGCATGCGGCTCACCTGGTCGTATTCGCGCTGGATCTGGCCGCGGATCAGCTCCTTCATCTCGTCCAGCGTCTCGAAGCCGAACTTCTTGGCCATCTCGTCGTCCACCGCCGGCAGCACGGGCTGCTTCAGCTTCTTGGCGGTGATGTCGAAGGTCGCTTCCTTGCCGGCCAGCTCCGCCGCGCCGTACTCGGCCGGGAAGTTCACGGTGATGGTCTTGCTCTCGCCGGGGCTCATGCCCTCCAGCTGCTCGGTGAAGCCGGGGATGAACCCGTCGCCGCCGACCTCGATATCCATGTCGTTGGCGGCACCGCCGGGGAACGGCTCGCCGGCAAGCTTGCCCACGAAGTCGCACACCAGCACTTCGCCCTTGGCGGCCGGGCGCGCCTCTTCCACGTCCACCATCTCACGGGCGCGGGTGGCCATCTGCGTCAGCGCCTCGTCCACCTTGTCGTCGCCCGGCGTGGCCTTCAGGCGGGTCAGCTCGATCGTGCCGAACTCAGGCAGCGCGATGTCCGGCAGCAGCTCCAGCTCCACCTTGAACTCAAGGTCCTGCGCTTCTTCCAGCTTCACCACCTCAACCTTCGGCTGGGTGGCGGCGCGCAGCCCGCGATCCGTCAGCACCTGGCGCGTGGCATCGTTCACGCTCTCTTCCAGCACCTCGGCCATCACCGCGCTGCCGAAGCGGGTCTTCACCACGCCCATCGGCACCTTGCCCGGCCGGAAGCCCGGCAGCTTCACCGTCTTGCTGAGCTCGGTCAGCCGGTTGGCGCGCTTGCCTTCGATATCGGCGGCAGGCACCACGATCGTGAAGCCGCGCTTCAGCCCCTCGGAAAGCGTCTCGGTGACCTGCATCTGTCGGAAATCCTCGTCCATCCGGCCGCGCAAGCGGCGTTCGCAATTCGAAGCCAGGAGCGGCCTCGCGGGAAAAGCGTGGTGCGGGCGAAGGGACTTGAACCCCCACGGCTTGCGCCACCAGAACCTAAATCTGGCGTGTCTACCAGTTTCACCACGCCCGCAGCCCCGCTTGGGCTCACTGCAACCGTGAGCGGGCGCCTTTAGCGCACCCGCGCCCCTCTCACAAGTCGCCCCTCACATCCGCCCGCCCGACAGCGGCGAACACGCCACCGCCGTCACTCGCGCCAGCCGATACAGCCGCACCGCCGCCAGGGTCGCGCCGGGCACCGCGCCTGCCACATGGCGCAAGACCGGCATGTGCTGCAACAGCTGGTCGGACAGACCCTGCGTCAGCAACTCCACCCCCGCCGTGCCGGCTGCGGTGGCCACCACGCGCCGCGCCAGCGCCCAGGTCGCCACCGCACCGGGGCGCAGCCCGTGGATCGCCGCCACCTCGCGCACCAGCCGCACCCCGCGCCAGCCGGCCAGCAGTGCATCGAGCGCCGGGTGCGGCGCCAGCGCCACCAGGGCCCCGGCCTGTAGCGCCGCCCGCTGCCCCGCCTGCCCCGCCGCCTCCGCCAGCGGGCCGGCCACGTGCAGCTGCAAGGCCGCGCGCAGTTCCACCACGTTTCCGGCCCCGCCCACCGCCGCCCGCGCCGCGGCCGGGTCGCGCAGCCGCGCCGAAACCTGCCCCACCCAGCCCAGGGCCGCGTCCCGCGCCGGCTCCAGCGCGCCGCCCTCCAGCAACGCCCGCAGCCGGTCCACCCGCGCCAGCGCCCGCCAGGCCCGCCATTCCGCCGAAAGTGCCCAGCCTATCATCCCCCCAGCCGCGCCCAGCACCGCCGCCGCCGCCCAGCCATAGGCCGCCGCCCGGTCGAACGCCGCCAGCACCAGCTCCACCGCCGAAAGCCCCACCCAGCCCAGCAGCAGCAGCGCCACGCCACCCACCAGCCACGCCAGGCTCGACGCGCCCACACGCTGCCGCACCGCCCCCGGCGCCCAGTCCGGCTCGATCACCGAAGGCGCCCCCGGCAGCGGCTCCAGCAGCACCGGCCGCCGCGGCGCCTCCACCACGGGGGCCGCTTGGTCCTCGTCCACGAATCCAGGCTTCCGACCGCTCACAGCAGGTCTCCCAGCAGCGCCACGAGAATTCCGTCCAGACCGATATGGGGAACCCCGGCCCCGCGTTCAGCCTCCAGCCGCGGCGGCCGGAACACCGGCAGTTCAAAGTAATCCCCGCCCCAGAATCCCTCCGGCGGCCAGCCCGGCGGCACATCGCCCACGAAATACGGCCGCGCCCGGTCCTCGCCCACCGGCACCCCCAGCACCACCTCCACATCCCGCCCGCCCAGAGGCACCTTGCCGTCGCGCGTGGCATGGATCGAGGCGGCCACATGCAGGCTGACTCCATCCGAATTTCCCCCTGGGCGCCCCTCCAGCCCCCGCTCGGTCAGCGCCCGCAGCAGGTGCAACAACGCCTCCCGCCGCAGCGCCGGCACGTGGTCCGCCTTGGTCGCCACCACCGCCACCCGCGCGATCGGCGACCGCCCCCAGCCCAGCCACCCCGGCGCCCCGCGCAGCCCACGGCACAGATCGGCGATCGCATCCGCCGTGTCCTCGAACGCCGCCCGCCCGGCATGCAGCGCGCCGAGCACGTCCACCAACAGGATCTGCCGGTCGAAATCCCGGAACGGCCCCTCGAAGAACCCCGCCCGCATCTCCTCGCGATAGGCCTCGAACCGCGCCGCCAGCAGCGCGCCCGCGGAGCCCGGACGCGGCGAGCCGCGCAGCGCCACGGGGAAGAACCACAGCAGCGGCACCTCGCCGCGCGGCCCCGGGTTCAGGAACCGCCCGGGCTGCAGGTAGCGCAGCCCCATCCGGCCACGCAGCCCCTCCAGCGCCTCGCGATACAGCGCATGCCCACGCCGGATCAGCGCCTCATCCGCCGGCGCCTCCGGGTCGAACAGGTCGAGAAACCGCAGGAACCCCACGGCCATCCCGGCCCGCGCCGGCGTGCGCAGCCGCGCCAACGTCGCCTCGGCCCACCCTGCGAAGCTCATGCCAATCAACGGCAGGTCCAGCAGCCACTCCCCGGGATAATCCAGGATATCCAGCCGGATGCGCCGCTGGCCCAGCACCCGCCCCACCGCAGAGCCGCGCTCCAGCACGATCTCCAGCGACAGCGCCGCCAGATCCTCGGTCCGCGCAGGCCAGGCCGCCTCCCGGCCGGCCAGCGCCGCCACATGCCCCTCATGATCGAAGCGCGGCAGCGCCAGGCTGCCAGATGGCAGCAGCCGCACCGAAACCAGCCGGTTCGCGCCGCCCTGCTCCAGCCGCGCCCGCAATTCCGGCAGCGTGTCCCGTCCGCCGGCCAGCGCCAGCAGGTTCTCCACCAGGGAGGTGATGAACACCGTCTTGCCCGCCCGGCTCAGCCCGGTCACGGCAAGATGGATGCGCTCCTCATTAACCGCGCGCTCCACCGCCTCCCACGCCACCCCGCCCACACGCCGCAGCGGGGCCGAGAGCGTGTCGAGCAGCCCGGCCATGGACCGGGTCAGCTGGCCCGGCTGACCGTGTAGTCGGCCACGTCCATCAGCCGCGCCCGCATGGGGGAGGCCGGGAACACCAGCAGCGCCCGCTTCGCCTCGGCAGCAAACTCGCGCGCCCGGGCCAGCGTGGCCGCGATTGCGCCATGGCGCTCCATCAGCCGCATCGCCTCGGCCAGATCGTCGTCGGACTGTTCCAGCTCGCCCACCGTGCGCTGCCAGAACGCCCGCTCCGCCGCATCGCCGGCCGCCCAGGCGCGCAGTACCGGCAGCGTGATCTTGCCCTCACGGAAATCGTCGCCCACGGTCTTGCCCAGCGTCTCCTGGTCCGCCGCATAGTCCAGCGCGTCGTCCACCAGCTGGAAGGCGATGCCCAGGTTCAGCCCGTACTCGGCCAGCCCGCGCTCCTCCCCCTCCGGCCGCGCGGCCACCACCGCGCCCACATGGCACGCCGCCTCGAACAGCGCCGCCGTCTTACCCCGGATCACCTCCAGGTATTTCGCCTCGCCCGCATCCAGGTCGTTCTGGATCACCAGCTGCAGCACCTCGCCCTCGGCGATGGTGGCGGAAGCGCGGCACAGAATGTCCAGCACCCGCAGCGAGCCATCCTCCACCATCAGCTGGAAGGCGCGCGCGAACAGGAAATCGCCCACGAGCACGCTGGCCTTGTTGCCGAACACCGCGTTCGCACTCGCAAGCCCCCGGCGCAGCAGGCTCTCATCCACCACGTCGTCGTGCAGCAGCGTCGCGGTGTGGATGAACTCCACGCACGCAGCCAGCTTCACATGCCGTGCTTCCGGCGCCTCGTAGCCGCACAGCCGCGCCGCCGCCAAGGTCAGCAAAGGCCGCAGCCGCTTGCCACCGGCGGCCACGATATGCGCCGCCAGCTGCGGAATCAGCACCACCGGGCTGTCCATCCGCGCCACGATGGTACGGTTGGTCGCCTCCAGGTCCGTGCGCAGCACCTCCACCAACGCGGTCAGCGCATCCACCCCCCCGGCATTCGTCTCGGAAACGGGCGTCGATTTGGTCACGGGCAGGGTGGCGGCGACGCCCAAGGCGTTCTCCCGATGATGCTGGAAAGGGGGGGTTGCGGCAGGAACGGCGGTCGGCGAGGCTTCGGCACCATATCGGCGGCCCGGAAGAAGGGTCAAGGCAAGCCCGCCCCCGGCCGACGGGACCCCGTTGCGATGCAAACAGTTACCCTGACCAACGACCCCGTGCGTATCAGTTTCCTGCGTGCCCTGCTGCACGATGCCGGCATCGAGTGCTGGGTGTTCGACGAATTCGCCAGCAGCATGGATGGCAGCATCGGCGCCATCCCGCGCCGCCTGGTCGTCGCAACGGAGGATGCCGCGCGCGCCCACCGCATCCTGGCCGAGTCGGGCCTGGCGTGACCGAACCGGAGCTGACGGAAGGCACGCTGCTCGGTGGCCGCCTGCGCCATGCCCAGCCGCGCCAGGGCCACCGCACCGGGCTCGAACCCGTCCTGCTCGCCGCCGCCATGGCCGCCCGCCCGGGCCAGCGCGTGCTGGAAGGCGGCACCGGCTCCGGCGCGGCCCTGCTGTGCCTCGCTGCCCGCATCCCGGGGATCATCGGCCTCGGCCTCGAACGCGATCCCGCCATGGCCGCCCTGGCCCGCGCCAACATCGCCGCCAACGCCCTGCCGGGCCTGGCCATCGAAACCACGGACCTCACCACCTGGGCCGCCGACGCGCCCTACGACCACGCCTTCGCCAACCCGCCCTGGCACGACGAGGCCGCCACGCCGTCGCCCCATGCCGGCAAGGACGCCGCCCGCCGCGCCACGCCCGAACTGATCGCCGCCTGGGCCCGCAGCCTGGCCGGCGCCCTGCGCCCGCGCGGCACGCTCACGCTGATCCTGGGGGCCGACCACCTCGCCACCGGCCTCGCCGCCCTGGCCGAAGCCGGCTGCGGCAGCCCCGCGCTGTTCCCGTTCTGGCCGAAACCCGGCCGCCCCGCCCGCCTTGTGCTGCTGCGCGCCATCCGCGGCGGCCGCGGCCCCGCCCGCCTGCTCCGGGGCCTCACCCTGCACCAGCCGGACGGCCGCTTCACCCCGGAGGCCGACGCCATCCTGCGCGACGGCGCGCCGCTCCCGGCCTGATCCCGGGAGGCGCCCGCGTGGCAGCCTACCTCTGCGCGTCCTCGGGATGCCGCAGGTGCCAAAGCCGCTCATGGGCCGCCACCAGGCTGTCCATGCTGCGCCGCCGGTTCAGGTCGGGGCTCAGCACCCGCCGCCGCAGCATCATCTCCAGCACGTGCAGCAGCTGCTCCGCCACCTCGTAATCGCCCTGGTCGCAGGCATGGTGGAAGGCGATCAGGATCTTGTCCGACAGGCGGCGGCTGTAGCGTGGGGCGGTCGCGCCCGCGGGATCGCGCACTTCCTCCGTGCGCCGGCCCTGCAGCTCGTCCCCTTCCGTCTCGCTCGCCGTACCGTCCATGCCGTTCCTCCTGGCCCGAATCCCCGGGCCGGATAGGTCACCCTAGGGCGAAACGCTTACACATCGGTCTCAACTGCCGCTCTCCAGCCGCGCCTTCACCGCATCCGCCAATTCCTGCACCGCCATCCCGTGCCGGAACAAGGCCCGGAACCCGCCATCCGGCCCCACCAGGTAGATGAACGAGGAGTGGTCCATCAGGTAGTCGCTGTTGTCCTTGGATTTCGCCCGCGCGTAGTAAACGCGGTAGGATTTCGCGGCGGCGGCGATCTGCTCCTTGCTGCCGGAGAGACCCACCAGCCGCTCGTCGAACAGTTTCGTGTATTCGGCGAGCGCGGCCGGGGTGTCGCGCTCCGGATCGACTGTGATGAACACCGGCACCACCCGCTGTGCCAGCGGCCCCAGCCGGTCCAGCGCCGCGGAGATCGTCTGCAGGTCGGTGGGGCAGACATCCGGGCAGAAGGTATAGCCGAAATATACCAGCATCCACCGACCGCGGAAGCTTGCGTCGGTCACGGTTTCGCCAGCGGTATTCACCAGCGTGAACGGCCCGCCCACGGAAACCCCGCCGGGCATGGCGATCCCGATATCGCTGAGCCGCGGGGCTTCCCCGCGCCACCACAGCGCACCAGCCACGCCTGCCAGCAGCAGGGCGATCAGACCATAGGCGGCAAGGCGTATATACTTCAGCATCGGCTTCCCCTGGCGGCGCTGGCACAGGCCATAAACCGCCAGGGAGTGATCTGAAAGATGCCGCGGCAGAGAAACGGGAGGATGGCGTCAATCGGCCGTGATCCCCGCTATCCCGCCGGCAGGATCGCCCCGTCCGGCTGCGGCGTCTCGAACACGTGATCCGCGAACGCCTCCTCCCACGACCCGGTGGTGGAGGCCTTGCTGTATTCGGTGGAGCGGTTCTCGAAGAAATTCGCATGCTCCGGCGCGTTCAGCATGTCGTCGAGCCAGGGCAGCGGGTTCTTGTCCACGTGGTACAGCGGCTCCAGCCCCAGCTGGGTCAGACGCCGGTCGGCGATGAAGCGGATGTACTGCTTCACCTCCGTGGCGGTCAGCCCCTCCACATTGCCCAGCTCGAAGGCCAGGTCGATGAACGCATCCTCGTGGTCCACGATCGTGGCGCAGGTGAGATACAGCTCGCGCCGCAGCTCCTCGGTCCAGATCTCCGGGTTCTCCTGCACGAAGGTGCGGAACAGCCGGATCACGGAAAGGCAATGCAGCGTCTCGTCGCGCACGCTCCACGATACGATCTGCCCCATCCCCTTCATCTTCCCGAAGCGCGGGAAGTTCAGCAGGATCGCGAAGCTGGCGAACAGCTGCAGCCCCTCCGTGAACGCGCCGAACGCCGCCAGCGTCTTGGCGATCTCGTGCTTGCTGTCCACCGTGAAGGACTGCATGTAGTCGTACTTGTCCTTCATCTCCTTGTATTTCAGGAACGCGGTGTATTCGATCTCCGGCATCCCCACGGTATCAAGCAGGTGCGAATATGCCGCCACATGGATCGTCTCGATGTTCGAGAACGCCGAGAGCATCATCAGCACCTCGGTCGGCTTGAACACCTGCGAATAGTGCTTCATGTAGCAGTTGTTCACCTCAACGTCGGCCTGGGTGAAGAAGCGGAAGATCTGCGTCAGCAGGTTGCGCTCGGTGGTCGTCAGGTTGCGGTGCCAGTCCTTCACATCGTCGGCCAGCGGCACTTCCTCGGGCAGCCAGTGCACGCGCTGCTGCGTCAGCCATGCCTCATAGGCCCAGGGATAGCGGAACGGCTTGTACACCGGGTTTGCGGTCAGCAGGTCGAAGCGCACCGGGGTCTCGTCGGGGGTATGCGTCGCACTCATCGTCCGGGCTCCTCTACTCGCGGGTCTGTGGCAGCACAGTACCACCCCACCTCGCGCAAACCAACCTTCACGCCCGACATATCCACCACATTTTGCGGCATCCGGGCAGCATACCACCAGATCTGGGGCATTTCGCCGCATGCCAAGCCCTGCCGCACCAATGAAAAAGGCCCCGCCATACTCCGGCGGGGCCCCTGGCAGGCGGTCGCGCCGGCGCCTACTGGCAGGCCAGGCATTCCTCGTAGTCGGTGGGGTTCGCCTTCGGCGCCCCTGCCACCAGCGGCAAAATCCCCTGGTCGTTCGCCGGCAGGTTCGCCGCCGAAACACCGGTGAATTCCAGCGGCCGCACCGCCTTCTCGCTCACCGCATCGGCCCGCTGGATCGACATGGAGCGGCAGTAGTACAGGCTCTTCACGCCCTTCTTCCACGCCAGGTAGTGGATCTGGTGCAGGTCGCGCTTGTGCACGTCCGCCGCCACGAAGATGTTCACGCTCTGGCTCTGGCAGATGAACGGCGTGCGGTCCGCCGCATGCTCGATCACCCAGCGCTGGTCGAGCTCCATCGCGGTCTTGTACACCGCCTTCTCCTGCTCGGTCAGGAAATCCAGGTGCTGCACGCTGCCCTTGTTGGTGGTGATGGAGGACCACACCTCGTCGGTATCCTGCCCCTTCGCCTTCAGCAGCTGGTGCAGATGCCGGTTGCGCACCGTGAAGCTGCCCGACAGCGTCTTCTGCAGGAACACGTTCGCCGCGATCGGCTCCACCCCCGGCGAGGCATTGCCGGCGATGATGGAGATCGAAGCCGTCGGCGCGATCGCCATCTTGTGGCTGAACCGCTCATGCACGCCGTATTCGGCCGCATCCGGGCAGGCGCCGCGCTCATCGGCCAGCATCCGGCTGGCGTTGTCCGCCTGCTCGCGGATGTGCTTGAACATCTTCTTGTTCCACACCTTCGCGATCACGCTCTCGAAGGGCACGTTCTGGCTCTGCAGGAACGAATGGAACCCCATCACCCCCAGCCCGACGGAACGCTCGCGCATGGCGGCATACTTCGCCCGCTCCATGTCCACCGGCGCACGGTCGATGAAATCCTGCAGCACGTTGTCGAGGAAGCGCATCACGTCCTCGATGAACAGCGGGTCGTCCTTCCACTCGAACCAGGATTCCAGGTTCAGGGACGAAAGGCAGCACACCGCCGTCCGCTGCTTGCCATGCTGGTCGATCCCGGTCGGCAGCGTGATCTCGCTGCACAGGTTGGAGGTCTTGCACTCCAAGCCGGCCAGCTTGTGGTGCTCCGGCCGCGCATTGTTCACGTGGTCGCTGAAGATCAGGTACGGCTCGCCGGTCTCGATCCGCGCTGTCAGGATGCGGATCCACAGGCTGCGCGCGCTGATCTTGCGCACCACGCTGCCATCCTTGGGCGAGGTCAGCCCCCACTCCTCGTCCGCCTCCACCGCGCGCATGAACGCGTCGGGCACCAGGATGCCATGGTGCAGGTTCAGCGCCTTGCGGTTCGGGTCGCCGCCGGTCGGCCTGCGCATCTCGACGAATTCCTCGATCTCCGGGTGCGTCACCGGCAGGTACACCGCCGCCGACCCGCGCCGCAGCGACCCCTGGGAAATCGCCAGCGTCAGGCTGTCCATCACCCGGATGAACGGAATCACACCGGAGGTCTTGCCGTTCTGCCCCACCTTCTCGCCGATCGAGCGCAGGTTGCCCCAGTACGACCCGATGCCGCCGCCCTTGCTGGCCAGCCACACATTCTCGTTCCACAGCCCCACGATCCCCTCCAGCGAATCGCTGGCCTCATTCAGGAAGCAGGAGATCGGCAGGCCGCGCGTGGTGCCGCCGTTGGACAGCACCGGCGTCGCCGGCATGAACCACATCCGGCTCATGTAGTCGTACAGCCGCTGCGCATGCCCGGCATCGTCGCCGTAAAAGCTGGAAACCCGCGCGAACAGATCCTGGTAGCTCTCGCCCGGCAGCAGGTACCGGTCATCCAGTGTGGCCCGTCCGAAATCGGTGATCAGCGCATCGCGGGTACGATCAACGCGAACCTGGTGGTGACCCTGGAACTGAACGACATCAAGCACGAGAAGCCCCCTCACCGCGACGTGGGGATGACATCCCCGTAACCCCATCCTGCCCAACGGCTTGCCGTCGTCAATTCAAATCATACTAGATGTAGGGCGTTCCCGCCCCTTCCGGCATAAATATGGATATCTGATGCACCGCGGCAACACCGCCGCCTGAACGAAACCGGAACATAGGCCCGGCCCAACGCCGCGCCAAGCGCTATCCGATTCGCTCCCCATGTACCCCGTTATCCACCGGGCGACGCCATGCCAGCGCACCACGCCGCGTCGCCGCAAGCCCGTTTTCATACCGACGTCTGGCCCGCCCCACACGCACCGGCAAAATTTCGCACATTGGCAATCTCACGCGCTTACCCATCGCCGCTTAGCCCCCTTTCAGCGCCGAGGCCCCATGCGACGCTCCGCCACCCTTGCCACCAAGCTTTCCTTCGCCTTCGTCGCCATCGTCGCCGTCGCCTGCGCCACCATGGCCGGCTGGTCGCTCTGGCAAGCCCACCAGCGCGCCGAACAGGAAGCCACCGCCAGCCTCGCCGCCGGCGCCGCCGCGCTCGAACGCGCCCTGGCCGACGAAACCAGCCGCCAGACCGCCATCGCCCGCACCCTGGCCGCCCTGCCCCAGTTCCAGGCCCTCGCCGCCTCCGCCGACCGGGAAGCCACACTCGCCGCCTTCGCGCCGCCCTTCAACGCCCTCACCGCCTCGGGCGACATCACCAACCTCTCCATCATCCTGCGCTCCGGCATCGCCCTGGCCCGCGCCCACAACCCCAAATCCTTCGGCGACGACGTCTCCGCCCGCCGGCAGGACATGGTCGCGGCCATGCGCGACAACAAAGTCTCCGCCGGCATCGAGCAACTGCCCGATGGCGCCGGCGTCGCCGCCGTCGTTCCGGTGATCCACAACGGCACCGTCGTCGGCGTGCTGAACGCCAGCACCACCTTCAACGCCACCCAGCTCAACCGCCTGCGCGCCCTCACCGGCCTGGGCCTGGCCATCCACGGCCTGCGCCAGGACAAGCTCGTCCCCCTCGGCACCTCGCAGGGCTTCGCCTCCGCCGCCACCGAGCCGGAACTGCGCGCCGCCTTCACCCGTGCCCCCTCCGCCGCCGCGCCGATCGCCCGCACCATGGAGGCCGAGGGCCGCACCACCTCCATCCTCCTCACCCCGCTGCGCAACTCCACCGGCACCACCATCGCAGTCGCCGAGATCCAGCTGGACCGCACCGCCCAGGTCGCCGAGGCCCGCGCCGAAAGCCTCGCCATCGCCGCCATCGCCGCCGCCATCCTCCTGGCCGCCGCCCTGATCGGCTGGCGCGTCGCCCGCGGCATCGCCAGCCCCGTCGCCGCGATGACCCGCGCCATGGAAGCCCTCGCCGCCGGCCGCCTGGATACCGAAATCCCCACCCGCACCAGCCAGGACGAGCTCGGCGCCATGGCCCGCTCCGTCCAGGTCTTCAAGGAAAATGCCGTCGCCGTCGCCCGCCTGGCGGAGGAGAAACTCACCGCGGAGCAACAGGCCGCCGCCGGCCGCCGCGCCGAACGCCACCGCCTGGCCGCCGACTTCCAATCCGCCGTCGGCACCCTGCTCTCCGGCGTCACTGCCGCCGCCACGGAAATGGAAGGCTCCGCCCGCGCACTCGCCACCACCGCCGAGCACGCCAACCACCGCGCCCACGCCGTCGCCGCCGCTACCGACGAAACCTCCTCCAACGTCAACACCGTCGCCGCCGCCACAGAGGAACTCTCGGCCAGCGTCGGCGAAATCTCCCGCCAGGTCGTCGCCAGCAGCCAGATCGCCAACCGCGCCGTGGAGCAATCCGAAGCCACCGACCAACGCGTCCAGGGCCTCGCCGCCGCCGCCGCCCAGATCGGAGACGTCGTCCGCCTCATCGGCGACATCGCCGGCCGCACCAACCTCCTCGCCCTGAACGCCACCATCGAGGCCGCCCGCGCCGGTGAAGCCGGCAAGGGCTTCGCCGTCGTCGCCACGGAAGTGAAGAACCTGGCCACCCAAACCGCCCGCGCCACCCAGGAAATCAGCGCCAAGGTCGCGGAAATGCAGGCCGCCACCACCGACAGCGTCGCCGCCGTCCGCTCCATCGCCAGCACCATCGGCGAAATCGCCGCCATCGCCGGCAGCATCGCCGCCGCGGTGGAGCAGCAGGGTGCCGCCACCCAGGAAATCGCCCGCAACGTCCAACACGCCGCCGCCGGCACGCGCGACGTGGCGAGCAACATCGCCGCCGTCACCGAAGCCGCCGGCGAAACCGGCACCGCGGCCACCTCCATGCTCGGCGCGGCCACGGAACTGTCAGGTCAATCCGAGACGCTGCGGATGGAGATCGACCGCTTTCTCGAAGGGGTCAAGGCAGCGTAAGGAAGCGGTTCTTTTTTGAAAAAAAGAACCAAAAAACTTTCATAAGTTCGCTACGAAAATGCCCGGCCCTCCCCACGGAAGACCGGGCGCTTCGAAGCGCAAACGGATAAAGTCTTTGTGCTTCTTTTTCTTCAGAAAAAGAAGACTCTTGCCTTCATATCGACCGAACCCCACACCACTCGGCGATAAACGTCGCCACCGAAAGCGTGTTCTTCTTCAGCGAAGGCAGATGCGCCCGCTCGTCAAACGCATGCGCCCCCTCTCCCTTCGGCCCGTAGCACAGGGCGGGAATCCCGTAATAGTTCAGGTAGGCCCGAACGTCCGCCACACCGGTGGAGACGTGGGTTTTCAGCTTCTCACCGTACACCGCCTCATGCGTTGCAGCCAAAACGCGCTCGGCCTCGCTCCCTTCCGGCAGATGGAAGGCATCGGCCTGGAACCCGTTCCAGATCACCTCGGGCGGATTGTTGGCCAGGAACGAATCCCCCTTCGCCGCCGCCGCCACGGTGTCCAGCACCTCCTGCCGCGCCTGCGCCAGCGTGGTGCCTTCCAGCAGCCCGATCCGGCAATCCACCTCGCACCACGCCGGCGTGGAGCTGCCCCAATCGCCACCGCGAATCACGCCGGGGTTGAACTTCACCGGGTTGTTCATGCCCTTGAAGATCGGATGCTCCTTCGCCCGCGCATTGATCCGCCCGGTCAGACCGTACAGCTCCTCCAGCAACTTGTAGGCGCTCATGATCGCGTTGGTGCCGGTATCCGCCACCGCCACGTGCACCGGCACGCCGCGAATGCGCAGCCGGAACCACATCACCCCCACATGCGCCCGCGTCAGCGTCCCCGCCGTCGGCTCCGTCACCAGCGCCGCATCGGCCCGATACCCGCGCGCCAACGTCGAAAGCGCCCCGTTCCCGGTGCACTCCTCCTCCGTCACCGTCTGCACATACACATCCGAAGCCGGCGCCAACCCCGCCGTCTTCAGCGCATCCATCGCCCAGAACATCGCCGAGACGCCCTGCTTCATGTCGTGGCAGCCGCGCCCGTTCATCCACTCGCCGGAAATCACGGGGTCGAAGGGCGGGAACTGCCACATCTCCTCCGGCCCCGGCGGCACCACGTCCACGTGCCCCTGCACGATCAGGCTCCGACCCTTCTGCTCCGGCGAGCGAACCGTCCCCACCACCTGCACCGCCTGCTGGTAGTCGGTGTCCATCACCGGCGAGTAGCCCGGCAGATGGCTCATCTGCACCTCGGCCAGCGTGTAGCGATCCACGCTCCACCCCCGGCTCGCCATCTCGCGCGCCAGCCAATCCTGGCACGGCCCCTCCTTCCCGCGCACGGAGGGAAAACGCACCAGCGTCTGCAGCCAGGCGACCTGCTTCTCCCAGTTCGCCTCGACGGCAGCTTCCAGCTTCTTGATCAACGCGGCATCGGCCATGGCGCAGGTCCTCAGTTCTTCGAAAGATTCCAGTACACGATCACCGGCGAATTCAGCAGCCCCGAAAGGCTCGTCCGCGTCGCCGCAAACGTGTCGTACTGGCCCAGCACCCGATACGGCGCCGCCTGCACCAGCGCGCGGTGATACTTGTCCAGCGCCGCCATGCGCCCGGCCTCATCGGCCTCCAGGAACGCGCTGCGCAGCTTCTCCACCTCGGGGTCGCACGGCCAGCCCACGAAGTTGCGCCCCTCGCACGTCATGTCCGTGCCCACATTGGTCAGCGGATGGAACGTGATCGCCCCGGGCGCCCCGGTCAGGAACAGGTGCCAGCTCTCCTTGTTGCGCAGCCGCTGCCCCACCGTGCCCCAGTCGTTCCACACGATCTCCACGTTCAGCCCGGCCTTCTTCAGCGCATCCACCGCCACCTCGCCCATCTGGCCGAGCGTCGCGATCTCCTTGGTGGAAATGAAGAACAGCTTCTCACCCTTGTAGCCCGCATCGATGAACATCTGCCGCGCCTTGGGCAGATCCATCTTCAGATCCTCGGCCCCGGCCTCGGTCCCGAACGGCGTGCCGCAGATGAAGAACGCGTTGCAGGTGCGCCAGTTCTCCGGCTCCCCCCAGGCCGCCGCCATGTAGTCCGCCTGGTTCACCACCCAGTTCAGGGCGCGCCGCATCTCCACGTTGTTGAACGGCGGAATGGTGGAATTGGCCCGCAGCATGTTCTGCCCGGCCAGATGCGTCGTCTTCACCAGCCGCACATTCGCGTTGCGCCGCAGCAACGGCACCAGATCGGGCGCCGCCCGCTCCAGCATATCCACCTCACCCGCCTGCAACGCCGCGGTCTGCGTCGCCGGGTCCGGGATCACCCGCCACTCCACCCGATCCACCTTCACCACGCGCCCGCCCGCCAGCCCGTCCGGCGCCTCCGCCCGCGGCTTGTACGCCGGATTGCGGTCATACACCGCCTTATGCCCCACCACCCGCTCGGCGCTGTTGAACTTGAACGGCCCGCTGCCCACCGCCGTCGTCACCTGCCCCAGCACCGGCTTGCCCTCGGCATCCAGCGCATCCTTCGCCCGCATCACCGCCTGGAACCGGGCCGGGATCGACCCCATCGCCAGCAGGAACCCCGGATACGGCTTGCTCAGCTTGAACTCGATCGTGCGCGCATCCACCTCGCCCACGCTCGCCACGCTCGGCGCCAGATGCCGCCCCACCGTGTCGATCACCATCCACCGCCGGATCGAGGCCACCACGTCGTTCGCCGTCACCGACGCCCCGTCATGAAACGCCAGGCCATCGCGCAGCGTGATCTTCCAGCTCAACCCATCCGCCGAGGCGCTCCACCCCTCCGCCATCTGCGGCTTCGGGTTCAACTGGCTATCCAGCGTGATCAGCGACTCATACACCATCACCCCATGCACCAGGCTGATCCACGCCGTGGAGAACATCGGGTCCAGCACGGTCACGTCCGCCGAAGGCACGGTCCGGATCAGCTTCTGCTGCGCCTCGGCACTCCCCGCGCCCAAGGCCAGAACCGCCGCACCCGCCAGAACCGCCCGCCGAAGCATGCCCATGATCCCCTCCGCCCTATGCTGCACCGCAACAGCACCACAGGCTCGGGAGGGAGGCAAGCAAGTATGTTCTTTTTTGAAAAAAAGAACCAAAAAACTTTCATTAATTTGCGCCCGGGAAACCCGCCACAAATTATTGAAGTCTTTTTGCTTCTTTTTCTTCAGAAAAAGAAGACGCTTACTTCTTTCTGTAAGCGTAGTTCTTGTCCAATCGCTCCATCAGGTAATCCCCATACCGCACAGGAGACCACCGCGCCGGCTCCCCCGCGGAGCAGCAGGTCGGCACGCATTCCACCACGCTGTCCATGTCCATGTCGAAGAAATACGGGTTGGAATACCGATCCCCGCCCGACAGGTTCTTCACCCGATGCGGCGTGCTCTGCCACCGCCGGTTCGTCCAGCGCGAGAGCATGTCGGCCACGTTCACCACCCAGGTCCCGGGAACCGGCGGCGCCTTCAGCCACGTCCCGTCCGCCCGCCGAACCTCCAGCCCGCCCGCATTGTCCTGGCAGAGAATGGTCAGGAACCCATAATCGGTATGCGGCGCCGACCCAAACGCATCCTCCGGCGCATCCGCCGGCTGCGGCGGGTAATGCAGCATCCGCAAAAACGTCGTCGGCTTCTGGAAATGCGGCAGGAACCAGTCCGGGGCCAAATCCAACGCCAACGCCATCGGCCGCAGCAGCTTCATGCAGAACCCCCGCATCGCCGCCTCATAGGCTTCCACAGCCTCCCGAAACCCCGGCAGATCCGGCCACACATTCGGCCCATGAACCTCGGTCCCATACCGAGGATCATCCTCCGCCACCTCATGCATGAGCATCAAGGATTCGGAGTAATTCGGCCGCTTCACGTTCGCCACGGAGGACGTCACGATCACCGAGGAATTCGGCGCCATATACCCCCGATGCGTCGCATTCATCGCCAGCGCCCGCTTCTCGGCCTCCGGCAAGGAATGGAACCGCGCAGACTCCCGGAACAACCCGTCCACCAGCCCCTGCGGCACCCCGATATTCCGGAAATAACAGAACCCGATCGACCGGAAGATCCCATCCAACTCCCGCGCCAAAGTCCGATCCGCCGCCTCGCTCGTCCCCAGCGCGGAGAAATCCACGATCGGCAAGGCATCCAGTTCAGCAGTGGCACTCATTGCCCAGGCTCCTCGTAACGAAGTCCCGGAACCCTAGCGCAAAACCTCCGCCGCGCCGCAATCATCCGGCTCACTGCCGTGCATCGGTCACCAGCAGGATCCACAGATCACGCGTCGGGATGTAGTTCCGCGCTGTTGCCTCCAACCGCGTCGGCCCCACCCGCCGCAGAGGCAGGTCAACGCACCCGACCGCGAACCGCACCGTCGTCCAGTCATGCCGCCCGACCGACCCATCGATCACCAGTTTGAACGTCTCGATCGGCCCGGCCCAATTGGCCCCAGTCGTCAGCACATAGGCCAGCGTACGCGCAGTCATCCACCCTTCGAACGCCGCAGGAGTCCCTGGTGGCGTCTGCAATCCCTCAAGGTCTCGCCGCGCGGCATCGTCGATGCAATGGCGCTCGGCCACTGTCTCGTCCACCGGACCATCCTTCCAGCTTCGCAGGTCCGGGCGAAACATGGAAAACCCAGCCATCGGCTGGTACCGATGCTCCACCACCGTCACCCCAGGCCGGAAGGTCTGCTCCCAGTGATACGTAATCCGCGTCTTCCAACGCGCCCAGCCGTACCCATCGCTGGTCTCGTCCCTGGGACCAAGCGCCCCAATCTCCTCCAATTGGCGAAACATCCGGGGGCCAATGTCCAAGGCGTCAATCTCGTCGCGCCCCCGGTTCGCAAACATCCGTGGGTTCAGCACCAGCGACCACCCGCCGATCTCCCGCAACTCGTCCAGCACGCTCCGCCCGTCCGGCAGTTCCGCGCGCACCTCGATCTCAGGCGCAATCGCCTTCCCGTCCACCCACGCCAGGAAAGCAACGAAATTCGGTGGATTGAATGGAAAGACGTCAACCTTCGTCTCCCCAATCATCTGCCTGCCGGGCAAGAATACCGGCACCTCCGGCAACGGAAACGCCACCCGCAGCGTCACCGGCGCTGGCCCGTCGTTGCGGAACTCGTACCGCACCGTCACCCAGTTTGGCGTGATCGTTAGGTCCTCGCGCTGCATCGTGATGGCATCCATCTTGACCATCACCAGCCCGCCAAGGCCGAACTCCGATGCCGAGTCATTGGCCCGCGCCCCCTGACCGGCCGCCACAAAGCAAAGGAGAGCCAACACCACCCTGGCAGCCCAGCCCCGCCACATCTCATTCATCGTGCCGCCCCAGCGACTGTCCGGCCCGAACCCTACGCCCCACCCCGCGGCCGGAACAAACTCAACACCGCCGCTCCCACCGAAAACCCCGCCGCCACCATCAGCACCAGCGAACTCCCCCCCGCCGGAAACAGGTTGAACAGCATCGCCACCAGCGCCGACCCGATCGTCTGCCCCAACAGCCGCGATGTCGCCTGCATCCCGCTCGCCCCACCCGACCGCGAGCGAGGCGCCGCCGCCATGATCGTCCGGTTGTTCGGTGAGTTGAACAACCCGAACCCCACCCCGCACACCACCATCGGCACCACAAAGAACACCCACCCCGGCGCCCCCGCCTGCCACCCCACCCACGCCAGAAGCACCAGCCCCAGGCACAGCCCCGCCTGCCCCAGCGCCCCCATCACCGCCGGTGAGAACCGGTCCGAAAGCCCGCCCGCAAAGAACGCCGTCAACGCCATCGCCGCCGACCACGGCGTCATCAAAATCCCTGTCTCCGTCTGCGACTTCCCCATCTCATGGATCAGTAGGAACGGCAGGCTCGTGAACGCCATGCTCTGCGCCGCGAACGAACACACGCTGGCGGCAATCGAAAGTGCGAACACCGGCCGCATCAGCAGATCCACCGGCAACAAAGGCTTGCTTTGCGGCAACTGCCGCCACACCAGCGCCACCCCCACCGCCACCGCCCCCACCAGCTCCAGCCCGACGGCAAACGGCGCCTGCCCATGCCCCAGCCCGTCGATCCCCAAAATCAGCAGCCCAAAGAACGCCGCATTCAGCGCCGCACTCGCCGGGTCGAATTTCTGCCCCCCCAGCGGCGTCTCCGGCAGCGCCTTCCACCCGATCGCCAGCGCCAGCACCCCCAGCGGCAGGTTCACCGCGAACAGCATGTGCCAATCCGCCACCGCCAGAATGCCGGAAGCGATGGAAGGCCCCATCGCCGACGTCGTCCCCCCGAGCCT
>JBIKOJ010000086.1:0-20719 GCA_044358135.1 Acetobacteraceae bacterium | reverse complement strand
CGGCACGGCGGGCGGCAAGATGGCGCATTTCGGCCGCGTGGTCTGGAACGTGATCGCCGACCCCTCGACCGCCGGCGCCGCGCTGCAGAACAACGAGGCCGATTGGTGGGAGCGCCCGCTGGTGGATCTCATTCCCACCCTGCTGCGCAACCCCGCGATCCGCGCTGAGGTGACCGATCCCGCCGGCCGCCTTGCGCTCTGCCGCCCCAACTGCCTGCAGCCGCCCATGAACGACGTGAAACTGCGCCGCGCCGTGCTGGCCAGCGTGCGCCAGGAAGACTTCATGCGCGCCAGCCGCGGCGACGACGAGAAGCTCTGGACCACCAGCCGCAGCCTGTTCCCCAGGAACACGCCCTACTACCAGGACCATGCCGACCTGATGCCCGGGGATCTCTCCCGCGCCGCCGCCATGCTGAAGGAAGCCGGCTATGCCGGGCAGAAGCTGGTGATCATCAATCCCACCGACTTCCCCGATATCGGCCCGCTGGGCCTGGTGATGAACGACGCGCTGAAGAAGCTGGGCGTGAACGTGGAGCTGCGCGAGAGCGACTGGGGCACGGTGATCCAGCGCCGCGCCAGCCGCGAGCCGATCGAGAAGGGCGGCTGGAGCCTGTTCCACACCACCGGCCCCGCGCCGACCTACGGCTCCCCCGTCACCTCGCCCCTGGTGCGCGGCCAGGGCGAGCGCGGTTGGTTCGGCTGGTGGGGCAATGCCCGCGCCGAGGAACTGGCCGAAGCATGGGTGGAAGCCAGCGACCCCGCCCAGCAGGCGAAGCTCGCCCAGGAGCTGGGCCGCCTCGCGCTCAGCGAGGTCGCCACCATCCCGGTCGGCCAGTTCTACCTGCAAACCGCCTACCGCACCTCGCTGAAGGACATGGTCAAGGGCTTGGCGCCGTTCCCCTGGGGCGTGAAGCCGGGCTGAGTTGGAAGGAAGCCCAATGACCGACACCTACGTACCGCCCGCCGACGGCGCCCCCTGGGACAGAGTGGCACCGGAGGAAGCCGGCTTTGATTCGGCCAAGCTGCAGGAAGCCGTTTCCTTCGCGCTCGCCAACGAAACCAAGTGGCAGCGCGACGTGCGCACCCAGCTTGAAACCGGCACCTTCGAGCCGCCGCCGGACAATTTTCTGTTCGGCCCCGTCGCCAACCGCAGCGGCCCCAACGGGCTGATCCTGCGCGGCGGCAAGCTTGTTGCCTCCTGGGGCGACACGCGCGCCGTGGACATGACCTTTTCGGTCGCGAAATCCTACCTCTCCATCCTCGCCGGCCTCGCTGTCGCCGATGGGCTGATCCGCGACCTCGACGAACCCGTGGGCCGCACGGTGGATGATGGCGGCTTCGGGGGCCCGCACAACGGCGCCATCACCTGGCGCCATCTGCTGCACCAGACCTCGGAATGGGAAGGCACGCTGTTCGGCAAGCCCGACCAGATCGACCGCAACCGCACGCTCGCCACCGAGTTCGCCGGCACCAGCAACATGAAGAAGGGCGAGGCCCGCCCGCTGCGCGAGCCCGGCAGCTACTGGGAATACAACGACGTGCGGGTGAACCGCCTGTCGCTCGCCCTGCTGCGCCGCTTCGGCCGCAGCCTGCCGCACGTCTTCGCCGAGCGCGTGATGGCCCCGATCGGTGCGTCCCAGGAATGGCGCTGGAGCGGCTATTCCAACTCCTACGTGCTGGTGAACGGGCAGAGCATCCGCAGCGTCTCCGGCGGCGGCCACTGGGGCGGCGGCGTGTTCATCCATGCCGAGGACCAGGCGCGCATCGGCCTGATGATGGCACGCAACGGCGCCTGGGGCGGAAGGCAGGTGCTCTCGGCGGACTGGGTCTCCCAATCCGTCACCCCCTGCCCGATCAAGCCGGACTATGGCTTCCTCTGGTGGCTGAACACCGGCCGCAGCCCGAAGCCCAGCGCGCCGGCCGACAGCTACTGGGCCACCGGCGCCGGCGGCAACTTCACCTGGGTCGATCCCACCCACGACATCGTCGCCGTGCTGCGCTGGCACGATGCCGCCCAGCTCGACGCCTGGATCGGCAAGGTGCTCGGGGCGCTGAAGCCGTGAGAACGGCGCTCGTCACCGGCGGCGGCCGAGGCATCGGCCGCGCGGTGGCGGCGCGCCTGCTCGCCGATGGCTGGCGCGTGGTGGTGGCGGATAGGGACGCGGATGGCCCACCCGGCACGCGCACGGTGCGCTGCGACGTGTCCGACGAAGCCGCCGTGCGCTCCCTTGTCACCGGCATCGACAACCAGGAAACCCGGCTCGACGGCCTGGTCTGCAACGCCGGCTTCGGCATCACCAAGCCACTCGCCCAGCTCTCGCTCGCCGAGTGGAACAGCGTGCTCGGCACCAACCTCACCAGCATCTTCCTCCTCGCCCGCGCAACACAGGAGCTGCTGCGCGCCGCGAACGGCAGCATCGTCACCGTCGCCTCCACCCGCGCCCACCAGTCGGAGCCGAACTCGGAGGCCTATGCCGCCTCCAAGGGTGGCATCGTCGCCCTCACCCACGCGCTCGCCGCCTCGCTCGCCCCGGTGCGGGTGAACTGCATCTCCCCGGGCTGGATCCTCACCAAGGGCCCCGCCCCCTCCGCCGAGGACCGCGCCCAGCACTGGGCCGGCCGCGTCGGCCAGCCGGAGGACATCGCTTCCGCCGCGGCCTTCCTGCTCGGCCCCGAGGCCGGCTTCGTCACCGGCGCCGAGCTGGTCATCGACGGCGGCATGACCCGCAAGATGATCTACACCTGACGTAACGCAGTATTGCCCTGATCCCGTGTTGCCGGTAACGCTGGCGCTGTTCCACGCGGACACACCCATGGCCCGCCCCCACCCCGCGCCCCGGCGCACGCACCGCACCACGCTGCTGGCCGCCCTCGCGGCGCTGGCGGTGCTGCTGCGCCTGCTGCTGCCGCCGATGCCCATGCCGGCCGCGGCCGCGCCGGAGGATGCGCTCACCCTGCTGCTCTCCGGCGGCGGCATCTGCCACGCCGATCCCGCCGGCCCCGCCTCGCAGGACCCTGGCGTCGCCTGCCCGCTCTGCCCGCTCTGCGCCGGCCCCGCCGCCGTGCTGCTGCCCGCGCCGCCGCCCCTGCCGGCCCGCAGCGCCATCGCCGCACCGATCCGCCTTCGCCTCCCGCCCGCCACCGCCCCGCCGGCCACCGGCTTTGCCATCGCGCAGCCGCGCGGCCCCCCTGCCCTCTCCGCCTGACCCGGCCACCGGCGCCCGTGCGCGCCGTCCCGCTTGTCATTCCGGAGAGTTCCCATGCCCGTCCTGTCCCGGCGCCGCGCCCTCGCGCTGCCCCTGCTCGCCGCCTTCCCCCGCGCTGCCGCCGCCGCGCCGCTCACCGTCACCGACGCGCTCGGCCGCACCGTCACCCTCCGCGCCCCGCCCGAGCGCATCGCGCTCAACTTCAACTTCGAGGAATTCACCGCCGCCGGCGGCGTTGAAGCCTGGAGCAAGGTGGTCGGCTTCTCGCGCGACCTCTGGGCCGGCTGGCGCGCCGGCTCCTTCAAGCGCTACCTCCCGGCGATCCCCCGGCTCGCCACCCTGCCGGATTTCGGCCACACCGATGGCGGCGATTTCAGCGCCGAGAAGGTGATCGCGCTGCGGCCCGATCTTCTCCTGGTCGCCGACTGGACCTACCAGCCGATGAAGGAACAAATGGCGCAGTTCGAGGCGCTGGGCATCCCCGTCGTGGTGGTCGACTACAACGCGCAGGATCCCGCCCGCCACCTCGCCAGTACCCGCGCCCTCGGTCTCGTCACCGGCCAGGCCGCCCGCGGCGAGGCGTTGGCCACGCTCTACGCCACCAAGCTCGCCGACATCCAGGCCCGTGCCGCCCGTGGCATTGCCGCCGATGGCGGCCGCAAGCCCAAGGTCTATGTCGAACTCGGCCAGGGCGGCGCGGATGTGGTCGGCAACACTTACTGGCGCGGCATGTGGGGCCGCATGATCGACCTGATCGGCGCCGAGAATATCGCCGCCAATCGCCTGGCCGGCGCCGGCAACTGGGGCCCGCTCAACCCGGAATACGTGATTGCCGCCAACCCTGATGCCATCTTCATCGCCGGCTCCTCCTGGGCCAACCGGCCGAACGCGGTGATCACCGGCTTCGACGCCGACCTCGCCCTCACCCGCGCCCGCCTCGCCCCCTACGCGCGGCGCCAGGGCTGGGCGGACCTGTCCGCCATCCGCTCCGGCCAGCTCTTTGCCATCGAGCACGGCCTGTCCCGCTCGCTGTGGGACTACACGGCCATGCAGTTCATCGCCAAGGCGCTGTGGCCCGCGCAGTTCACCGATATCGACCCGGTGGCGGAGCTGCGCGACTACCACGCCAAATACCTGCCGGTGGCCTTCGACGGCACCTGGATGGCGCGCCTCACGCCCCCCGCCGCATAGGGGGCGCCGCCATGACCGCCGCCGTGCACGTGTGCATCGGCTGCCGGGACCACGACCCCGACCGGCGCGACGCCGGCGTGGGCGGCGGGGCGGCGCTGCATGCCGCCCTGTCCGCCGCGCTGGCCGAAGCGCCGGTGGCGGTCACCCCCGCCCCCTGCCTCGGCGCCTGCCGCGGCGGCGGGCGGCTGGTCCTGGCCGACCCCGCCAAATGGGGCTGGCTGATCGAGGGGCTGGACACGCCCAGCGACCACGAAGCCGCCGCCCATTTCATCCGCGCCTGGCTCGCCAGCCCCAACGGCCGCGTCGCCAAGCCGGACCGACCCACCTGGACCGAAGGCCGCGTGCTGGGCCGCTTCCCGCCCGCGCTGCCCGCGAAGGACCCCCTGCCATGACCCCCCGCCTCTCGCGCCGCGCGGCGCTGATCCTGCCGCTTGCCACCGCCCTGCCGCATCGCGCCCGCGCCGCCGGCATCACCCTCACCGACGCCATCGGCCGCACCGTCACCCTGCGCGCACCCGCTGAGCGCATCGTGCTGACCTTCCACCCCGAGGAGTTCACCGCCATCGCCGGCGCCGAGGGCTGGCGCCGCGTGGTCGGCTTCAACCGCCGCCAGTGGGAGGTGAACCGCCCCTCGCTCTGGTCGCGCATGGCGCGCGCCATCCCCGGCCTCGCCACCATCCCCGATGTCGGCGCGCTCGGCGAAGGCACCTTCAAGGTGGAGACAGTGCTCGCCCAACGGCCAGACCTGCTGGTCGTCATCGCCTACGACCACAAGGCCAGCGCCGCCGCGATCGCCCAGGTGGAGGCGGCCGGCATCCCGGTCCTGGTGCTCGACTACCAGGCGCAGGAAACCGCCAGCCACGTCGCCGGCACGCTCGCGCTCGGCGCCGCCACCGGTGAGACCGCGCGCGCCCAGGCACTGGCCGACCTCTACCGCGACCGCATGGCCGATATCGCCCGCCGCATCGCCGGCCGCCCCGCCCCGCGCGCCTATTTCGAGCTGGGCGCCGGTGGCCCCGGCGTGATCGGCAACAGCTACAACGGCGCCATGTGGGGCCGCATGGTGCAGGCCGCCGGCGGTGCCAACATCGCCGAGGGCAAGCTGCCCGGCCCCTGGGCGCCCATGGCCGCCGAGGCCGTGCTGGCCGCGCAGCCGGAGTTCATCTTCCTCACCGGCTCCAGCTGGGCGCGGGCCAACGGCGCCATCCGCACCGGCTACGATGCCGACCTGGAAACCGCCCGCGCCCGCCTGCGCGGCTACCTCGCCCGCCCCGGCTGGGCCGATCTGCCGGCCGTGCGCCGCGGCGAGGTCCACGCGCTGGATGCCGGCCTTGCCCGTGCGCTGTGGGATTTCACGGCGATGCAGTACGTGGCCAAGCAGATGCACCCGGGCGCCTTCGCCGATATCGACCCGGTGGCCGAACTGCGCGACTTCCACGCCCGCTACCTTCCGATCGCCTTCGAGGGCGAGTGGATGGTGCGCATGGCCCCCGCCGGCGCATGAGCGGCGCAACCCTTGCCTGGCGCCGGGCGGCCCTGCGGCGCGCCACGGTCTCGGCCCTGGCGCTGGCCGCGCTCGCGCTCAGCTTCGCCGCCGACCTCGCCACCGGCCCCGCCCTGCTGCCGCTGGGCGACGTGCTGGCCGTGCTGGGCGGCATCTCGGAAGACCGCATGCTGAACGCCATCGTGCTGCAGCTGCGCCTGCCGATCGCGGTGATGGCCGCCATGGTCGGCGCCGCCCTCGGCCTCTCCGGCGCGGTGATGCAGACCATCCTGAACAACCCGCTGGCCAGTTCCTACACGCTCGGCATCTCGGCGGCGGCCGGGTTCGGCGCGGCGCTTGCCATCCTCGTCGGCACCGCCCTGCCGGTGCCGGAGGCCTGGGCGATCCCACTCGCCGCCTTCGTCTTCGCCGGGCTCGCCTGCGCCCTGGTGGCCGGCGTCGGCCGGATGCGCGGTGCCACGCCGGAGCTGCTGGTGCTGGCCGGCATCGCCTGCCTGTTCCTGTTCCAGTCGCTGCTGTCGCTGCTGCAATTCCTCGCCTCGCCCGAGGCCCTGCAGCAGATCGTGTTCTGGCTGTTCGGCAGCCTGATGCGCGCCAGCCTCGGCCGCGCCGCCATCGTCGCCGCCGTGCTCGCCGTGGTGCTGCCACTTCTGATGCGCGACGCCTGGCGACTCACCGCGCTGCGGCTGGGCGACGAACGCGCCGCCGCCCTGGGCGTGCGCGTCGGCCCCTTGCGCCTGCGCTGCTTCGCCGCGGTCTCGCTGCTCACCGGCGTGGCCGTCGCCTTCGTCGGCACAATCGGCTTCGTCGGCCTCGTCGCCCCGCATATCGCGCGCATGCTGGTGGGCGAGGACCAGCGCCACCTGCTGCCGGCCTCGGCGGCCTTCGGCGCGCTGCTGCTCTCGGTGGCCTCGGTGGCCAGCAAAATCATCGTCCCCGGCACGGTCTTTCCCATCGGCATCGTGACGGCGCTGGTGGGCGTGCCGTTCTTCGCCTGGCTGGTGCTCGCCGCCGGCCCGCGCACGGGGTGGCGCTGATGCGGCTCGAAATCAACGGCCTCACCGCCGGCTATGGCCGCCACCACGTGCTGCGCGGGATCGACCTCGCGGTGGAACCCGGCGAGGTGCTGGCCATCCTCGGCGCCAACGGCAGCGGCAAATCCACCCTGCTGCGCGCCGCCGCCGGGCAGCTCGCCTATCGCGGCACGCTGCGCTGGAGCGGCCCAGCCAACACCATCGGCTACCTGCCGCAGGACAACGCCGCCCGCGTCGCACTCACCGCGTTCGAAGTGGTGCTGCTCGGCCGCCTGCGCTCACTCACCCTGCGCGTGGCCCCGGCCGACCTCCAGGCCGCCGAGGGCGCGCTGGCGGAGCTGGGCATCGCCACCCTCGCCCACCGCCGGCTCGGCGAGCTCTCCGGCGGCCAGCGCCAGCTGGTCTTCCTCGCCCAGGTGCTCGCCGGCAGCCCCCGCGCCCTGCTGCTGGACGAGCCGACCAGCGCGCTGGACATCGCCCACCAGCTCCAGGTGCTGTCCCTGCTCTCCGCCGCCACGGCGCGCCGTGGCCTCACCACCATCGCCGTGCTGCACGACCTCAACGCCGCCGCCCGCTTCGCCGGCCGCCTCGCCTTGCTGCACGAAGGCGTCCTGCTGGCCACGGGCACGCCCGATGAGGTGCTCACCCCCAGCCTGCTGCGCATCGCCTACGGCGTGGAGGCGGCGATCCAGCCGGGGCCGGATGGCAAGCCCATCGTGCTGCCGCTGCGCACCGCGTTGCCGGAGCAGGACACCCTGCCCGGTGTAGGCTTTCTGTAAGTTCTTGCTTCTAGATTACGGCCTGTGCCCGGCAGCGGCTTGTGCAACCGTGCGTTGTCGCGCTTCAGGGCAGGATCGGAGTGACCATGCTGAACCGAGCCCACCGCCTTGCGGCGCTTCGCGCCGACCGCAAGGGCGTCACCGCCATGGAATACGGCGTCATCGCCGGTGTCCTGGCCCTCACCATCGCCAGCACCTTCTCCGCACTCACCAGCAAGCTGGTGAACGCCTTCAACGCGCTGTCGTTCTAGGGGCCTACCCGGCTCAGTTCGGCAGGGCGGCGATCACCTCGTCCCACGCCACCAGGAAGGCGTCGGCGTGTTCGCGCTTGAACACCAGCGGCGGGCGGATCTTCACCACGTTGCGGAAGATGCCGGCATTGCTGGTCAGGAAGCCCTTGTCCTTCAGCCGGTTCACCACCTCCACCGTGGTTTCCACATCGGCCGAGCCATCCGGCTTCACCATCTCCACGCCGATGAACAGGCCCACGCCGCGCACATCGCCGATCCCCGGATGGGCACCGGCGCGCGCCTTCAGGCTCGCCTTCATATGCGCGCCCACCTCGGCCACGGAGGCCACCAGCCCTTCATTCTCGATGTAGTCGATCACCGCGCTGCCCACGGCGGCCTGCAGCGGGCTGGAGGCGAAGGTGTTGAAGTAGCGCGTGCGGGCGCGGAAGATATCCACCAGTTCCTTGCTCGCCGCGGTGGCCGCCAGCGGCAGGCCGTTGCCCATCGGCTTGCCGGTCACCACGATGTCGGGCTTGAAGCCCGTCACCTCATAGCCCCACCACTTGCCCGGGCGGGCATAGCCGGCCTGCACCTCGTCCGAAATCACCAGCCCGCCATTGCGGTGCACCAGGTCGCTGGCCTTCGCCATGAAGCCCTCGGGGATTTCCGGCAGCCCCTCATTGGCCAGGATCGAGCACAGGATCAGCGCCGCGAAGCCCTCGCCGCTGGCCTTCAGGCTGTCGATCGCCGCCTGCAGCTTGGCCAGATAGGCATCGGTCAGCTCCGCGCCGGAGAGCCCCGGCTGGATCGGCCGGTAGGTCTCGGGGAACGGAAAGCTGCGCACATCCGGCACCGCGTTGCTGCCGAGCGACAGGCGCGTGAGCTTGGAGACCAGCTCGGAATTGCCGTGATAGGTCCCGTCGGTGCAGATGATCCCCTGCTTGCCGGTGGCAAAGCGCGCCATGCGCAGCGCCACCTCGTTCGCCTCGGTGCCGGAGCAGGAAACGATCACGCTCTCGATCGGCCCGGCGGTGTTCTTGCCCTTGTGCAGCCCGGCGAGCTTTTCGCAGAACTCAACGATGCCCTCGTGCAGGTAGCGGCTGTGCACGTTCAGCGTGGATTGCTGCCGCACCATCGCTTCCACGATCGCGGGGTTGGCATGCCCGACGCAGGGCACGTTGTTGTACATGTCCACGTAGCGCCGCCCGGCGGGATCGTAGAGATACACGCCCTCGCCGCGCACCAGGTGCAGCGGCTCGTTGTAGAACAGCGGCGTGCCAGCCCCCATCGCCTGGTCACGGCGGGCCTGGAGCTGGTGCGGGGTGATGTCCATCGTCGGTCTCCGGCGTTGCGGGCGCGGCGCTAGCCCACCGCAACAACCGCCCGCTGTCCAGCCCCCTCGGGCCCGAATTCGGCTCAGCCCGCCCGGGGTGCCGCCAACACGGCCGCCAGCGCGGCATGCAGGTGCGCCGGCGCCACCGCCCAGCGCAGATCATGCTCCCACCCCGCCGTCTGCCCCGGCAGCGCCTGGCCCACGACGCAGTCGTAATCGAGCCCGGCGAGTGCCGCGAGGCGGCGGAAGCCCCAATGTTGGTAGCGGTCCATCACCAGCTCGATCACCGCGCAGGGCGCGCGGCCGAACACCAGGTTCGCCAGCCCCGCCCCATGCGGCGCCACCACCAGCTCGGCCTGGCGGAACAGCCCGGCCTGCTCCACCAGGGTCATTGTCTCCAACTGCACCGGCACCACGCCGGCGCCCTCCAGGAAGCCGATCAGCTCCGCCTCGTTCGCAAGGGGCCGATTCGTGGCGCCACGGCGGTCGATCCAGATGCGGGCGGGGAAGTCCGGGTTGTACGGCATCTCCGGCACCAGCCCATCCAGGAAACGCTGCAAATCCGGATGCGGCCAGAACCCGTCGGCCATGCGCCATGGCACCAGCAACCGGTCCACCGCCAGCGTCTGCTGCGGACCGACCGTTCGCACCTCGCGCCAGCGCGTGATGCCGGAAAGCGCCAGCACCTCCTCCGCCACCGGGCCCAGCCCCTCCGGCACCAGGATGCCGTCCACCTGGGCCATCGTCGCCGCATCCACCGCCGCCAGCCGGCCGATCCCGTCCAGCAGCCAATGGTAGTGGTTCCAGTGGCTGCCGCAGAGCAGGCTGAGCCAGGTGCCGCCGAGCCGCTCGGGCTCGCCCTGCGCCATCAGCATCACGCCGCCGCCATGCTCCACCCAGCCCTGCCGCTCCGACACGACGTGCAGCATGGTGTCCTCCACCACGAAGCCGCGCCCGGCGACGATGCCGCCATCGCCGTGCACCAGCACATCGGAGAAGGCGCACACCCAGGGCGTGACGCTGCGGAAACGCGCATCGGCCCATGCCAGATTGCCGGGCACGGATTGCGGCGGCAGTTGGGACAGCATCCGCGCCCCCAGGCGCAGCGGCGGCAGCGCCACCTCCACCGCCTCGCCGGTGGCGATGCCGGACGCCATGCCACGGGCCTGGTCGCCGGCAGGGGCCGAAAAGATATCGTCCAGCGCCCGGCGCGAAAGCGGGCGAAGAGTGGGGTGCACGCGAAACCTTGGATCCGTCTCTGTCAGTTTCACCATGTCCCTGTGCCGATCCCACTGATGGACCACAGCCGGTCTGCGGCCATCGACGAGGATAGCCCCTTCGACGATTGCCACGCGATCTGCCGATGTGCAACCAACGGTTCCCACGATGCGGTCGTCGGTGTCCAGCACTCCCCATTCGGGCTGGATCCTGGACACCAGCACGTTGTGCACGCCCTGGTCGTAGTTGCGCGCCTGATCGAACCCCATCTGGTCGAACAGCGTGCACATCTGGTCCAGATAGGCCCGGATCCCCGCGGTTGACCCGATCGTGGTCCCCGCACACGACACCACGCAGTGGGAGATTTCGCGCAGAACAGCGTCCCCTGCTACGGCGCGCACCCACATGGCATTCAGCTCGTTCGCCCCGATCAGCACATCCTCCGCCGCGAAGGAGACCTCCCGCGGCCGCGGAATCGCAAACGGATCATCCTGGAACAGCACGTCGCGAACATCGGTCAGCAGCACTTGTCCGTAGTCCTGGCCGTGCTCCTCCAGGAAATCCCGGAACATCCGGAACCGGCCGATCATCGGATGAACGCCGGCCGTGAGATACGGGCCGGGGTCGCGCAGGAGAATGCCGAACCGGGCCACCGCCCTCCCGAAGGCCGCAGCCATATCCCGGGAGAACAGGCAGAGATCCACGTTCTCGACGTGGTGGAACAGCGAGGCAACGAACGCCTCGATCACGTCGAAACCGTATCCGGTGCACAGTCCCATCACGAGGTTTCTGGGCATCGATGCCGACATCATCGGCCTTCGCGCAAAAGACGGGCGTCGCCTGTCACGTCGCCGAAGTTTCGTCGATGATCGCGCCTGGAACGCCCAACGTCCCGTGGCCGATCATGCCGCCGCGCGGCTCCGGAAGAACGCCATGCCGCGCATGCTCATCACCACCTCGCCCGCCTGGTTCAGCACCTCCGTGCGGAAATGCACCAGCCCCCGGTCGGGCTTGCTCTTGGAAAGCCGCGCCTCCTCCACCGTGGCGCGCAGCCGCAGCCGGTCGCCCACCCGCACCGGGCGCGACCAGCGCAGCTCGTCGATCCCCGGCGAGCCCATGGATCCGCCGCCGCCGAAGAAATGGTCCACCATCAGCCGCATCGCCACCGAAGCGGTGTTCCAGCCGGAGGCCACCAGCTCCCCGAACATCGAGGCCTTCGCGGCATCGTGGTCCAGGTGGAATGGCTGCGGATCGTAGCGCCGGGCGAAATCGAGAATTTCCGCCTCGGTCATCTCGAAATCGCCGCCCTCCAGCACCAGGCCGGGCGCGAAATCCTCGAAGAAGCGAACCGGCGCGCTCATGACATCAGGTGATCGGGCGAGGGCTGCTTCTCCCCGCGCTCGATCGCCTGCACCAGCTCCGTCAGCCGCACATGGGCCCCGGCGGGCTTGCCGATCTCGGCGGCCTTCTCAGCGATGAAGCCGTTCATGAAGGAAATCTCGGTGCGGCGGCCCTTCAGCATGTCCTGCGCCATGGAGGGGCGCTGCAGGTCGCTGCGGGCGGCGGCATTGGTGCCGGCGAGCATGATCGCCTCCACCTCCTCCAGCGCCGCCGCGTTGCCTTCGCTGGCCAGGGCCAGCTTCTCCGGCTCCAGCTTGCCGATCTTCTCCAGCTGGTAGCCCAGCGCCTGGCCCACCCGCACCGCCTCGCCGCCGAGGCGAATGGAGAAGCGGCGGATCGCGTCATGCCGGTCGATATCGTTGCCGCCCAGGCCGGTGGCCGCCGATACGCCGTTGCGCATGCCGTTCAGGCACAGCTTGGACCAGCGCTCGCCCCACAGGTTCTGCGTCACCTTCACGCTGTCGATGCCCGCGATCATCTCCGCGATCCCCTCCGCCCGCGGCGTGACGCGGCCATGCACCTCGCCCACGCGGAACACGGTGTGGTTCGCGCCGCCCTTCGGCACCGTGCGGCGGATCTTGCCGGCCTCGAACATGTCCACCGAAATGGCAGCGGCGATGCAGCCAACCACCCTGCCCCAGCCTACAACGTTCGCGATGCGTTCCTCATTGATGCAATTCTGCAAGGAGACCATAAAGCCTCCGGGAGCGAGATATTGCTTCATCATCATGGTTGCCCATTCGGTGTCGTAGGACTTCACCGAGATGAAGCAGATGTCGATCGGCCGCTGCTTGCTGAAATCCTGCACCTCCGTCAGGTGCAGGATCGGCGGCTGGGCCACCACATTCTCCTCCGCCGTCATGCCGGTCAGGTGCAGGCCCTTGGCGCGCACGGTTTCCACATGCTCCGGCCAGGCGTCGATCAGCGTCACGTCGTGGCCGGCGCGGTGCAGGTGGCCACCGACATAGCCGCCGACGGCACCCGCGCCCATGAAGGCAATGCGTGGTTTCATGGCTCTGAACTCCTTGGCCGCCCCTTAGGCCCGCCAGACTACGCCGGCTGCGCCTGCGGGCAAGCCACCCATGCCACGAGCCGCCGCACGGCCACGGCCAGCCGCGTGGCAACACCGCCGCGGCGGCGCGTTGCCGCGGGCGCGGCGGGCTGCGTCCGATCGGCGGAAGGGGCCGTCACGCGGTCGATTGCGGCGCGGATGCGGGCGCGGGCGCGGTGCAGCATCACGCGCTGGTTCTCGGGCGTGATCTGCAGCAGGGCGCAGATCTCCTCGCCGGGCATCCCTTCCATGTCGCGCATCACCAGCACCGCCTTCTGGCCGGCCGGCAACGTCTCGATCGCCTCCTGCACATGCTCCCACAGCTGGCGCCCGCCCACCACGCGCTCGGGGTCCAGCACATCCCACAGCCGCGGCGCCTCGGCCCAATGCCCGTCCGGGCGGAAGGCGCTGGCCGGCACCGCGCGTTCCTCGCCCTGCGCGCCGTCCAGCACCGAAGGCAGGCCCACCAGGCGGCCTTCCTTGCCGATGCGGGTGCGGGCGCGGTTCAGCACGATGGTGTAGATCCAGGAGGCCAGCGAGGACCGGCCCTCGAAGCGGGCGATGCCGCCATGCACGGCGATCCAGGTGTCCTGCACCACCTCCTCCGCCTGGGCGCGGCTGCCGATGATGCTGGCGGCCACCCCCACCAGGGCGGCATGGAAGCGCCGCACCAGGCGGCGATAGGCGGCTTCCTCGCCGGCGCGCAGGCGGGCGAGGAACTCGGGCTGGTCGAACTCGCGGTCGTCCATGGATGCGCCGTGCCTTAACAGGAATGATGTGTAACAGATGTTGGGGTATACGCGTCGAGAGGCGATGACGTTACAGCCATTGGGGAGGCCGCCTTGCTCCGCTGCCGCGACCTGACCGAAGACGCCTCCCGCCTGATGGAGGGCGACCTGCCCCTGCCCCGCCGGCTCCGGCTGCGGCTGCACCTGGCGCTGTGCTCCATGTGCCGCACCTACATGGACCAGATGCGCAAGACCCGTGCCCTTGTGGCCAGCCGCCCCCTGGCGCCGCCCGACCAGGCCGCGGAGGACGCGCTGATCGCCCGCATCACCGCCGGACCAGCGCGCGAATAGCGACCCCACTTGCATCCCGCCCGCGCATGGCGGATCGATGGCGGCAAACGCGCCAGAGGAACACCCATGCAGTTCGGCATCGCCATCCCCACCGATTCGGATTCCTGGAAGGTCGCCGCCGCGGCGGAGGAGTTGGGGTTCGCCTCGGCCTGGTTCTACGACACCCAGATGCTGAGTGCGGATTGCTTCGTGGCGATGGGGGCTGCGGCGGTGAAGACCAGCCGTATCCGGCTCGGCACTGGGGTGCTGGTGCCCTCCAACCGCATTGCTGCGGTGGCGGCCAATGCCTTTGCCTCCTTGAACAAGCTCGCCCCCGGGCGGATCGATTTCGGCATCGGCACCGGCTTCACCGCGCGGCGCGCCATGGGGCTGGGCGCGGTGCCGATGAAGGAGATGGAGGACTATATCCGCGTGGTGCAGGCGCTGCTGCGACGCGAGACGGTGGAGACGGTGATCGAGGGGGAGCGCCGCAAGATCCGCTTCCTCAACCCGGAGCTCGGGCTGATCAACACCACCGATCCCATCCCGCTGCACATCTCCGCCTATGGCCCCCGCGGCCAGGCGCTGACGGCCAGGCTCGGCGCCGGCTGGATGGCGTTCGTGGGCGACGAGGCGAGCACGATCGGCTGGCTGCGCGGCATGCACGAGACCTGGGCCAAGGCCGGGCGGGCGCGGGCCGACCTGATCGCCACCGGCTTCGCGCTGGGCTGCGTGCTGGGCGAGGGCGAAGGGTTCGATTCGCCGCGCGCCATGGCACAGGCCGGGCCGCGCGCAGCGGTGCTGCTGCACCGGGCGGCGGATGCGGCGCTAGCCGGGCTGCCCAATACCTCCCCGGTGCCACCCAGCGTCGCCGATGCGGTGGCGGGGTATGTGGAGCTGGCCAAGAGTTTCGAGCCGGCGGATGCCCGGTATCTGGAGAACCACACCGGGCACCTGATGGCGGTGAAGGACAGCGAGCGGCGCTTCGTGACCGGCGACCTGATCCGCGAGATGACCTTCACCGGCACCGAGGCGCAGCTGACCGAGCGCATCGCGAACATGCGCGACGCCGGCTACACCGAGTTCACCATCCAGGTGGTGCCGGGCCAGGAGCATGCGATTGCCGACTGGGCGCGCATCATGAAGCGGCTGGGTTAGGAGAGGCGAGACGATGACGCAGGACGATTCCACGACCGCCGAGCGGCTGATCGCGCGGTTCTTCCGCTACCTGGCGGTGACCAGCCAGAGCGATGCCAAGGCCACCACCGTGCCCAGCACGCCAGGCCAGTGGGACATGGTGAAGCTGCTGAAGCAGGAGCTTGAGGCGCTGGGGATCACGGAGATCCACCTGGACGAGCACGCCTGCCTCACCGCCCGCATTCCTGGCAACACGCCCGGCGCACCGCGCATGGGGTTCTGCGCGCATGTGGATACGGTGGATGTGGGGCTTTCGCCCGACATCAAGCCGCAGCGCGTGGTCTGGACCGGCGGCGATATCTGCCTGAACGCAGCGCAGGACCTCTGGATGCGCGAGGCGGAGCATCCGGAATACCTGCCTTACAAGGGGCAGGAATTGCTGTTGACCGATGGCACCAGCGTGCTGGGGGCGGACAACAAGGCGGCGGTGACAATCCTGATGGATTTGGCGCACCGCCTGGTGGCCGAGAAGCCCAGGCATGGCGACATCGTGCTGGCCTTCGTGCCGGATGAGGAGATCGGGCTGCGCGGGGCCAAGGTGATGGACCTCGCGCGCTTTCCGGTCGATTTCGCCTATACGATCGACAGTTGCGAGGTGGGCGAGTTCATCTTCGAGACCTTCAACGCCGCCAGCGCCACGGTGGAGATCGAGGGCGTCACCGCCCATCCGATCAACGCCAAGGGCATCATGGTGAACCCGGTGCTGGTGGCCGCGGACCTGATCAACCGCTTCGATCCGTTGGATACGCCGGAGCATACCGAGGGGCGGGAGGGCTATTGCTACATCACCTCCATGGCCAACAACTCCGCCACCGCGACGGTGAAGATCAACCTGCGCGATTTCGACAAGGCCGGGCTGGAGGCGCGCAAGGAGAAGGTGCGGGCGCATGTGGCGGCGACGCAGGCGAAGTTCCCGAAGGCGAAGCTGAAGGTCGAGATCGAGGATGTGTACGCCAACATCGCCGAGAGCCTGGGCAATGACCGGCGCTGCCTGGAGCTGATGGAACGCGGCTTCAAGGAACTGCAGATCACGCCGCGTATCTTCCCGCTGCGCGGCGGCACGGACGGCTCCGCACTGTCGGCGCGCGGGGTGCCGACGCCGAACTATTTTACGGGTGGGTTCAACTTCCACTCGCGGCACGAATGCCTGCCGGTGCCGGGGTTCCTGCTGGCGTACCGGCTGACGGAGCGGCTGATCGGGCTGGCGGCTGGCGCTTGAAACGAAACCGAGGCGCCCTTGCGGGCGCCCCGGCCTTGATCCTCGAAGATCAGACGAACGTCAGGCTGGTTCGAAGCAGGGAACCTTGTTGGCGTCGGTCTGTACGAACACCACCTTCACCTTGCCGCCGATCTTGAGCTGTTCGGGGTCGGCCTTGATGATGTTGGTCATCATGGTCGGGCCCTCCTTCAGCGTGACATAGGCCATGGTGAAGTTGGAACGCAGCATGGTCGAGAAGCTGTAGATCGTGCCCTCGCCCGAAGCCTGCTCCCACTCCGTGCTGCCGAAGCAGAACGGGCAGACGGCGCGGGGGTACCAATGCGCCTTCTTGCAGGAGGTGCAGCGGCGGATCATGAACTTACCTTCCTCGGCGGCCGCGTAGAACGGGTCGCTTTCCGGGTTGGTGCAGTTCGGCGGCATCTTGCGGTCTTCCATGATACCCATGGTGGTTTACTCCCTCTCGAGGATCAGCGTGGAGGAGCCGTGACGGCTGCCGAGGAGGCCGCCGGTGCCGTGGGCGAGCGCGATGTCGCAGTTCGGCACCTGGACCTTGGGGTGGGCTTCGCCGCGCAGCTGGCGCACGGCTTCGATCACCTTGGTGATGCCGCCGCGGTTGGCCGGGTGGTTGTTGCAGAGCCCGCCGCCATCGGTGTTGAAGGGCAGCTTGCCGACGCCGGAGATCAGGTTGCCGTCGGCGACGAACTTGCCGCCCTGGCCCTTTTCGCAGAAGCCGAGGTCTTCCAGCTGCATCAGCACGGTGATGGTGAAGCTGTCGTAGATCGAGGCGTACTTGATGTCGGCATGCTTCACGCCGGCTTCGGCGAACGCGGAGGCACCGGACCAGCGGGCGCCGGAGTAGGAGAGATCGACGTCACCGCCCATCTGGCCCTTCCAGCTTTCGCCATGGCCGCGCACCTTCACCAGCGGACGCTTCAGCGTCTTGGCGATTTCGGGGCGGGTGACGATCAGGGCGCCGCCGCCATCGGAGATGACGCAGCAATCGAGGCGGTGCAGCGGGGTGGAGACCATCGGGGAGTTCACGACCTCCTCCACGGTGACCACGTTGCGCAGCATGGCGTGCTCGTTCCACTGGGCGTGGTGCGAGGCGGCCACCTTGATCCAGGCGAGCTGTTCGCTGGTGGTGCCGTATTCATGCATGTGGCGCGCGGCGACCATGCCGTAGACGTTGGTCGTGGCGGGGGAAAAGTGGCTCTCCCACGGGCTGTCGGCGACCTGGGGGTTGCCGGCGCGCTGGCCGGTGCCGGTCTGCACGCCTTCGGAGCGCGGGCGGCCGCCGAGGGTGATGAGGGCAATGTTGCACTTGCCGGCCATGATGGCGGCGGTGGCGTGGCCGACGGCGCCGATATAGGAGGTGCCGCCCACGTCCGTGCTGTCGAGCCAGCTGAGGCGCAGGTTCATGTAGTCGACGACGGAGATCGGGCCCATGCCTGCGGCGTCACCGGCGCAGAAATAGCCGTCGATATCGTCCTTGGTGAGGCCCGCGTCAGCCAGGGCGCCGGCGGCGCTTTCGGCGTGAATCTGCGCGACCGACAAATCGGGGGCTTTTCGCGTGGGGTGCTCGAAAGCTCCCACGATGTACCCTTGTCCCTTGATGCTCATCCTGTTTCCACACCCATGTTCATGTTGCGTTGTCGTGGGCAACCTTCTCGGAGTGGCCCGACGCGCGCGGGTAGTTTGCGCGCAGATTCCCGTGCCGACAACCCTGGGCGAGGGGGCCGGGGATGGGGTGGGTCACGTTTCCGGCAGGATTTTTGTTCTGTAATCGTAACATTTTGGACAAGCGTGTGCGATGCGGATTGGCGGCGATTCCGCGGGAGAGGGATGGCGGAGGGCCGCGGGCGCGGCGGGGGCGGGAGGGGGGCATGGCGGCGGGGCGCGGGCGGGGGCGCGGGCGGCGGCCGTGGATGAGGGCGATGATGACCTGCAATTCGCCGATGGCCGGGCGCAGGCGGCGCGGCAGGACCGCGCGTGCGGAGATGGCGCCGCGGCGATGGGCGCGGGCGAGCAGGCGCAGGACGAGCGTGATGAGGCGCAGGGTGGCGCGGTGGGTGGAGACGCCCGACCGCCCTGCCCCGCTGCCCTTGGCGGGCGTGGTGGCGGCGGCCAGCAGGACCGCGACAAGGGCCTGCAGCAGGACCAGCAGCAGCACTTCCACCGCGGACGCAGCACTGCCGTGGGGACGCGGGGCCTTCTGAGCGGCGGACTGGGCCTGGGTTGCGGGGTGCTGGTGCATGTTGGTATTAATAACTGAACCGTCGGTGGATGGCAAGGATTTTTTTCTGGCGGCGGCGCTTTGACACGGCGCGGCGGAGACACGATCCTGGCCGGGCGAATGGCTGGAGGCGGCATGCAGGGTCTGTCGGGCAAGGCGGCGGTGGTGACGGGGGCGGCGAGCGGCATCGGCCGGGCCACCGTGTTGCGGCTGGCGCGCGAGGGCTGCCGGGTGCTGGCGGCCGACCGGGCGGCGGAAGGGCTGGCCGAGACGGCCGCGCTGGCCGCGGCGCAGGGCACGCCCATTGAGACCGTGCAGGCCGATGTGGCGGCCTCTGACGCGCCGACGGCGGTGATCGGGGGCGCGGTGGCGCGGTTCGGCACGCTGGACCTGTTGATGAACAATGCCGGCGTGGGCGGGTCCAAGCGCGCCGACCTGACCGATGACGACGCCTTCGACGCGCACCTGGCGGTGAACCTGCGCGCGGTGTTCCGCTTCTCGCGCGCCGCCGTGGCGGTGATGAAGACGGGCGGGGCGATCGTGAACGTGGCCTCCATCTTCGGGATGATCGGCTTTCCCGGCACGGCCGCCTATGCCGCCGCCAAGGCGGGCGTGGCGGGGCTGACGCGGCAGATGGCGGCGGATTACGGGCCCGGCGGCATTCGCGTGAACGCGATCGCGCCTGGGCTGATCGAGACCGGCATGACGCAAAAGCGCATCGCCGAGAGTGAATGGTTCCGCGGGCAGATGACGGACATGACCCCGCTGGGCCGCAACGGGCAGCCGGACGATATCGCCGCGGCCGCCGCCTTCCTGCTGTCTGACGACGCCGCCTTCATCTCTGGCCAGGTGCTGGTGGTGGATGGCGGCTGGCTGACCACACGATACCGCGCGCAGCCCGAGGGGTGAGCGCGATGGGAGGGAGCAAGAACCTTCTTTTTCTGAAGAAAAAGAAGCAAAAAGACTTTTATGACTTTGCGCTGGGGCTAGACGGCGAGCGGAGTCACAAAAGTTTTTTGGTTCTTTTTTTCAAAAAAGAACCTGCTTTCTTTCTTGAGTAGATCCTATCCCTGCCACGATCTAGGAGTATCTCATGGCTGACCTGTTTGTCTGCCTGACCTTTGACCACGACAACACCTCGTCCGCGATCTCTCGCGGGCAGACCTCGCCCACGCTGATCAGCCGGGGCGATTTCGGCATTCCGGCGGCGCAGCGCATCCTGCGGCTGCTGAACGAGCAGCGCATTCCAACCACCTGGTTCATTCCGGGGCATACGATCGACAGCTATCCTTCCTGCGTGGCGGCAGTGCATGCCGCGGGCCACGAGATCGGCAACCATG
Source organism: Acetobacteraceae bacterium (assembly GCA_044358135.1). GTDB lineage: Bacteria > Pseudomonadota > Alphaproteobacteria > Acetobacterales > Acetobacteraceae > CAMDGX01. The sequence continues at coordinate 725 of JBIKOJ010000086.1, read as the reverse complement.
GCTGGACGCATCGCGTGCCTTCGACCCTGGGGCCCGAAGGCGAGGAGCAGGAGCTGATCCGGGGCAATGAGAGCATCATGCGCCTGACCGGCAAGGCGCCGCGCGGCTATCGCTCGCCGGCGTGGGACCTGAGCGATGTGTCCGTGGACCTGCTGATGAAGCATGGCTTCGTGTACGACAGCTCCATGATGGGGCACGACTACATCCCCTACCAGGCGCGCAAGGGCGACCGGATCGAGCTGCTGGAGCCGCTGGAGTTCGGGCCCGATACCCCGCTGGTGGAAATGCCGATCTCCTGGGCGCTGGATGACCATCCGCACTTCGAATACTCGCGCTCGCCGCAGGGCATCCTGCCCGGTGGCATGAACGCACGGCTCGTGATCGAGAATTTCGTGAACGAGTTCAAGTATATGAAGAAGTACTACGACTGGGGCATCCTGACCTACACGTTCCATCCGCATGTGATCGGGCGCGGGCACCGGATGTTCATGCTGGAGCACATGATCGACGTGCTGAAGCGTGAGGGCGCGAACTTCGTGACGATGGAAACCGCGGTGGGCGAATACAAGGCGCGGTATCCGAACGGGGTGACGCTGCGCGGGCGGTAAAGGAAGACAAGGCCAGGGCTCTGCCCTGGACCCGCCAGGGACCTGAGGTCCCTGGACCCACATCACTTTTGCCCAACGGCAGAGGGGGGTGTCTCTCAGGATCGGTGATCCTGAGAG